>CAXUNZ010000295.1:0-4107 GCA_964252525.1 uncultured Acetobacteraceae bacterium
GCCGTGCGCACGGCCCCGCGCGACTTCGCCAATCTCGAAATGGCTGTTGCGCATTATCGGGAGATCCTGGCGCCCTTCGGCGAGCTGAGCGACCTCCAGTGGCTCCAGATGGCACGTCACAGCCTGACGCCGAACGAAGGCGGTAGCTGGAGCAAGCTGAGCGACCCCAACATCACCGCCGCCTTCCGCCCCGGCTGGTTTTTCAACCTGAGCCTATGGAACTACTGGGACGCGATCACCTGTCCCACTCTATTGCTGCGGGGCATCACGTCATTTCTGGTGTCGCCGGAGATCGCGCAGGAGATGACGCGACGCGGCCCACGCGCAGCGTTCGCCGAGTTCGATCGGTGCGGCCACGCGCCGGCCCTGATGGAGCCAGAACAGATAGAATGCGTCGCGGCCTGGCTGGAAGATAAGCAGTAGGAACTCAGCAGCGCGGCACCGCCAGATAGGTCAGCGGATCCACCGCCTGGCCGTGGACCAGAACAGCGAAGAAGACATGCGTGCCGTAGGTGACGCCGGTGCGGGCCACATGCCCCAGGTTCTCGCCGGCGGCGACAATGCGCTTGCCCTCCGCAATGGCCGGGACCAGATTTCCGAGGTGCGCGTACAGCGTGATCATGCCGTCCGCGTGCTGTAACTGCACGGTGACGCCACCCAGACCCTGGCGCTTGATGACCAGTATGCGCCCGGCCGCCGCGGAATGCACCAACGCCCCGGCCGGAGCCGGCAGATCGATCCCGTTATGGAATCCGGCCGGTGCGTGCGGCCCCACGGTGTGACGCCAGCCGAAGGGCGAGGACACGCAAGCCGGAGTGACCGGTGGCTGCAGCACGGTTTGCGCCCTGATCCCGGAAGACAGCGCCAACAAGGCCACCACGATTGCGATACGCGATCGTCGCAAGGTTCTTATACCAGAGCGCCTCAGACATTGACCGTTGCCCATTCACGAGTGGCGATTGAACGGATGCGTTCAGGGTCTTTGATGAGCCAGTTCCACGCCTCGGCGCAGGCCGCCAGGATTTCGTCGTAGCTGTCCCAGATGCGGGCGGAGAGCTTATTGGCCCGCAGATACTGCCAGACATTCTCCATCGGGTTCAGCTCCGGCGAATACGGTGGCAGCGTAACCAGCACGATGTTGTCCGGCACCGTCAGCTCACGTCCCTTGGCATGCCAACCGGCACCGTCACATATCACCGCTGCCACCGACCCTGGCGCGACCTGTGAGCTGATTTCTTCGAGGTGCATGTTCATGCCTTCGATATTGACGGCCGGCAGGATGATCGCCGCGCCGGCGGCACGCTGCGGGCAGATGGCGCCGAACAGGTATACAGAGTCCCGGCGGGTATCGCGCACCATGGGCGGACGTGAGCCGATCGGCGCCCATACGTAGCTGAGCGAGCCTTGCTGGCCGACCCTGGCTTCGTCTTGGAACCAGACCTCCACGGCCGTTATCGCGATGTGGCCGGCCAAGCATTCCTTCAGGCGGCTACGGAAGTTTTTTTGAACGCCTCCTGTGCTGCGGCATCCCTCTTCGGATGATACGGACGTGGCTGCAGCCGAGTGAAGCGCCATTTGCGCAGCCACTTGACCATGGTGCGTTTAGCCACGCTGACGGCGAAGCGGCGCTCGACTTCGCCGCACAGGTCAACGCAGCGCCAGCGGATGACTCTGTGGATCGCGGGGTCCGGGCCGTCGATCACCCATTGGCGGATTTCGCTCATCTGCGCCTCAGTCAGCTTGGGCGCTGCACCGGGGGCCTTGCGCGAGATCAGCCCGTCCGCGCCGAGCTGATTGTAGCGATGAACCCAATCACGCAGCGTCTGGCGATCCATGCCGGTCTGACGCGCTGCGTCAGCCCGAGAGGCGCCGTCCACGATCATGGCGATGGCCAGCAGCCGTCGGGTCTGGTCGGCGTCACCGCTTTGCGCTGCCTGGCCGCGCAGCTCGGCGGCACTGTGGTCCGTGCGGGTGATGGCTACTGCCTTGCCCATGTGCTCCTCCCTGACGGCGAATCGCCGCGTCTGGAGCAGCGAATCAGAATTCGCCAACCAATGGAATCAGCCAGTGAGTCACGCTCAGCGGCCTCTGGTATTACGCGTTCGGGGCCTGCGCGGCCATGAAGGCTTGTGCCTCGGGCAGCGTCTCGAAGACATGCGGCGCCAGGGCGCGTTCGGCGAGGCTGGCGCCCAGCTTGAGACGCATGAACGCACTCGTGGTGTAGCGCGAGGCGGATCGATAGTAGCGCTGCTGCAGATAGGTGATCATCGAGAAGAACGCGTCGCTCACCGATGCGTCGAGCTCCAGCTGGTCGTAATTGACGACGACCGCGATCCGATGGCCGATCGCTCGGCAACGACCCTCCACTTCGCGGCGCACGAGTTCCACATCGTCCGTGGTGCGTATCGAAAAGCCTTCGTAATTGATGAACAGCGTGTCCCGCTCGACATCGAAGTTGATGCGCTCGGCGATCGACATGCCCAGGAGCGTCTGTTCCATTCCCATCGGCTCCGGATGGAACAGACGCCCGTCCATCAGCTTGGGCGTATCGACGATCGGGCGGAAATCCATATGCGCCAGAATGTCGCGGTCGATGTCGATGCCGGGCGCGACCTCCGTAAGCTCCACTCCGGCTGCCGTGCGGCTGAACACACAGCGCTCGGTCACATAGAGCACCGCCTGCCCGGTCTCGCCGGCCAGGCCGCCGCTGAAGGTGATCTGCTCCACGCGCTCGATGAATTTTCGCGAGCGTCCCTCCTTGACGATACGTAGTTTCCCGTCTTCGCACGCGGTGACCAGGCCGCCGGCGGTGAAGGCGCCGGTGAACACCACCTTGCGCGCGTTCTGGCTGATGTTGATGAATCCGCCCGCCCCGGCCAGCCGGCCGTTGAAGCGGCTGACGTTCACGTTGCCCTCGCCGTCGGTCTGCGCCATGCCGAGCACTGCCAGATCGAGCCCGCCGCCATCATAGAAATCGAATTGCTGGTTCTGCTGGATCACCGCATCCGGATTAAGTGCGGCGCCGAAATCGAGACCCCCCTGGGGCATCCCGCCGATCACGCCAGGCTCCGCGGTCAGCGTCACATAGCGCAGCACCTTCTCCTCCGCCGCCACCGCCGCCACGCCTTCCGGCATGCCGATGCCGAGATTGACCACGCCCCCAGGCGGCAGTTCGAGCGCCGCGCGTCGGGCGATGATTTTCCGCTCGTCCAGCGGAAGCGGTTCGATGCGGTCCATCGGTACGCGCAGCTGGCCGGAGAACGCGCCGTTATGCGCCGTCGCATAGGTCTGCCGATGATTCTCCGGATCGGCGATCACCACGCAGTCCACCAGCACGCCAGGAACCTGAACCCGCCTTGCGTCGAGCGAACCCTCCTGCGCGATACGTTCCACTTGCGCAATGACAAAGCCGCGCGAGTTTTTTGCGGCCATTGCGGCGGAAAGCGCATCGAGCGTTAGCGCCTCGCGTTCCATGGTGATGTTGCCGGCGGTATCTGCCGTGGTGCCGCGTATCAGCGCGACATGGATCGGGAATGCTTTGTAGAGTAGATAGTTCTTGCCGCCGATCTCCAGCAGCTCGACCAGATCTTCGGTGGTGCAGGCGTTGATCTTGCCGCCGTCCTGACGCGGATCGACGAACGTCCGCAGGCCGACGCGCGACAGCAGACCCGCACGTCGCGCCGCGATGTCGCGATAGAGCTGCGCGATACAGCCGAGCGGCAGGTTGTAGGCCTCGATCTTGTTGTCGAGCGCCAGCTTGGCGAGCTTCGGCACCAGCGCCCAATGTCCGCCGATCGCGCGGCGCACCAGCCCGGGATGCGCCAGCCGGTTCAGCCCACGCTCCTTCGCATCCCCCGGGGCCGCCGCGAACACCAATGTCAGGCCGGTGTCCCGATACCGACGAAGCCGGCAATGGAGACGGTGTCGCCGGAGCGGATGATCGCGATGGCCTCGGCGGGTGAGACGATCTTGTTTTTCATGACGCCGCCCGGTCGTGTTTCTGCAGAAACGCAAACACTCCAGGTGCGAACAGCTTCTGCGACTTGCCGCCCACGAACACGCCGACATGCCCGCCCGGCAACGCCAGTTCGCTGTATTCCGTTGTTC
>CAXUNZ010000296.1:0-4072 GCA_964252525.1 uncultured Acetobacteraceae bacterium
GTTCTTCTATAGGCTGACCTCGATTTCCGTCAGCCCGCCCGCCAACACATGCAGCAGATCGAACAGCGCCAGTGCAATGCACCCATCCGTCGGCGCGTAATTGGGGCTTGCCACATGCAGAAAGATCGCCGAGCCGCGGCCACGTACCATCGGGGCATCATTCCAGCCGAGCACGCCGATCACGTCGTAGACCTGATCCCGCCGCCACAGCTCCTCATGATGTACCGTGGAAGGCAGCTTCATGGCCGCGTTGTAGGCCGGCACCGACGGATCGTCGCACCAACCGTCCTTGGGTGAGAGCGGCTCCAGCGGCAGCACGGTCTTGGGCCGGCCCAGCCGGTCGGCGCGGTAGTAAACGCGCCGCAGGGGCAGCACGCCCGCGGGCGTCGCGCCATCGCCTTCCTGCTTGTCGGCGCGCACGCCGCCACGTCCGCAGGCGGCGCGGAACACCTCGCCCTTGAAACGGAACTGGCTCCCGGGGCTGTAGAAGGCGCGCGCGTGGCTCATCCCAGCAGATGTCCAAAGCGCCTGGCCTTGGTCTCCAGGTAGCCATCGTTCACGCCATTGGCGGCAATGGCGTGGCGCAGGCGGCTCTCCACCGTGATGCCGGCCGCTTCTAGGGTCGCGGCCTTCTCGGGGTTATTCGTCAGCAGCCGCACGCGCAAGATGCCCAAATCCCGCAGCATCAGCGCGGCGGCGGCGAAATTGCGCTCATCGGCGCCCCAGCCCAGCGCGCGATTGGCGTCCAGCGTATCCAGGCCGCGGTCCTGCAGCGCGTAGGCGCGCAGCTTATTGACCAGGCCGATGCCGCGGCCCTCCTGCGCCATATACAGCAACACGCCCGCGCCTTCGGCATGCATGCGGCTGATCGCCTGATGCAGTTGTGGCCCGCAATCGCAGCGCAGACTGCCCAGCAGGTCGCCGGTAAAACATTCGGAATGGATGCGCACCAGCGGCGCGGTGGCCGCCTCCGGCCGGCCGATCAGCAGCGCCACGTGCTCCACGCCGCCATCGGCGGGGCGGTAGGCGAGCATGCGTGCATCCGGCGCTTCGGCAAGCGGCACGGTAGCTTCGGCCACGCGCGCCAGGGTGGTCACAGCCTCCGCCTGATAGGCGAGCACGTCCGCGGCCGGCACGGCAGGCAGACCATGGCCCGCGGCCGCTTCGCCCACGAGCACGGTGGGCAGCAAGCGTCCCAGCTTGGCCAGGTGCATCGCCGCCGGTCCCAGCGCCGGCATGTCCGCGGCACTGATGCCTTCGAATGTCTCTGGCTGAGGCCGCGTCGGATCGGCGAGCGCGGCCAGACACGCCGGCGTCAGGCAGGATCGTGCCAGGCGAAGGGCGACGGGCGCCTCGGCTGCCTCCGCCTGCCCCAGCAAGTCCGCGGCCCGTGAAGGCGCCAGGATCAGCAGCGGCGCGCCGGTGGTCACGCCCGAAAAGAGGGCGAGGCTACTCGCGACCGCCGTTTCCGCGGGCAGCACGACCAGCGGCGCTTGTACCGCGCTTGGACGAAAGACTGCAACCGGGAGTCCAGCACGCGCATCCAAAATTGCGTGACGAACGTATGCCGATGGTGACGCACCGAAGCCCGGCGCGCCAGCGGAGAGCTGGGCTTCGCCGCGCGTGGCGACGGTATCGGCAAGGGAGCGGCGGGGATGGTTCATGAACTGGCGGTGGAGCCCAATAAACTGCGAGAGGGGCGGCGTCATGCAGGTGATATCCGCCTTCCCTGCATAGGTCGTCCGGCCAGGCCGCGAAACAAGCCACGTCAGCTTTCCGCCCCGAATAATCGGCCTCCCAGCCAGGTTTTCATCACGGAATTGCGAGCATGAGTCACACCTGTCTGGAACTCGAGCCGGAGGCGAAAGCAGCCGGACCTGCAAACGGGCTGCAACCCATTCAACGGTTCGAGACTTACAATCACTACAATGCGGGTCGCGCGCTGCCTATCGTGCGCCGAGTTGATTGGAGTAAGAGGCAGATGGCGGGTGAACGCCCCATCCTGATCGTGGATGACGACAGGTCCCTGCGCGCTGAGCTGGCTGCCCAGTTGCAGGTGGACGGCGAGTTCCTTGCCGAGGAAGCGGGCTCGGTGTCCGAGGCCGAGACGCGTTTGGCCAGCGGTGAGACGCGGCTGGATGCGTTAATCCTGGATGTGTCGCTGCCTGATGGCGATGGGCGGGATTTTTGCGCCGAGTTACGTCGGCAGGGCTGGCGTATACCGATTATCATGTTGACCGGTTCGGACGACGAGAGCGACGTGGTCCGCGGCCTGGAAGCCGGGGCAAACGACTATATTGCAAAGCCGTTTCGGCTGAATGAGTTGCTGGCGCGGTTGCGCGCGCAATTGCGCATATTCGAGAACTCGGAGGATGCCGTTTTCACGATCGGGCCCTACACGTTCCGACCGTCTGCGAAACTGCTTCAGGAGCCGGTGCGCAATCGCCGCATCCGGCTGACCGAAAAGGAAGCGGCGATCCTGAAGTTTCTGTATCGCTCGGGGACCAAGCCTGTGGCGCGCCAAATCCTGCTCAACGAGGTGTGGGGATATAACGCGGCGGTAACGACGCATACGCTGGAGACGCATATCTATCGGCTGCGGCAAAAGATCGAACCCGATCCGGCGAATGCGCGGTTGCTGGTGACCGAGGGTGGCGGATACCGGCTAGATCCAGCCGGGGTGGCAGCCTAGGCAGCATCTCGCATCGAGGCGGCAACGCCTCTACGGCGTGGATGATCGTGCCGTGTCGTCTTTGAATGCATTCGTTTCGGCCTGAATCACCGACAGCAAATCGCCTTGGGTTAGATTTACGTCGACAAGATGCAGGCCCCACTCTGGTCGGATGCTGCCAAAAACTCTCACATCGCCATCTATGTCATTGCGCCTGACGTCATTCGGCGAACTGTTGAACGAGACGGCCAGGTAGGTGCCGTGCCCATCGTGCACGCACTCCCCAGAAATCAGCCCGGGCACCGTCACGAACGGCGCGGCGATATCGGTGCCGTTGTTGACCCAGGGCGTTTTTGCAAGCGGCCCATGCGCCGGAAAGACGGCGTTGAGTATTGCCTTGCCACCGCCCAATGAAGCGGGATTTGTGCACGAGACGGCAAAACCGTTTCCAGGGTCGCGGCCATACCGGCTATCCGGCGGAGGCGGCGCGCTGGCCCGAAAGGATGAATAGGCAATCACACACCCTGTCTGGGCAGCCGCCCGGCACAACGGCACAGTCTTGAAATCGCCACCCATATCCCGGCCCGTGGGAACAACCACGCCATTGCCGAGCAGCATTGCCGAGACCAGCAGCTTCTGCGCCGGCTTTCCTTCAATCTCCTCCTGAATCAATCGCTTGATCATGCGCGACCCTTGGCTGTGCCCCACCAGCACCACGCCACGGCCTTGATTGTCATGCGCCAAATAGTAGCGCCAGGAATCGCGCACATCGCCGAAGGCGAGATCGCGATCGCCGCCCAAGGTGCCCAATCCCATCGCGGAAGCCTCAAGCGCCTTGAGTGTTCCCTGACGGTACACAGGCGCGAATGGCCGGCATACCGTGCCGAATCGCGCGAATTGCTCGCGTGTCACATACGCAACTTCCGGGCTGACTTTCAAAGGCGCATTCGCGGTGCGCGCACGGGAGACGGTGGGATAGACGTAAAAGCAGTCGATCGCCGGGTCGGTCTGCCGCGGCAACAACACCGGCGTGGTAGAGCCGTTTGCCGCGATGGCGACGGTGCTCAGATCGGCCGCGCAGCTATCCGATCGCCCCGGCAGGCAAACCCAGTTTGCTTTGTCAGCGTAGTCGGCGGGCGCCTGCGGACCATTCGGCGATGGCGTCAGCCAGTGCCAAACGAAAGCCGCCCCACCAGAGAGCAGAAGCACCACGAACAAGCCGATGACCGTTGCGCGTCGCATGCCAATCTCCATTAGCCTGAATGGTGACCCATGGTATTTACCACCTCGCGAACCCAACAGGGCGGCGGGGACACTATAACACCCGTAACGACTTTTATGGGAAAGCTGGGGGGGATGTGCCATCCCCCCCAGACCCCCCGTCGATTTTTTTGCTTCGCT
>CAXUNZ010000297.1:0-4058 GCA_964252525.1 uncultured Acetobacteraceae bacterium
GACGTATACGTCAGCCACATCTCCCCCACTCTTCACAAGCTTCTCGCCTGCAACTGCGGATTATCGAACACTGGATTGCGCATGCGGTACAGCACGGCGCGCAACGATTCCGCCAAATCGCGCTTTTCCTCCTCGCCCAACATGCGCGCCACTTCCAGCCGCCGCCCATGCGTGGTCAGCAGCAAGCCGGGCACGCGGCCTTGCCGTTCTTCAAGCACCACGTTCAACCAACCGCTCGGCAGATGTCGCTCGCGCGTGCCGCCATTCTGGTCGAAGAAAATGACCCGCATGCCGCTCTCGCTCAGCAGCAGCACCTCGCGTTCCCGGCGGCTGCGGGCGTGCGCGCGCAGCAGCGCGGCCGCGGCCAGCATCTCCCCGCCATTGAAGCCGGCGATCGGCCAGGCGCCGAGATACCAGAACAACGTGGTGACGCCGAGGCTGACCACGCCCAGAAAACCCAGCACGATACCCAGGCCGCGAAGCGAGAGGCTGCGGTGCGGCGTCAGCACCGCTTCGAACAAAGTGGCCTCGTGTTCGGTCAAAAACTCACCTTCGTTCCGATCAGCGCCGACGTGCCTGGGGTGACATAGCCGCTCACCGGCTCGAACGTCGAACCCCCCAGATTCTTTCCCCAGATGAACACGGCGAGGCGCGGCGTAGCCTGCCAGGTCAGGTTCAGGTTGACGATCAGGCCGCTGCGCGCCAGCGCCGGAGAATAAGTCGCTTCGCCCATATCGTTCGTCAGGTAATCGCTGAAGCGTCCGGTATAGGTCAGCGCTGGCGCGATGGTGAAGGCCGGCCATGGGTTCAACCGCAGATCGGCGAAACCCGCGTTTTCCGGCCGGCGCAAGAGCAAGGCGCCGGTCCGCAGGTTGCGCGCATCCGTATAGGTGTAGCCGACATCGCCGCTCAGCCACGCGCCGCTGCGCCAGGACAGCGTGGCCTCGACGCCTTTCGTCCGCGCCTGGTCGATGTTCTCCGGCATGTAGGGAAAGGCGTCGAAATTCACCTCGATCAGGTCGTGAATGCGATTGTCGAAATACGTGACGCTGGCGGTTGCCGTTCCCGCCTCCGTGGGCAGCTTCAGATCCGTCGAAACACCCGCCTCCCACCCCTGCGCGTGTTCCGGCCGTAGATTTGGGTTGCCGACATAGCCGGCATCATCCACGCCGTAACGGTCGTAGAGCGAGGGCGCGCGGAAACTCGTGCCGTATGACGCGCGCAATCGCGTGGCGATTTCGCTGATGTCGAACACGCCGCCCGTGCGCCAGGTGAATGCATCGCCGGCAATGGTCGTCGCATCCTCGCGCAACTGCCCGTCCAGCGTCAGACGGCCGAAGACGCGGCCCTGCAGCCCGGCGAAACCGGCATCCGTGTCGTCATGCGCGCGCGTCTGGCTGGCATAGGGATACCCGCCAAAGCTGTCGTTCAGATTCGTCGAGGCATTGTCGTTGACGTGCTGATACCCGAACGTCAGCGCCGCGCCGTCAACATGCCACAGCGAAGGCAGACGCACCGTGTTGCTCCAATCGACCGTGTTGCGGCGGCCGTGATAAGTATCGTCCTCGCCATCGTTATTCGGATCGAGCGGATCGGCGGTGACCGTGTAATGCCGGTCATCGATGATGCGCGCCAGCGTCAGCGACGTTGTCCACAAATCGTCGAAAAGATGGCTGACAAAGCCAAGCCTGCCATTCACCGACGCATCATAGCCGCTGGCATTGCCGCCGTCATACGTCACCAGACCCGCTTCGTCGTACCCATACTTCTCGTCCCGACCGCGCAGCGCCAGCGAAACGCGCGTGCCGTCCACCGGCGTTACCCCGAGTTCGATCGTGCCCAGCTTCTCCCGCGCACCATCCGATTCTCCCATGGACACGCTTTCCCGCCCCGGCGTCTGATCGAACCCCTGCGTCGAAAACCCCTCCGCCGTCGCCCGCACATCCCAAATCCCGCTGCCGCCGGAAATATTCGCCCGCGCTAGCCCGGTGTTTTGCGAGCCGCCCGCCAGCGTGACCTCGCCATGCAACGGCCCTGCCGCCTTGCGGGTGATCAGGTTGATCACGCCGCCGATCGCGCCGGATCCGTACAACCCGCTCATCGGCCCGCGGATCACCTCGATGCGCTCGATATCGTTCAGCGTGTCGTCGCCGAAATTGAACGCGCCGCCCGGATCGGCAGGGTCGTTGATCGGCACGCCATCCCGCAGCACCAGCACATGATTCGAATTTGTGCCGCGGATGAACACGGAAGCCTGCGACCCCGGACCGCCCGATTGCGCCACCCGCAAGCCAGGCACGGCCGACAGCGCCTGCACCAGATCGGTATAGCCGCGGCGCTCGATGACCGCGCGGTCGATCACCGTGACCCCGGCCGCGATCTCCCGCGCCGGCGTCGGCACGCCCGTCGCGGTCACAACGACCTGTTCGGATGCCGGCGCCGCTTCCGGCGAGGCAGGCTGGGCAAGCAATTTCGCAGGAAACAGCAGAAGACAAAAAACGGGCGCGTATAAGCGCATGGCGACAGGCTCCGGCGTGCCCTGCGCCAGCAGGGCCGGATTGATGGGGCGATTGCCCGCCTCTCGGGTCTTTCTCCCGTGGCCCCGGTACACCTCGCCCGGAACGTGCGCGCCGTCTCGAAGCCGGCCGGTCTCCTGGCTCGCGCCGTGGACCCGTCCGGGTCCGCCCGCCCCGCCTTCTCGCCGCGCGTGCGGCAATGGCTTCGTGGAGCAAGCATGCGGCGCTTACAGTTGCGAGGGCAGCCGCGGCTTGCCACCGCGTTCCCGTTTCAGCCCGGTTGAGGGCCACCGACTTCTGCGGGCGACCATACGGCGCAAACGGCAGTGCTGGCAAGCGCGAGGCAATTTCTTCTTTCTTGAAAGAAAGAAGCAAAGAACTTTTATTCGATTGGGCTGGGAATTAGCGGGCGGCCATCTCGTCTGGGGTTTATGGGTCGGCGCATTTCCCAATGAAAGCGCGCTCATCGAACGGAAACGCAATTCATGACTCTCAAGATGGCTTTGGCCGCTTTCACCATCCTGGCTGCTTCGCCGGCGCTCGCGGGCAGCTTCACGCAAACCAATCTGGTGTCCGATGGCGCCACGAACGCCGCCTTCACCGATCCCAACCTGAAAAACCCCTGGGGCATTTCCTACGGTCCCGGCGGCGAATTCTGGGTTTCCGATAATGCCACCGGCCTCAGCACCCTCTACACCACTAGCGGCAGCATTAATCCGCTCGTCGTCACCATTCCCGCCGCCGGCGGCGGTTCCGGCACCGGCACGCCCACGGGCCAGGTGTTCAACGGCGGCAGCGGCTTCACCGTCACCGAAGGCAGCAACACCGGCCCGGCGATTTTCATCTTCGTCACCGAAGATGGCACCATCTCCGGCTGGAATCCCAATGTCGACGGCACCAAGGCCATCGTCGCCGTCGATCGTTCCACCATGCACGCCGTGTACAAAGGCGTGACGCTCTACACCGACGCCAGCAAGAACGTCTTCCTGCTCGCCACCGATTTTCACAACAACGAAATCGACGTGTTCGATTCGACGTTCAAGCTCGTTTCCAGCATCACGCGAAGCGGTTTGGAATCCGGCTACGCACCCTACAACATCGCCGATTTCGGCGGACGCCTGTTCGTCACGTACGCCAAGCAGGACAAGGCCAAGCATGACGGCCAGTCCGGTCCCGGCCTCGGCGCCGTGCAGGAAATCGATGCCACCGGCAAGGTGCTGGCCAGCTTCGCCCACGGCAAGCTGAACCAGCCCTGGGGCATGGCCATCGCGCCGAAAGGCTTCGGCGGTTTTGCCGGTCACCTGCTGATCGGCAATTTCGGGGACGGCCGCATCAATGGCTTCACCATGCGCCTCAAGCAGGGCGGCACGCTGCACGATGTCAACCACAAGCCGATCGAAATCGACGGGTTGTGGGGCCTGATCGCGGGCAATGGCGGCAGCGGCGGCAACGCGTCGGACGTCTACTTCTCCGCCGGGACGAGTGACGAAGAAGATGGCCTGTTCGGCCAGCTTTCCTACGCGCCCTGATACGGCGCATCGT
>CAXUNZ010000298.1:0-4020 GCA_964252525.1 uncultured Acetobacteraceae bacterium
GTTGTAGTACGCCGTTTCGTCATACAGCGGCACCGCGAGGCCGAGGTCGTTGGCGGTCAGCCGGCCGATGGCCGAGGCCACGCCGTAGGACGCCGTCACGATGCTGGTGATATTTTGTACCAAAGTAATCTGTGCGGACAGAAGATTTTGCTGCTGAATCAGCACATCCTGCGTGGTGGCCGAGCCGACGAGGGCCTCGCGCTCTGTGCCCTCGACCGCGATCTGGGCGCTGCGCACCGCGATGTGCGAGCTTGCGGTCGCCGCGCGCGCCGCCACCAGCGTGTCCCAGGCCTGCACCGCCTGTTCGCGCGCCGCCCGCCGCGCGTCCTGCGTGGCGCGCACCGCTTCCTGGTAGTTCTGCCGCGCCTGGCGGATGGCGGCGTATTCGGAGCCGCCCTGATAGATCGGCACGGTCAGGTTGATGGTCGCCTGCACGCCATACTGGCTGATGCCGCGCAGGGAGGAGCCGACAGTCTGAAAACCCTGCCCCTGGAGGTAAAGCTGCGGCCCCAGGGCGGCGAAGGCGGCGTCGATAGCGTCCTTCTGCTGGGCTTCGGTGAACAGGTCGGCGATGACGGAAGGATTATTGGCACTGGCGAGGTCGGAGGCTTCGCCTTCGGAGGTGACGGGAAGGCGAAGCGGCTGAGGATCGGCCAGGTCGGTGGGCGGGGTGATGCCGACGGCGCGCACGAAGGCGGCCCGCGCCGTTTCCAGATTGCCCGCCGCGGTCTGCTCCGTTGCGATGGCCTGGGCCAGCGCCGCCTCGGCTTGCGCCACGTCGGTGCGGGTCAGTTCGCCCACGCGGAAGCGGTCGTTGATGGCGCGCAATTCGTCGCCCAGCACCTGCTGGTTCTGCTTGTCCAGCGCGAGGAGCTGCTGGTCCTCGATGAAGGTGACGTAGGCGTTGATCGTGTCGCTGAACACGGTTTCTTCCTCGCCGATCAGGCGGGCGCGTTCGGCATAGACGTTGTTGACCGCCTGGTGGGTCGTGGCCGAGGTGTGGCCGCCGCGGTAGAGGTACTGCGTGATCGTTCCGGTGTTGGTGTAGGTGGTGCGATTGTTTTTCTGGGAGACGGTGTAGTCGGCGTAGTCATCGTAAGTCTTGCCGCCTTGCGGCGTTGGCACCTTGCCTGTGCTATAGCAGGGGCCTTGTGTATAACCCGCAGGCGCCTGTCCGAAGACGCTAGGCGCGCCGCAGTTCGTTTGCGTATCATAACGTCCCGCCGCCGCGCCCCAGCTCGAATTGATCACGACCGTCGGCCGCCAGCCGGCGAGCGCGGTCGGCACGTTCTCGTCCACCGAACGCAGATGCGCGCGCTCACCCGTCAATTGCGGGTTCGTTTCGTAAGCGATGCCCAGCGTCTCGGCCAGCGTGTGCGGGGTGAAGTCTGGCTGATCGGTCGGCAGCGTATCCGCCGGATAAGCGCCGGAGGGCCGGGGCACCGGCTTTGCGGCCAGGGCAGGCGCCGCGCCCAGGGCCGAGCCGGACAAAATCGTCATGGTCGCCAGAATGACGCGCGTGGAGCGCATGCAGGAAACTCCAGTGGATGGGCCAGCCCGCCGGCGTTGTGCCACAGGCAAGCCGGCCAACACTAGGCCCCGCAAGGTTAATCGCTTAACCCCCTTGTTGCCTGTCCGGGCGGACCCTTGCCGCCCGTCTGCCCGCGCGCCACCTGCACGGCAATGACCCAGCTTGCCCACCTGGCGGACCGCGCCGTGCTTGCGGTCAGCGGCGCCGACCGCGTGAGCTTCCTCAACGGCCTGGTGTCCAATGACGTGGCGCTGGCCGGACCCGGTTGCGCGGTTTGGGCCGCCGTGCTGACTCCGCAAGGCAAGTGGCTGGCCGATTTCTTCATCTTCAGCGAGGGCGCACGCCTGCTGCTGGATTGCGCGGCCGATCAAGCCGCAATGGTGTCGGCACGCCTGGCCCGTTTCCGCCTGCGTACGCGCATTGACATCGCCGACACGCCTTTGGCCGTCCATGCGGCCTGGAATACGGATGCCGCGCCTGTTGTGGAGGGCGCCATCGCCGCGCCCGATCCGCGCCTGCCCGAGGCCGGTTGGCGCATCCTCACCCAAACCCCGCTTTCCGCGACGGCCGCATCCGGAATGTGGGACGCCCACAGGCTGGCGCTGGGTCTGCCCGATGGCGCGCGCGATCTGGACGCCGAGAAGACCGTGCTGCTGGAGGCCGGCTTCGATGAGCTCCACGGCGTCTCCTGGACCAAGGGCTGTTACATGGGGCAGGAGCTGACCGCGCGCACCCGCTACCGCGGCTTGCTCAAGCGCCGCCTGGTGCCCGTGCGCGCCGACGCGCCCCTGCCCGCGCGCGGCACGCCTATTCTGGCGGACAACCGGGAGGTGGGAGAGATGCGTTCCAGCCAGGACGGTCGCGGCCTGGCCATGCTCCGCCTCGATGCGCTGGCGGCCCCGCTGCAGGTGGAGGGCAGGGCCGTCGTCGCGTGCATACCGGCCTGGATGAACTTGCCCGACGCGCCTGGCGCCACGCCCTTCCTGGCCACGCCGGCCGCTCCCATATAGAGCACGTTCGCTTCCGCCCGAGGACGCCATGCGCCGCGCCATCCCAGTCTTTCTTGCTCTCATCCTGGCTCTGGCACCGGCCTTGGCTGATGCCCGGCCCGGCATGGGACTCTCCCTCGGCAGCCGCGGCAGCCGCAGCTGGTCTTCGGCGCCGGGAACGGCGGGTGCACCGGGGGGCGCCTCGCCCTTCCAGCGCAGCATGACGCCAAATTCCTATGGCAATTCGGGCTATGGGCAGTCCGGCTACGGCATGGGGGGATACGGCATGGGCCGCAGCGGCTTTCGCTCCGGGCTGATGGGCGGGCTCATGGGCGGCCTGCTGGGTGCGGGCATCGGCGGGATGCTGTTCGGCCACGGCTTCTTCGGCTTTCGCGGCGGCAGCGGGTTTCTGGGGCTGATTCTGCAACTGGTGCTGCTGTTTTTCATCGGTCGCTGGATCATGCGCCGCTTCATGGGCGTGCCGGCGATGGCCGGCGGCGTGGGCGGTTTCGCGCGCAACATGTTTCAGCAACCGGGTGGCCCGATTGGCGCCGGCAGCGCCGGGCCGCGCGCGCGGCCGGTGACGTTGAGTGCGGGCGACTACACTATGTTCAGCCAGTTGCTGCAGGGCATTCAGAGCGCGTGGTCCAACCATGACCTGAACGGTCTGCAAGCCATGGCCACGCCGGAGATGGTGAGCTATTTCGCCGAGCAGATGGCCGAGCAGACCAGCCGCGGCGTGCGCAACCAGGTGCTGGATGTGCGGTTGTTGCAAGGCGATCTGTCGGAGGCGTGGGCGGAGGGCAATCGCGAATATGCCACGGTCAGCATGCGCTTTTCGATGTTCGACGTGACGAAGGATATGAGCGGCCGGGTGGTCGACGGTTCGGCGAGCGAGCGCGTGACGGTTAGCGAGTTTTGGACGTTCCTGCGCTCGTCGGGCGGGCATTGGGTATTGTCCGCCATACAGCAGGCAAGATAAATGCCATCGTTTGATATATGTCTTCGCCCTTAATAAAGACGGGGCGTTTGGGGGAGTGGCACATCCCCCCAACTTCATTTTGGACAAAGTGCAGGCTGATTGTCCAAGTTCTCCCGAGCGTGCGTAAAAGAAATTTTCCTGTCTGCAATGCGCAGCACGTAAAGACTGTCGAAATCCTCCCTGTTCCAATCCGGAACGATCCCCGGATCACCGCCATGCGCGCGCATCAAGGCGCGTGCGAGCTTGACGAGGTTGTTGTGCTCCCACGCCACGAGCACGAGAGGGCGGGCGGGTGTTTCGATCGCCCGGACCAGCGTCGATAAATCCTCTACGCCGATGCTGACATCGACGGTCATGCCGAAGGTGATCGCCGTCGGCTCGATGGTGACAAGCGGACGGATATAGGCGTAATTCACGCCATCGTCTTTTTTCATCACCGCCGGATTGGGCGCGAAGATGGCGGACGGGCGGCCGAATTTCCGTGCGATCACCGCGGGCAGCGCAAGCGCGCGATTAAG
>CAXUNZ010000299.1:0-4006 GCA_964252525.1 uncultured Acetobacteraceae bacterium
GCTTCTTCGGCGTCGTCGTGTAGACGCGCGTGCAGACGCCGCGCTTCTGCGGGCAGCCCTGCAGCGCGGGGACCTTGTTGCGCTTGGCCGCGGGCTCACGGCCCTTGGCAATCAGCTGGTTGATCGTCGGCATTAACGCGTCTCTGTCCTTGCCTGCTCAGTCCCGGCGCCGCCTTTCTGCCGTGGTCCAGGCCGATGGCACACGCAACGCCCACACAGGATGGCGGGCCATCCGTGCGGGTTGCAGCTTTGCGCACGGCCTAGGCCAGCCCCCACAGGAGGCGACGGCGCCGTGTGCTCTGGTGCCTTTGCAATCGGCGGTTGGACCCCGAAGAGGGGGTGACCGGGAGCGCGGTGGATTACTGGCGTGGCGGCGGGGTGTCAAGCGCTGCGCCGCGCCGGCGGTTGGCGGTGGCAGGCGTGAATAGAGGCGGGTACTTGACCGCCCCATTGCTCCGGTACCAGCCTTGCACCGGACCAGCTTGGACGAGATAGCTTCGCGGATGGCAGATGTGACGCCAAGCGGCAGTGCCATCGTGGACGCCGCCAATGCGGTGAACGCGCGCACCAAGAACGCCCCCTACGTTCTGGGAGGCAAAAGCGAGGTGTCAGGGTTCGACTGCTCGTATTTCGTTTATCTCGCGTTGCACCCCGTCGATCCGGGCTACACGTATCTGTCCTCGATAAACATTGCGAATAATGTTCAGTTCGTGCCAGTCACCGGCGACGCCCAGCCGGGCGACATCATCTACTTCCCGCCCGGCCGCGTGCCCTACGATGGCAGCCCTGGCGTCGGCCACGTTGCTATCGTCACGGATGCCGGGCCGCCCCTGGCTTTTGTCGGCAAACAGTCCCGGCGCGGTGACGGCCACGTCAACATGTCGAATCTCTATTGGGGCTCGCGTCCCTATAAATTGTTCCGATACGCCGGTTCCGGCGCAACCCGATGAACCGCCTGGCCATCGTCCTCACGGCGGGCGTGCTTTGCAGCACTGCGGCCGGCCGCATCCTGGGCGCCGAGCGGGGGTTTCCCGCGGCTCTGGCTGGGCAATGGCAAATGACAAAGCTGGCTTGCGCGCAATGCGCGCCGGCGGGTGTGCTGCCGGCGGATTTGGCGGGTGGCACCATCACAATCGGCCCGGCAAGCTTCGATGATCCCCTGACCGGCGCCTGCCCCAAGCCGCGGTTCGAAGCACAGACATCGGAGGCCTTCTCGCATTACCTCGCGCAGAACGTCGCGGCGGGACTTGGCCCGCTCCAGCGCCTGGCGCCGCAAAAAGCGCCTGTGCTCCGCCTGACTGTCATCTGCGAACCGCCACCGGGCGCGCGCATTGCGGCAGGCGCCATAACGCCGCTGGCGTTCCTCGCGCCGGACACGCTTATTCGCCCGTGGACGGATGGCAGCTATGTCATTCTCAAGCGGCAGCCCCGCCGTGATCTGCGCGGTGGCCTGGGCGCCGCAGGCCGGTAGAGATGGGGTGCCGCCTGGCTGTCCGCCTTGCATGCGCCAAAGGCACGACCCTGTTCCTGTCGGGCGTCATCTATAAGCGGGTTGGCACAATATCAAAGACGACAGACACATGAGCACGAACGTCATTGCCACAACCCAAGGCCGCACCGGCCGCCTCGTGCTGGACCGCCAGCGCGCGCTCAACGCGCTTGACGCGGGCATGATCGCGGCAATCGCCTTGGCGCTTCAGGGGTGGCGCGAGGCGCCGGGCGTGCACGCCCTCACCATCGAGGGCGCCGGCGAGCGGGCGTTTTGCGCCGGCGGCGATATTCGTGCGGTGCGCGATGCCGCGCTCGCCGGCGACGAAGCGGCCATCGAAGCCTTTTTTTCAGCCGAATACGCGCTCAACCTGGCGATTGCCCGCTACCCCAAGCCCTATGTGGCGCTGATCGACGGATTCTGCATGGGCGGGGGCATCGGGGTTTCGGTGCACGGCACATACCGCGTGGCCACCGAACACGCCGTCTTTGCCATGCCCGAAACCGGCATTGCGCTGTTTCCCGATGTGGGGGCGACGTATCTGCTGCCGCGCCTGCCCGGGGCCCTGGGCATGTTCCTGGGCCTGACCGGAACGCGCATCACCGGCGCCGATGCCGTGCATGCCGGGCTGGCGACGCATTTCGTGCCCCGCGCGGGGCTGACCCCGTTGCGCGAGACGCTGGCGCGCGATGGCGTAGCGGCTCTGGGCGCGCATGCACAGGCGTTGCCGGCCTTTTCGCTGGCCGGGCAGATGGAGCAAATCGACCGGTGTTTTTCGGCGCCGAGCCTGGCGGAGGTGCTGGCGCGGCTGCGTGCCGAAGGCGCGTGGGGCGAGGGCGTATTGAGCGTGCTGCGCGCGATGTCCCCCAGCGCGCTGACTTGGAGTTTTGAAATCATCCAGGCGGGCGCGGACAGGACGCTTGAAGATTGCCTTGCCGCGGAGCTGTCGCTGACACGCTGCGTGACGATGCACCCCGATTTTGCCGAGGGCGTGCGGGCGATGATCATCGACAAGGACAAGGCGCCGAAATGGCAGGATACGGATGTTTGGCTGTAGGGACGACGACTTGAAGAATGGGGGAAGTGCCCGGCCACCGACTAGTTACAACCTATTTTTTTAGCGAAACGACCATAGGAATGATTTGGTGGAACGCCGAAGGGCGCACGATCGGCTGTCACCGTCGCAAGGTGCGGGGATGAAGATGACCAGGCTACAGGTTCTGCTTTTGGCTCTGCTTGGCGCGCCCAGCACGGCCCTCGGTCAGCGCGTGCTCGAATGCAAGTTCGTCTCCGTCGTGCCGACGAGCTTCACCTACGCCAAGTGGAGTTTCGCCGCCGATATCTCGGGCGGCCACCTGGCCATGCTGCTGGTGCGTCCGGCTGGCGATAGCGGATCGGACGCACCGCCTTACGTGCGCAGCTTCGTGCCGCTCAACCCTGGTGAGTCCGTGTTCCATGAGGTGACGAGGAGCGAAGGCGAGGACAAGGCGGTGTTCGTGCTCGCGAGGCTCGGGCCTGGCAATCAGGTCACCCTGGATGAATGGATGTTCGGCAATGCGGAGGATTACGACCGGCTGATTCTGACGTGCCCGGCCCACGTATGAGCCCTTCCTGCCGCCGGGCCTACGCAGCGCAGCCTCTTTTCGGCATAAGCCACGCATGGCCGAGATCACCCGCTTCTTCACCTACCGGCATCTGCGCAGCGAGGCATCGAGCAGCATCATCGCCTTCAAGCGAGGCGTGCGGACGCGGTCCGGACGCGGGCTCGCTTTCTGGTTCAATCCGGACCGCACCAGCATCATGGAAATTCCCGCCGACGACCGGGACACCGATTTCGTTTTTCAGGCACGCTCGCGCGACTATCAGGTCGTCACCGTCCAGGGCACCATCACCTGGCGCGCGGCCGAGCCCGACCTGCTGGCGGACCGTGTGGATTTCACCATCGACCTGCGCACCGGCCGCCTGCGCACGGACCCGCTGGAGCGCATCGCCAGCCTGCTGATCGGCCTGGCGCAGTATCAGAGTGCCCGCTACATCGAGCATCGCGATGTTCATGACCTTTTGGCCGAAGGGGCCGGGCCGATCCAGGCGGGAATCGGCGCGGGGCTTCTGGAAGGCACGAGACTCAAGGACATGGGGCTGGGCATCGTCACCGTGCGGGTGGCCGGCCTCAGCCCGAGCGCCGACCTGGCCCGCGCGCTGGAAGCGCCGACCTTCGAGCGGGCACAGGGCGTGGCCGACGAAGCCTCCTTCGCGCGGCGCGCCCAGGCGGTGGAAAAGGAGCGCGCGATTGCCGAGAACGAGCTCTCCACCAAGGTGGAGCTGGCGCGCCGCCAGGCGGCGCTGATCGCGCAGGAAGACGAGAACGCGCGCCGCGTGGCCGAGGGCCGCGCCCAGGCAGGCCGGATCGTGGCCGAGGGCGAGGCCGACCGCATCCGCATCACGGAGACGGCCAATAACGCCGCCGAGGGCGAGCGCCTGGCGCTGCTGCAAGCGGCCGATCCCGCCGTGCTGCAC
>CAXUNZ010000300.1:0-3998 GCA_964252525.1 uncultured Acetobacteraceae bacterium
AAATTGCTCGGCAGCGTGCTGCTGCCGCTGGTCGTGTGGTTTACGCTCGCGGGCAAGATCACGCCGATGTCGCACTGGGCGGCAACGGGGCTGGCCTTCGTCACCGGCCTGCTCGGGCCGGATTTCGTGCTCAAGCAAATGCGCGCGGCACATTTGAAAAAGGTCGAGCGCGGTTTGCCGGATGCGCTGGACATGATGGTGATCTGCGCCCAGGCCGGTCTCGCGCTGGAGAATGCCATCGAGCGCGTGGCGTTGGAGTTCGCCGCGGCGAACAAGGCGGTCAGTGAGGAACTGGCCGTCTGTGCCAGCGAATTGCGCATCGGCGCCGACCGGCGCACGGCGCTGACGGCGCTGGGCGAACGCACGGGGCTGGACACGATGAAGCGTTTTGCCTCGACCCTGATACAGACAATGCAGTTCGGCACGCCGCTGACCCATGCGCTTCGCGTGCTGGCCTCCGAAATGCGCAGCGACATGCTGACGAAATACGAGGAAAAGGCGGCTCGCCTGCCGGTGTTGCTGACCATGCCCATGATCTTGTTCATCCTGCCTACGATCTTCATCGTCGTGGGCGGACCGGCCGGCGTGCGGATCAGCCGGATGTTTTCAACCAAATAGCGCCAGCCGAGGAACACCGTAGCATGAGGACACACTCAGGTCAGATCGCACGCCACACCGTGCTGGCGTTCTGCGCCGCCGCACTCGCCGGCTGCGCGGGAATTCAGGGCAACACGCAGAGCAATGCCAGCAGACCAAGTCTGAAGACCGCGCGCGCGGCGCTGGCGGAAGGCCAGGCGGCGACTGCGCTGGGAATTGCGCGCGGCGTGCTGTCCATGTCGCCGCGAGACGTGCCGGCGCTCGTGGCGGCGGGTGACGCCGATGTGGCGCTGGGCAACAGGCGCTCGGGCGAGACGGATTACCGCAAGGCGTTGGCGATCGATCCTGGTTCCGTGCCGGCGCAGCTTGGCTTGGCCAAGCTGGCGATGCGCGATGATGCGCGTGAGGCGGAAACGCTCCTCCGCGGCATCCTTGCACGCTCGCCCAACGATCCCGCAGCCTTGACCGATCTTGGCGTGGCGCTCGACCTGCAGGAGCGGCATCGGGAGGCGCAGGTGGAATATGCCCGCGCATTGGCGACGAATGCCGATCTGACATCGACGCGGGTGGATATGGCGCTGTCTCTGGCGCTGGATGGCAATCCGGTCAAGGCGGAAGGGATGTTGCGCGATGCGACGGAATCCGGGCCTGTGCCGCCCAAAGTTCGCGCCGATTTTGCGCTGGCGGAAGTGATGGCCGGACACGCCGATCAGGCGGCGGCGACGCTGCAGGCGGACTTGTCCGCCGATGAGGCGCGCGCTTCCGTGGAAGTAATGACCGCGCTGATGCCGGCGAAGAAGAAAACAAACTGATGACGGGGGTCTGGGGGGAAGGGCACCTTCCCCCCAGTTCTTTTTTTCAAGGCGTCATCACCACTTTAATGCACCCGTCCTTCTTGTCCCGAAAAGTCTTGTAGAGGTCCGGCCCGTCTTCCAAAGACGCACGATGCGTAATGACGAATGAAGGATCGATATCGCCTTTCTCGATCCGCTCCATCAGCATCGGCAGATAATGCTGAACCGGCGTTTGCGCCATGCGGAAGGTCAGCCCGCGATTAATCGCACTGCCCATCGGCACCTTGTCCACAAAGCCGCCATAGACACCGATGATCGACACGATACCGAAATTGCGGGTGTTGTTGATGGCTTGGCGCAGCACATGCGGCCGATCGGTGCCCGCGAAGGCAGCCACCTTGAGGCGATCCAGCATGGAATCGAAACTGGCGGCGGTATGCGGCTCGGTGCCGACGGCATCGATGCAGGCATCGGCGCCGCGGCCGTGGGTGAGCTCCTGGATGCGGTCGTGCACATCCTCCTTCATGAAATCGATGGTGATGGCCCCGGCCTTTGCGGCGAGTTCGAGGCGTTCGGGCACCGTGTCCACGGCAATCACGCGCTCCGCGCCTAGCATGAAGGCGCTGCGGATGGAAAATTGCGCGACGGGGCCGCAGCCGAAGACCACGATCGTCTCGCCGCCTTTGATGTTGCAAAATTCCGCGCCCATGTAGCCGGTGGGAAAGATGTCTGACAAAAACAGGACCTGCTCGTCCGTAAGCCCCTCAGGCACCTTGATGGGGCCGACATCGGCGTAGGGAACACGGAGATATTCGGCCTGGCCGCCGGGAAAGCCGCCAAGAAGGTGGGAATAGCCGAACAGCCCGGCGGGAGAATGGCCCCACAACTTGGCGGCCAATTCTGCATTCGGATTCGAGCGTTCGCAGCCGGAGAAAAAACCTTTCTTGCAGAAGAAACACTCGCCGCAGGCGATGGTGAAGGGCACGACCACGCGATCGCCCTTTTTGAGATTGCTGACCCCGCTGCCGATTTCGACCACTTCGCCCATCGTTTCGTGGCCGAGCACGTCACCGCTCTGCATGGATGGGATAACGCCATCGAAAAGATGAAGGTCCGAACCACAAATGGCGCAGGCGGTCACCTTGATGATGGCGTCGCGCGGCTGTTCGATCTTGGGATCCGGCACGCTCTCGCAGCGGATGTCGCTTTTGCCGTGCCAGGTGAGCGCCTTCATGCCGATCCCTCCGTTGAATGGCTTGCGAACGGTCGCGGGATGCCTCTGTTCCCGGCACCTGCAATCGTGAACGCGGCGGCATGTGCAACCCTGCGCAAGCTGCACACGTTCTCGCGAGCAAGCCTGGCGCGGAGAGTCCTTTGGCAGAGCCCGTGCCCATTGCCGACGAGCCAGGCGCGATCAAGCTGCCGCGCCGGCCCAGGCTCGCGGACATCATGGGGCCCGGGCTGATCACCGGGGCGTCGGACGACGATCCCAGCGGCATCGCCACCTATTCGCAGGCCGGCGCACAGTTCGGCGTCAGCCTGGCCTGGGTGCTGCTGCTGACCTATCCGCTGATGGCGGCAACGCAGGAAATCAGCGCGCAAATCGGCAGGGTCACGGGGCGTGGGCTTGCGGGCAACCTGCGCCGGCATCTGCCCCGGCCTGCCATGCATATCATCGTGGCGCTGCTGGTGGTGGCCAACACGATCAATATTGGCGCGGACCTGGGAGCGATGGGCAGCGCGCTGACGCTGCTGATCGGCGGCCCGGCGCTGGCTTATGTCGGCGCGTTCGCGGTGCTGACCGCGGGGCTCGCGGTCTTCATGCGTTACGCGCGCTACGTGATTGTCCTGAAATGGCTGACGCTGTCGTTGTTTGCCTATGTGGCGGTGATTTTTGCCGTGCACGTGCCGTGGGGCGAGGTCGCGGCCGGGCTGGTGCTGCCGCGCATCCAGATGAAGGCGAGTTATCTGACCGTGGTCGTTGCCGTGCTGGGCACCACGATCAGCCCCTATCTGTTCTTCTGGCAGGCCGAGCAGGAGGTCGAGGACGAGCGCGAGCATGAAGGCGCAAGGCCGCTGATCATTGCCCCGCAACAGGCGGCCGACGAGCTGCGGCGGATCCATCTGGATACGTATGTCGGCATGGCCTTTTCCAATCTGATCGCGCTGGCGATCATGCTGACCGCCGCTGTGACGTTGCACGTGCACGGGGTGAGCACGATCGAAACTTCGGCCCAGGCGGCCGAGGCGTTGCGGCCGATTGCCGGGCAGTTTGCCTTCATGGTGTTCGCGGCTGGCATCGTGGGCACGGGTCTGCTGGCGCTGCCGGTGCTTGCCGGCTCGGCCGCGTATGCGTGGGGCGAGGCATGGGCCTGGCGCGTCGGCCTGGCACGCTTGCCCGGCAAGGCGCGGCGCTTCTACGGCGCGATGGTGGTCACGATCGGGGTTGGGGCGCTGTTGAACGCCAGCCCAATCGATCCGGTGCGCGCGCTTTTCTGGAGTGCGGTGATCAATGGCGTGGTGGCTGTGCCGGTGATGGCGGCGATGATGGTGCTGGGGAGCAAGCCCGTCGTGATGGGGGCGTTCACGCTCGGGCCGTGGCTGCGA
>CAXUNZ010000301.1:0-3977 GCA_964252525.1 uncultured Acetobacteraceae bacterium
CCCGACATCAAGGCACTGGACATCCCCAAGCCCAGCGACAAGCCTGCCGCGGTCAAGCCGCCGCCGCCGAAACCCGCCGTCAAGCCGCAGCCGAAAGTGGTCGTGCCGTCGATTAAATCCACGCGCAACCAGCCCAACGTCACGAAAAACCCCGCCGTGGACACGCGGGCGTTGGACAATACGCTGGAAAAACTCATGGCCGACCAAACCCAGGTCACGCCGCCGACGCACCGCTATAATCCGCAGCGCGGCGGCAAGCGTGAGGGCGGCGGGTCAAAAACCGGTGGTCTGACCGGTGAACTTTCCAATGGCCAGCGCAAGCAGATCGGCGACGATGTCCGCCGCTGCTACAGCGAAGACACGGCCGCGCGCGATTACGTCACCTACTCCGTCGTCATGTCCGTCACGATCGACGCCACGGGCGAAGCGCGTGAGGTCAAACTCAGCGACGCCGATCAGGGCCGCGCGGGCGCCGACCCTGCCTTTCGCGCCTTTGCCGAACGCGCCGAACGCGCCGTGCTCGATCCGACCTGCGCCAAGCTGCCTGTGCCGGCCGAGCTTTTGGGCAAGCCGGCGCAGGAGTTGATGTTCAGGTTTCGGCCGTGAAGGTGGAAAGAAAGTTCTTCTTTTTTAAAAAAAAGAAGCAAAAAACTTTTGATTGTTGGCGTGCGCGCTGTAGCAACGCGTACGCTCAACGGAGAAAAGTTTTTTGGTTCTTTTCTTCAAAAAAGAACAGCCTTTACATTTCGGAGTCCCGCGCATGACCAAAACCCTGATTCCGACCCGCCGAGGCTTTCTGGCCGGCGCCGGCGGCCTGCTGACCGCCGGCAGTGCGTTCGGCCAAATCTCCGCGCCCGCCGGACAGCCGATGATCGATGTCGATCACGCGCAAACCGATCCGATCCGCATCGCCATTCCCAGCCTCGGCCTCTCGCCGATGGCAGCCCAGGTCAACGCCGTGATCACGGCGGATTTGACGAGTTGCGGCCTGTTCCGCCCGATTGATCCCGCCGCGTTCATTTCGGTGGGTGATGCCAATCCCACCGCGCCCAATTTCGCCAACTGGAAAGCCATCGGCGCGCAGGCTCTGGTCACCGGCAACGTCACCGATCTCGGCGGCCAGGCGCGGGTAGAATTCCGCCTGTGGGATGTGCTGACAGGCCAGCAATTGCAGGGCACGGCCTATACCAGCCCCAATCCACGCCGCATCGCCCACATCATGGCGGACGTCATCTACGAACGCATGTTGGGCGAGAAAGGCTATTTCGACACGCGCATCGTCTATGTCGCGCAGACCGGTCCGCGCGGACGCCAGACCAAGCGGCTCGCCATCATGGACCAGGATGCCTACAACAATCGTGTCCTGACCGATGGGTCCTGGCTCGTTCTGACCCCGCGCTTCAATCCCGTGCGCGATCAGATCGCGTTCATGAGTTACGCGTCCAATCGCCCGCGCGTGTTGCTGTTCGACCTGACGTCCGGCCAGCAATCGACGCTGGGCGAATTCGACGGCATGAGCTTTGCGCCACGTTTTTCGCCCGATGGCGGAAGCTGCATCCTTTCGGTCTCGCGCGGCAGCGGCTCGGATATTTTTGTGGTCGATGTCGGCAGCCGCGCCAGCCACAAGCTGACGAGTTCCGGATCGATCGACACCAGCCCGTGCTATAGCCCCGATGGCAGCCAGATCGTCTTCAACTCGGATCGCGGCGGCGATCAGCAACTGTACATCATGGGCGCGGGCGGCAGCGGCGCCAAACGCATCAGCTACGGCCATGGGTTGTATGCCACGCCGGTCTGGTCGCCGCGAGGAGACCTGATCGCCTTTACGCGCTTTTCCGGCCCCAGCTCCAGCTTCGCCATCGGCGTCATGCACCCAGACGGCACGGGCGAGCGCATTCTCTCGCAGAGCTATTCCGTGGAAGGACCGACCTTCGCGCCCAATGGCCGCGTGCTGATGTTCTGGCGGGCAACGCGCTCGAATGACGCCTATGGGCACGGCTATTCCTCGCGCCTGGTCTCGATCGACATCACCGGCTTCAACGAGCGCCAGGTGCAAACGCCCACCGACGCGTCCGATCCGGCTTGGTCACCCCTGAACACCTAGGTCGGATGCGGCACGCATACGGAACAGTGTTGCAGGTCAGCATCGCACGCGAATAGTTCAGCGTAATTTGGCCACATCACTTGACCGTGATGGCACGCGCACGTAAACCGCGCGCGGCGCTGCAACATTCTCGCTGTCTCCCCGTTGCAGCAAAAGCATCCGCCTCGAATCCAGCTATAGGAACCGTTACCAGATGAAGATCACGACCCTCGCCGCGCTCGCCGGCGTTTCCGTGTTGGCCGCGTGCGCCGACAAGCCCGCGGCGAACACTGGCGGTGGCGGTGGCCGTGGCATGACGAGCGGCGCGAACGGCAGCAGCATCGTGCCCGGCAGTCAGGAAGATCTGGTGGCCAATGTCGGCGACCGCGTGTTCTATGACTTGAACAAGTCGACGCTGAGCGACGAAGCACAGGCGACATTGAGCAAGCAGGCGGCGTTCGCCGCGCGCTATCCTAATGACCGCTTCCAGATCGCCGGCAACGCAGACGACCGCGGCACGGAAGAGTACAATCTTGCCCTCGGCAACCGCCGCGCCAACGCGGCGCGGGACTTCCTGGTCGCCAAGGGCGTGTCCACCGACCGCATCACGACGATAAGCTACGGCAAGGATCGTCCCACGGCGTTGGGCGACAACGAGCAGGCTTGGGCGCAGAACCGCAACGCCATCACGTCGGTCCGGTAAGCGCCACGCACACTTGCGCGGCATTGCGCAGGACAGGCAAAACGAGCCCAGCGGTGTCAGCCGCTGGGTTTTTTCATGAGGTTGGCGTGAGTTTTTGCATGAGGCGCAGGAACAGGAAGATTGGAGGGTATTTGCCGTATCCCCCAACAATCGACGGGGGGTCTGGGGGGGATGGCACATCTCCCCCAGTCTTCACTTTGACTGCCTTAACCTTGCTAGCTCTAATCTTGGCTCCCGCCGCCCACGCCCAGATCGAAAGCCGCGAAGGCATCGCCCTGCACAACGAAATCCTCGAACTGCGCCAGCAGATGAGTCAGCTTCAGCAGTTTCAGTCCGAAGCCGCAGGCGGTGGCCAAAGCGCGCTGCCGCCGCCCTCGGCCGAAGGCGGCGCTTCCGTCTCCGGCGCGTCGGGCGATGTCGTTGCCCAGCTCGTGGTGCGCGTCTCCACGTTGGAGGAGCAGATGCGCACGCTGGAGGGCCGGATCAGCGAAATCGAAAACGCCCAGCACCGGGACCACGACGATCTCAGCAAGCAGATCAGCGATCTAGCGTTCAAGCTCGGCCAGGGCGGCACGCCACCCGCCATCTCGGCGCCGGCGCAAACAGGCGAATCCGCGTCCCCTTCGGGGGCCGAGCTGGGCACCTCACGGCCGGCTTTGGTTCCCAGCGTGGCGCCGCCTGCGCACCGGCCGCCTGAGCTTGCCCTCAAGCAGGGCAACGCCGCCCTGGCCCGGCGCGATTATGCCGCCGCGGAGGCTTCGGCGCGTCAGGTATTGGCTCTCGGCCAAGGACCGCGCACGACAGACGCCACGTTCCTGCTCGCCCGTGCGCAAGCCGGCCAGCACGAATACAAGGATGCAGCCGCAAGCTTCTATGGCGTCTACAAGACGAGCCCGCGCGGCGCGCGCGGGGCGGAAAGCCTGCTCGGCGTGGCCAATGCCCTAATCGGTCTTGGCCAGATGGTGCCCGCCTGCCAGGCGCTGGCCAAGGTGTCCGCCGAATTTCCCCGGCCGGAGAGCTACGTGCGGGCAGGGGTGGCCTCCGCCAGGAAACGGGCGAGCTGTCATTGACGGCTGGGGGGATTGAGCCCTTCCCCCCAGACCCGCCCGCGGACTTTAGTCGCCGCCCCGCTATCGGCGTTAGCGGCGGTGCCGACAGCCTCTGCCTTGCCGTATTGGCGCGGCGTTGGAC
>CAXUNZ010000302.1:0-3960 GCA_964252525.1 uncultured Acetobacteraceae bacterium
GGGCCGATATCGAGGAACACCGAACGCCAGGTGCATTGACGCTCAATCAGCACCATGTCGCGCGTTATTGCCTGCATGATCCGTCTCCATCCATCCGTCGCCCAATAGCACGTGAACATACCATGAACAAGAGAGTTGCTTCAGGCGAAATGTCGACGAAGGTTTTTGGGGGATGGCGCATCCAACTCGGCGCTTTAAGGTCCGGCGCTTCGCCAGGGGAGTCACCCGATTGCATGCACTCTTAGTTGCCGCCGCCGCGCTGTCCGTGCTGGCCACGGCGGCCGCGGCAGCACAGCCTGCCAATCCCGCCGCGGCCACGCGCGCGGATGCGCGGCGCGAAATCGGCAGCGCGCCGGATGGTGTGCAGCGCGCGACGTTGAGCAACGGGTTGCGCGTGGTGATCGTGCCCGACCGTCTGGCACCCGTGGTGACGACGGAATTGAACTACCTGGCCGGCTCCAATGACGCGCCGGCGGGCTTTCCGGGCATGGCGCACGCGCTGGAGCACATGATGTTCCGCGGCAGCGCGGGGCTGGATCGTGACCAGCTGAGCGAACTCGGTGCCGCCTTGGGCGGCTCGTACAACGCGGACACCACTGAGACGGTGACGCAGTATTTCTACACCGTGCCGGCGAACGACCTGGGCGTAGCCTTGCGCGTGGAAGCCTTGCGCATGGAAGGATTGAGCCTGCGCCAGGAGGATTGGGACAAGGAACGCGGCGCGATCGAGCAGGAAGTCTCGCGCGACATGTCCAGCCCGTTCTACAAATATCTCTCGCAATTGCAGGGCATCATGTTCGCGGGCACGCCGTATGAGCGGGATGCGCTGGGCACGCGGCCTTCCTTCGACAAGACCGATGCGGCATTGCTGCGCGATTTCTACGCCAAATGGTATGCGCCCAATAACGCGATTTTGGTCATTGTCGGCGATGTCGACGCAAGCGCGGCCATGGCGCAGGTGCGCGCGGTATTCGAACCGATTCCGCGCCGCGACCTGCCGGCGCATGTCAGCGCGCCGCAGCGCCCGGTGCGTGCGGACACCTTCAATTTGCCCACCGATTTCCCCGTGGGATTCGCCACGCTGGCCTATCGCATGCCGGGCTTTCGCGACCACGATTTCGCCGCGGCCGATATTCTAGGTGACGTGCTTGGCAGCCAGCGCGGCGCGCTCTACGGGCTGGTGCCGGCGGGGCGCGCATTGATCACGGAATTTGCCTATCAGCCCAAGCCGGATGTGGGATTTGCTGTGGCCCTCGGGGCTTTTCCCAAAGGGGGGGATCCGCAGCCTCTGCTTGCCGACATGCGCGGGGTCATCGCCGATACCGTCAAGAACGGCGTGCCGCCGGAACTGGTCGAGGCGGCGCGGCGGCAGGAATTGGCGCAACTTGCCTTCAGCAATGACAGCATTTCGGGGCTGGCGGAAAGCTGGTCCCGCGCGCTGGCATTTCAGGGGCTGGACTCGCCGGACGACCTGGCGCGGGCTTACGCCGCGGTGACGCTCGATGATGTCAACCGCCTGGCGCGCAGTCTGCTGACGCCCGACCGCGCCGTAACCGCGATCCTGACGCCGCAGGACAAGGGCGTGCCGATCGCCGGCGGCGGTTTTGGCGGGGCGGAGAGTTTCGGCGCGGCACCTTCCAAGCCGGTGGCGCTGCCCGATTGGGCGGCGGGCGCGCTGGCAACGCTGGAATTGCCGCCCGCTTCCGCTTCACCCACCGTGAGCGTGCTGCCCAATGGCTTGCGCCTGATCGTGCAGCCCGAGCATGTCGGCCACACGATTTCGGTTTTCGGCCAGGTGCGCCAGGTCGCCGATATGCAGGAAGCGCCGGGACGCGAGGGCGTGGCCGGCATTGCCGGCGATCTCTTCAGCTACGGCAGCACGAGCCTGGATCGGCTCGCGTTCCAAAAGGCGCTGGACGATATTGCTGCGGTCGAACAGGCGGGCGCCAGCTTTTCGCTCAAGGTGCTGACGCCGCAATTCGCCGCGGGAATGAAATTGCTCGCCGATAACGAACTGCATCCGGCCTTTCCGCCGCAGGCTTTTGCCGTGGTGCGCCAGCAGGCGGCCCAGGGCTTGGCGGGGCTGCTGCAATCGCCCGATTACCTGTTCGGGCGCGCGGTGAAACGCGCGGTGGCGCCGCCTGGCGACCCAAGCCTGCGCCAGCCCAGCCCAGCCGGCATCATGGCGCTTAAGCCCGCCGATCTGGACGCGTTCTATCATGCGGCGTTCCGCCCGGATCTGACGACGATCGTGGTGGCGGGCGACGTTACACCCGACGAGGCGCAGCGCGTCGTTTCCGCCAATTTCGGCGCCTGGCAGGCGGCGGGGCCAACGCCGGCGATCGATCTGCCTCCTGTGCCTCCGAGCCATGGCTCGGAGGCGCGCATCGCCGATCCGACCAGCGTGCAGGACAGCGTGATGCTGGCCGAAACGGTGCCTATGGCCGTGTCCAATCCAGACCGCTTCACGCTGATGCTGGGCAACACGATCCTGGGCGGCGGGTTTTTCTCCAGGCTGTACAACGATCTTCGTGTGCATAGCGGCTACGTCTATAGCGTGGAAAGCGAGCTGTCCTGGCATCGCACACGCAGCGCCTACAGCGTTTCCTTCGGGTGCGATCCGCAGAACGTGACGCGCGCACGCGCGCTGCTGGTGCGCGATATCGAGGCGATGCAGTCCGCACCCGTGACCGATCTGGAATTGACACGCGCGAAGGCGCAGATGCTGCGTCATGTGCCGATGCAGCGCGCCAGCATCGATTCCATTGCCGGGACGTATTTGCGGCTGGCCGATCTGGGCCTGCCGCTCGATACGCTGGAGGTTGGGGCGAAGCGCATTTACGCCGCGACCGCGGCGGATATCGAGCAGGCGTTCCGGGCAAATTTGCGGCCGGGCGATTTGGCGCAAGTGATCAAGGGGCCGGCCGAGAACGTCGGAAAGTAATATCAACACGCAGAAAGATTGACCTTTAGGAAGACTGGGGGCGCAGTGCCTGCCCCCCCAGACCCCCCGTCTTCAGATAGGGCGAAGCCAATATACGACGGGGGGTTTGGGGGGGATGGCACATCTCCCCCAAACCTACCTCGCCTTACTGATGTGTCAGTCTCACCGCGGACTGGTATGAGAAGGGCTGGCGGATCAGTGCCTGTCGCCCCGCGCCCTGCCTAGGCATTGCCGATCGGCGCCAGGCATTCGGCGGAGGTTTCGCGCAGCAGCAGCGCGAAGAGCTTGAGCGCCTCCACCGCGCCGCGGTCCTGCAACGTGGCGTTGGCGAACTGCACCGCAAAAAGGTCTGCCTGATCGGCGATGATGCCGGCGGCGTGGCGCATGGCCTGCTTGGCCAGCGCCACCTGCAATTCCTCGGAGATGCCGTGCCATTCGGAAGGGCGCTTGCCTTGGCTCATGGCGGCCAGGATAGGCGGCGGTGGTTAAGACGGCGTGGCCGGCGCGCGCGTCAGTTCGTAGAGCGCTACCGTGGCGGCGGCGGAGACGTTGAGGCTTTCCATGCCGCCGGGCATGGCCAGGCCCGCGAGTTCGTCGCAGGTCTCGCGCGTCAGGCGGCGCAGGCCCGCGCCTTCCGCGCCCAGGACCAGCGCGATGCGGCGCGCGCGAAGGGCCTCGCCGCGCAGGGGGGCGGCATCGGCGGCCAGGCCCACGGTCCACAGGCCGGCGGCTTTCAGGGCGACGAGCGTGCGGGCGAGGTTGACCGCGCGGATCAGCGGCATGGTCTCCAGCGCGCCGCTGGCGGCTTTGGCCAGCGCGCCGGTTTCCTCTGGCGCGTGGCGGTCCTGGGCGATGACACCGGCGGCGCCGAAGGCGGCGGCCGAGCGTAGGATGGCGCCGACGTTGCGCGGGTCGGTGACCTGGTCGAGCACGAGCACGGGGCCTGGGCGTTCGAGCACGCCGGCGAGTGCCGACTGCGGCAGCGGATCGGCGAGCAGGGCGGCACCCTGGTGCAC
>CAXUNZ010000303.1:0-3960 GCA_964252525.1 uncultured Acetobacteraceae bacterium
GGACGGTGAAGGTGCCGGCGACGACAAGGCGGGTGAGGGCGGCTGCGAGGAGGGCGCGCATGGGTCCTCCAGAGGTAGAAGGCGCGTCAAGCCAGGAAAAGGAAGTACTTCTTTTTTGAAAAAAAGAAGCAAAAAACTTTTGTTTGTTTGCAGCGCGTGTTTGACAACCACACGCGGCAAATAATCAAAAGTCTTTTTGCTTCTTTTTCTGCAGAAAAAGAAGGTTTTTGCGTCACGGCACGTCCGGCTGCTCGTCCTGTCCGAACACCGGCTGCTCCGCCGGCTCCTCGGCATCGCGGCCGACCGCCTCGCCACGCGCCTGCTTGGCCGCTTCTTCCTGGCTGCGCGCCACATTGACCGTGAGTTCGATGGACACTTCGGGATGCAGCACCACGCGCACCCGGCTCAGGCCAAGCGTCTTGATCGGGTGCTCCAGCACAACCTGTGCCCGCTCGATCGCCAGGCCTTCGGCGACCGCGGCTTCCGAGATGTCGCGGTTGGACACCGAACCGTACAGGCTGCCAGACTCGCCGGCCTGGCGCACCAGCACCACGCTCATTCCGCCCATGCGTTCGGCCAGGCGCTCGGCCTCCTCGCGCTTCTTGATGTTCTGCGCTTCGAGGTGCGCGCGCTGCTGTTCGAACTGCTCCAAATTCGCCTTGTTGGCGCGAATGGCGCGTTTCTGCGGCAGCAGGAAATTGCGCGCATAGCCGGGTTTGACGCGCACGCGCTCACCCATCTGTCCGAGTTTTTCCACACGCTGCAGCAGGATCAATTCAATTTGTGCCATGTGCCGGCCCTTCTCAGCTGACGATGTAGGGCAGCAGCGCCAGAAAGCGTGCGCGCTTGATGGCCCGGGCCAGTTCGCGCTGCTTCTTGGCCGACACCGCGGTGATGCGGCTGGGCACGATCTTGCCGCGCTCGGAGAGGAAGCGGCTCAGCAGGCGCACGTCCTTGTAATCGATCTTGGGCGCGTTCGGCCCGCTGAACGGGCAGGATTTGCGCCGGCGAAAAAACGGGCGGCGCGCGCCCACGGCCGCGCGGCGCGCGGCGGGATTGACGTCTGTGCTGTCTGACATGGTCGCTTATTCCTCGGGCTGGTCGATGGAATCGCGGGCGCGGAATTCCTCGCGGTCGTCGTAGCCACGCCTTGTGCGGCCGCTCTCGAAGCGCCCGGCGGGCTTGGGCCCGCGGAAGGTGCGCTCCTTGTCGTCGCTCTTGCGTGCCAGGATGGCCGAGGGGTTTTCGTCCAGCGCATCGACGCGGATGGTCATGAAGCGCAGCACGTCCTCGTTCAGGCCGAGCTGGCGTTCCATTTCATTGATGCTGGCCGGCTTGGCATCGAGGCCGAGGAGCATGTAGTGCCCCTTGCGGTTCTTCTTGATGCGATAGGAGAGCGAGCGCAGACCCCAGTATTCGCGCTTGGAAATCGAGCCGCCCTCACCCTCGAGCTGGGCGGCGATGGTGTCGGCCACGGCTTCGACCTGAAGCTGCGTGACGTCGTTGCGCGCAATCAGCACGCATTCGTAGAGTGGCATGTGCGGTCCCTATGGCTGGAGGCCCAGGATCGGGCATAGCCGGGGCGGCGCCACCGCCTCGGCAGGGAGGCGCGCATGAAGCATGGCGCGGCGCGGCGCGCAAGGCTTGTCAAAAAAGGACATGGGGCTGCCGTTTGGGTCAGCCACACTCACTCAAGGACCTTCGGTTACGAGATATCCCGCGCCCGCACCACCGGAAGCTGCTTGCTCTTTATGTATTTGACGAACCGATCATAATAGGATTGGTCCTCCCGCGTCGCAGCCTCCAGCGCTGCCACCTCGGCGGCACCCAGATCCTGCCGCCGCAGGATGGGTTCGCTGGCTGGTTCCGGGTCGGAGGCCATGTTCTCCAGCTCCGTGCGCGACCACGTGTTGAGTTGTTCGAGTGCGACCAATTGCAACGGTGACCGGCTGCACGCCTGACGCGCGCCCTCGTCCGTGCCATCGCCCAACGCGTGGCAGATGGGGTTTTGCAGCACGGTTTCGGCCAGGATCTCACGCCCCAACCGCCGCCAGTCGGCCGCCCTGGCCCGCTTGATGGGGCCGCTGACGCGCGTCGCGACCTTGGCTGGCACGTCCCGCTCGCCCGATTGCCACGCGCTCAGCAGCGCGTTGACCTGGCCCAGAGCCCGCGCCTGCGGGTCGCGCAGCACGGCAAAGAGCGTGTCTTCCACGCGCGCCGGCGGCAGGGACATGCGCCAGGCAAACGGGTCATCCACATTCGGCCGCGCGCCGGGCGTGTCGAGAAAGGGCGCCATCCTGGTGTGCGTCAGAGCGAGCTTGTTGCTGGTGGCCGTGCGCATAAAGACGCGTCCGAGCGCTTCCATCAGCGTCACGGGATCGTTGTAGCTTGGCGCGGTCAAATCCAGCGGCAAGAGGGGATGGCGGTTGTCGAGCATACTGAGCACGCTTTGCCCGCCACTGCGCGGCACGCGCACGAACAGCAGGCGCTTGCGCTCCGGGAAGGACTCGCAGGCGCGGCGCGCCAGATGGGCGCGGAACTCCATGCTGCGGATCAGTCCGGTCAGGTGAGGACCGGCACGGTAGGGGTCCGGCAGTGCGGCCACCTCCTGCGGGGTCAGCCAGCGTCCCAGGACGACAAAGGCAATGTTGTGCGGGTCGCCCTCCCTGAGCTCGACCGCACGCAGCAGCGCGGGAAAGGTTGCGTTCCTGCCCAGCGCGCCGAGCAGTTCGAAAAGCTGTCGCGGCCGCACGGGCGGGGGCCGCTGAACGATGTCAAGATGCTTGTCGTCCTGGCGCTTGACCTTGCCGCCCGCCAGCATGCTTTCCAGAAGATTGGCCATGGGCAACCCTTTCATCCGTGGTCGCTGCCGCGCAAGTGGCTAACCAGTTGGTCCCGTTTGGCGCAGCCGTCGATGCCATGCGTCAAGTGCGACGATCATGGGCAAAGCAGGCCGACCGCGAGGGTATGATCGTGCGGAACCCGTCTCAAACGGCGGCCGGCGCAGGACGAGTTGTCCGCAATTAAGAATCTTGATTAAACCTCATCAATTCGATCAGGGGCAACCCAAAGCGTCCTCCGTTAAGTCGGGAAGCCGTCGCTGCATCGACAAAATTTGTCCCCCGAGTCGAGCGATTTGACAAGATGACCAAGCCCCGCGCGGCGTGTTTATGGTGTGAGGTCGCATGGCTGGCGTGGCTTAACTTCCTTTTTCGAAAACAAGAAGCGGGAGAACTGTTTGATTTTGGCGTACCCGCTCGCCAAACACTATGACGACAGACAAGAGTTTTTTAAAAGGGAAACCCTTCTCTTATCCTCGGGCACCGCCCTTGCTTTCGGCCCAGGCTCGCAGTACCGCCCGCCCAGCCTTCAACCACCGAGCCCGCGCCCATGCCTGTTCACGCCTTCATCTTCCCCGGCCAGGGCAGCCAGTCCGTCGGCATGGGCCGAGACCTCGCGGCCGCCTTTTCCGCCGCGCGCGAGGTCTTCGACGAGGTGGACGAAACCCTGCGCCAGCGCCTTTCCAAGCTCATGTTCGATGGTCCGGCCGAAGACCTGACCTTGACCGAGAACGCCCAACCCGCGCTGATGGCCGTCTCGCTCGCCGTGCTGCGTGTGCTGGAACATCAGGGCGGGATCCGCCTCGCCGAGCGCGCGGCGCTCGTCGCCGGCCACAGCCTGGGCGAATACAGCGCGCTGGCCGCCGCCGGGGCATTGAGCGTGGCTGCCACCGCCCGCCTGCTCCGTCTGCGCGGGCGGGCCATGCAGGACGCGGTTGCACCGGGGGAGGGCGCCATGGCCGCCCTTCTGGGCGTGGAACTGCCTGCCTGCACAGAGATTTGCGCCGAGGCGGCCATCTTCCGTCGCGAGGCCGAGCCCGACACCACACAGATCGTCTCCCCGCCAACGACAATGGCGGCGGCCAGGTCGTCATCAGCGGCCATCGCGAAGCGGTGGAGC
>CAXUNZ010000304.1:0-3927 GCA_964252525.1 uncultured Acetobacteraceae bacterium
GCAAGGCTGGGGCGGATGTGCCACCCCCGCCCGCGACCGCTCAACACCCAAGCGCCGCCGGCGCGCTGCCTTTGCCGAGCAGCATGAAATGCGTGCCCGACGCCACGCAATGCAGCGCCGGCAGCGCCGGCACGCCAGCCAGCGCGGGGTTGAGCACCAGCACGTCGTCATAGCCTTCGGGCGGCATGGCCAGCGCCGCGGCCGTTTCCATGCGGTACATCTGCCGGTAGCGCGGCTGCAGATACACCAACTGGCCCGGCGCGCCCGCGAAAGCCTGGGCATCGAAACCATCCCGCCGCAGGACGATGTAGGCGGCCATGTGTTCCACGGGCGGGGTCTTCATCAGCGATCCCGGGGTTCTGCCCTTGACCACCCACAGGCTGGCGCCCGAGGGCAAGCCGGCCAGAGCGCGGTCGATGGCGGCCATTTCCGGCTCGCACTGCACCGCGCGCATGGCGATCGAGCCAACGCGCAGCGCGGCCAGTCCCACCATGACCGCGGTGAGCGCGCGCAGGCGCGGGCGTGAGGCGGCCGGGCCGGCCATCAGGCCTGCGAGCACGATGAAGCTCATCGCCCAAGGCACGCGATAATCGACATAGGCCGAGGCGGCAATGTCGCGCGGAAGGATCAGCCAGGCCACTCCCAGCAATCCCGCCATTCCGGCCATCATGGGGTGCGGACGCAGCAGGCGCCACCACAGCGCCGCGCCCAGGCAGGCGAGTGCCGCAAGCAGAAGCGGCAGCTCGAGCGCGGGCATGGCGAACCAGGTGATGGCGGCCAGCGACTGCGCCTTGAAGACCAGCGAGCTGAGCTTGGCGGCGTGGGTGAAGTCGGGTGCGGCATTGTGGGCCTGTGGCTGGGCAACCAGCAATAGGAGGAGCGCGGGCAGGCTGAGGCCCGCGACCAGCACGGCGCGGCCGCAGAGCCAGCGTGCCCTCGCCCGCATAGGTGGCGGGCGCGAGAGCGCCGCGGCCAGTTCGCAGCCGGCGAGGCTGATGGAGAAAAAGCCCCAGGCCATCAGGTGGGCGGCGAGCAGCACAGCGCCGATCGGCACGAAGAGGGCGGCCAGGAACGGCCAGGCGCGGTGCCGCGTGCGGATGTAGAGCGCCAATGCCAGCAGCATCAGGCCCACGCCCATGCAGTAGCTGACGAAGCCGAACTGCAGCGGCGCGCCCCAGCAGAGGAGGGGCGCGGCGCGCCAGACGCGGAGGCGGTCGCCGCCCAGTGCCAGGTTGAGCGCGCGCGTGCCGGCGCAGAGCAGCAAGACGGTGACGATGCAGAACAGTCGGACCGTGGCCTCGACAGAGAGGAGGGGGTGGAGCGGCCAGGCGAAGAGCTGCAGCGCCATGTTCGGCACAAAGGCCCAGTGCACGCCGTAGATGTGCTGCAGGGTGGGGCTGGTGGCGCGCGCCAGCAGGACGTGCAGCATGGCGATATGGTTGGGCAGGTCGTAGAGCGGCAGGTGCGCGGTCAGCAGCAGGGGCGCGATCGCGGCCAATGCACAAGCCAGATCGATGGCCGTTTGGAACCATTGCGAGCGATGGGCTGGAGGGCAGGGCGGAGATGTGGCCAGGCAATCGTCCTCGTGGCAGGCAGGTATCCATAGTACAGCGTAGGCCCAAGCCTGCGTGATGACCATCAATCCCGCCGATTGCAGGTCTAGCCTAAATTATAGACGGGGGGTCTGGGGGGGGATGGCACATCCCCTCCAGCGCTTATCCGCGCCTTGCAGGTACCCAATGCCCTGTGCTGCATGTCGCCATGCAAGACGCCGAACCCGACGCAGCAAAGCACGACCGCATCCTGATCCTGGATTTCGGCAGCCAGGTCACGCAACTGATCGCCCGCCGCCTGCGCGAGGCGGGACTTTATTGCGAGATTTTTCCGTATGCCGCCTCGGCGGAACGGATCGCCGGCTTCGCGCCGCGTGGCATTATCCTTTCGGGCGGGCCGGCGAGCGTGACGGATGCGGATTCGCCGCGCGCCCCGGACGTGGTGTTCGACATGGGCGTGCCGTTGCTGGGCATCTGCTACGGGCAGCAGGCGATGGTGACGCAATTGGGCGGTCAGGTCGCGGGCAGCGAGCATCGCGAATTCGGCCGCGCCTATGTGCAGATTACCGCCGATTGCGCTCTGTTTGCCGATGCGGGCGAGGCGTGGCGAACCGGCGCGCGCGAGCAGGTGTGGATGAGCCATGGCGACAGGGTAACCGTGCTGCCGCCGGGCTTTTCGGCAATGGCTAGCAGCGAGGGGGCGCCGCTGGCGGTGATCGGCGATGAGGCGCGGCATTATTACGGGCTGATGTTTCACCCTGAGGTCGTGCATACGCCGCATGGGGCGCGGCTGCTGGCCAATTTTGCGTCAGGCGTATGCGGCTGCCGCGCGGATTGGACGATGGCGGCATTCCGCGAAGCGGAAATTGCGCGCATCCGGGCGCAGGTGGGAACGGGGCGGGTGATTTGTGGGCTGTCGGGCGGCGTCGATAGCTCGGTGGCCGCGGTGCTGATCCATGAGGCGATCGGCGATCAGCTCGTGTGCATTTTCGTCGATCATGGGCTGCTGCGGGAGGGCGAGGCGGCGGAGGTTGTGACGACGTTCCGGGACCGGTTCAACATTGCGCTGGTGCATCGCGACGCCGCCGAGCTGTTCGTGGGGGCGCTGGCGGGGGTCGTCGACCCGGAGGTCAAGCGAAAGACGATCGGGCGGCTGTTCATCGAGGTGTTCGAGGAGGAGGCCGCGCGCGCGGGCGGGGCGGATTTCCTCGCGCAGGGCACGCTTTATCCAGATGTGATCGAAAGTGTCTCGGTGAGCGGCGGCCCGTCCGTGACCATCAAATCCCATCACAATGTGGGCGGGCTGCCGGCGCGTATGCGCCTGAAGCTGGTCGAGCCGCTGCGCGAATTGTTCAAGGATGAGGTGCGCGCATTGGGGCGCGAACTGGGGCTGCCGGAGCACATCGTGGGGCGGCATCCGTTTCCGGGGCCCGGCCTTGCGATACGCATTCCCGGCGCCGTGGATTTCGGGAAGCTTGAGATATTGCGGCGTGCGGATGCGATTTACCTGGAGGAGATACGTGCGGCGGGATTGTATGACGCGATCTGGCAGGCCTTTGCCGTGCTGTTGCCGGTGCGCAGCGTCGGCGTGATGGGCGATGGGCGCACCTACGACCAGGTGTGCGGATTGCGCGCGGTGACGAGCACGGATGGGATGACCGCGGATGTTTATCCGTTCGACATGGGGTTTTTGACGCGGGTGGCGGGGCGGATTGTCAATGAGGTGCGGGGGATCAATCGCGTGGTGTTCGACGTGACGAGCAAGCCGCCTGGGACGATCGAGTGGGAATGATTTTTCGGCCGCAGCGCGTTTCCCGATCTACGTTAAAACACGATCTAAACCGTTGTAATTGCTGAGCGGTCCTTTCGCCATGGTCGGGCTGTCTCCTCATCGTCGGTCTTTTTTCTCCGGAGCGCCGCCGCCGCCGCCCTGTCGGGCACAGCATGGGGAATGCCTTTGTCCACGTCCACCTTTGCCTCGCGCACGTTCAGCACCTCGCGTCACACGACGCACTATCTTGAGAGCGGGCCGGCTGACGGACCGTTGATGATGTTCCTCCACGGCTGGCCGGAGCTCAGTCTGATGTGGCGCGCCCAGATGGACGCGTTCGCGGCCGAGGGCTGGCGCTGCGTCGCGCCCGACCTGCGCGGCTATGGCGCCTCCTCAGCGCCGGCAGCCAACGACGCCTTCACCGTGGAGCAGGTCGTGGCGGACATGGCGGAGCTCCATGACCATCTCGGCGGCAAATCCGCAATCTGGGTCGGCCACGATTGGGGCAGCGTCGTCGCAGCCGCGCTGGTCGCGGGCGCCCCCCCCCCCCCCCCCCCCCCCGGGGGGGGTTGGGGGGGGGGCGGTACCGCCCCCGCAGACCGC
>CAXUNZ010000305.1:0-3691 GCA_964252525.1 uncultured Acetobacteraceae bacterium
CCGCCGCAGGCCGCCCCCCGCCACGTCCGTCACCACCTGCCTACGCCCCGCAAGCCCGCGCCGAGTTCGCCGAGGACCAATCCGGGCGACACGATTCAGAACATCCGGGTCGTGGGCAACGAGCGCATCGAGCAGGGCACCATCCTGTCCTACATGCTCGTTCAACCGGGCGATTCCTTCTCGAGCGACCGCATCGACAAGAGCCTGCGCACGCTCTACGCCACCGGCTTGTTCGCGGACGTCTCCGTGCGGCGGGACGGCAATGACGTGGTCGTCACGGTCACCGAAAACCCGCTGGTCAACCGCATCACCTTCGAGGGCAATCACAACGTCAAGGAAGACGATCTGCGCAAGGAGCTGCAGATGAAGCCGCGCGCGGTCTTCTCCGTGCGCCAGGCGCAGGCCGACCGGCAGCGCCTGCTTAACATCTATGCCGGCAAGGGGCGGTTTGCCGCGACCGTGGAGCCGCAATTGGTGCGCCTGCCGCAAAATCGCGTCAATGTGGTCTTCAAGATCGTCGAAGGCCCGAAAACGCTGATCAGCCGCATCGTCTTCGTGGGCAACCATGCCTTTTCCACCTCGCGCCTGAAGGAAGTTATCGATAGCCGCGAGGAAGAGTGGTGGCGCTTCCTGTCCAGCAGCGATGAATTCAATCCCAGCCGCGTGGATTTCGACCGCGAGCTGCTGCGGCGCTTCTACCTGGCGCATGGCTACGCCGACTTCGATGTGACAAATCTCAACAGCGAACTCTCGCCAGACCGCAAGGAGTTCTTTGTCACCTTCCAGATCAATGAGGGCGTGCGCTACCGCATCGGTAAGGTGACGGTGAAGAGTACGGTGCCCCATCTGGATGCCGATCGCTACGCCGGGATCGTGGCGCTTCAGTCGGGCGCGTATTACAACGGCGACAAGGTGGAGAAATTTACAAACCTGCTCGAAAACCAGATACGCAAGGACAGCTTCGTCTTTGTGCGCATCGATCCGCGCATCCGCCGCAATGCCGACAAGCACACGGTCGATCTGGAATTCGACATCGAGCAGGGTCCGCGCGTCTATGTCGAGCGTATCGACATCGGCGGCAACACGCTGACGCGCGACAATGTGCTGCGCCGCGAGTTCCGCTTTGCCGAAGGCGATCCGCTCGATCCCACGCTGACGCGCATCACCAAGGTGCGGCTGAACGACCTGGGCTTTTTCAGCGATGTCAAGGTGACGCCAAATCCAGGCTCGGCGGCGGACAAGACGCGCGTCGAAGTCGATGTCGTGGAAAAGGCCAATGGCGAGCTTTCGCTCGGTGGCGGCTATTCGACGACCTCGGGTATTCTGGGCCAGGCGGGCTTGCGCCAGCACAATCTGCTGGGCACCGGCATCGATGCCGGCATCAACGGCACGATCGCCCAGCGAGAAAGCCAGGTCGATCTTTCCGTCACGGACCCTTATTTCCTCGACCGCAACCTGGTTGCCGGCGGCGATATCTTCTACCTCAACAACAACAACCAGTATGTTTCGGATTACGAGGAGACGCGCTACGGCATCTCGCTGCGCATGGGCTTCGGCTACAACGACCATGTCAGCCAAGCCTTGACCTACTCGCTGATCGATCGCGACGTGAACAACATCCAGAGTACGGCGAGCCAATATGTGCTGGACGAGGCGGGCTATTCGCTGCTCTCCAGCATCGGACAGACCATGACCTTCGATTGGCGTGACAGCCGTGTGGCGACGACCAGCGGCTTCGTGGTGCGGGTCGGCACGGATTTCGCGGGCCTTGGCGGCGATGAAAACTACGTGCGCGCAAAAATAGACGGCACGTACTGGGTGCCGCTGGAGTATTTCACGGGCAATCCGGACTGGAACATCTCGCTGACCGGCGGCGCGGGCGAATTGTTCAATTTGCAGAGCCGCGAGCGCATCATCGATCGCTTTTTCCTGGGCGGCGACAATCTGCGCGGCTTCCTCGACCAGGGCGTGGGCCCGCACTCGGTCGCCTACACGGAATGTGCCGGTTTCGCCCCGCCCTACATCGTCAAGCCCGGCCTGCCGAACGCGGGCAAGTGCACGACGCCCGGCTTCTTTCGCGGCAGCGACAGCCTGGGCGGCAACACGATCATCACCGGCAGCGCGGAATTGCATTTCCCCCTGCCGGTGCCGGCCGATTTCGGCTTGAGCGGACGCGCCTTTGTCGATTCCGGAACGCTCTATGGATTGAACGTGCCGCCCAATGCGCTGAACGATTGCCAGTTCACCCTGCCCAAAAACAGCCGCGGCCAGACGCTTGATTCGCATGGCGACGTCATCGACAAATGCTACTACGACACCGACGCCTTCCGCCTCTCGGCGGGCGTGGGCGTGTCGTGGAAATCGCCTTTCGGCCTGATCAATCTTGATCTGGGCATTCCCATCCTGAAGCAGCCCTACGATCAGCTTCAGGTTTTCCGCTTTGGTTTCGGCACGAGGTTCCAGTGATTTCCAGACGCTTTCGCCTGCCCCTGCTGCTGAGTGCCGCGCTGTCCTTGGCGCTGCCGCCGGGAGCGCCGGCGGGCGCGCAATCCTCGCCGGGCTGGTTCGTGCCTTCGCAGGGCCAGGCGCCGGCCGCGTCTGCCAATGCGCCCAGCCGGGGACGGCGCGCGCGCACCGCGCCCGCCCCGGTTGCCGCGGCGCCCTTGCCGATGGCCCCGCCAGCCGCCGAGCCCGACCAGCAGGACCAGGTGACGGACGCGGAGCTGCAACAAAAAGCGGCCAACCTGCCGCAGCCGCCAGCCCCGCCGCTGCCCGACATCATCTCGGGCTTCTATTCGGCCATCGGCACCGGCGATGCAGTCAAGATTTCGGCCAGTGGCGTGGGCGCCGCGCTGCCGGCGCCCCTGAACGCGGAGACGACCTATTACGCCATCCATGGCACGGCGCTGAACACGATCCAGCTTGCCACCACCGCGGAGAATGCGGCCGCGGGCACGGCAATTTCACTGGAGAATGCGGGCGCCGGCACGCTGAAGCTGACCGCGGCGCGCACGCATACCGGTGCTGCCAACGTCATTTCCGATTTCTCCGTGGTGATGCCCGGCACGTTCAAGCTGCTGGCCGGCGGAGCCACGCCGCCAGTGGCCTTTGTCGGCGTGCTCGGCGTGCCTGATGTCATGCGCATGTCCAGCGCCGCGCAGGCGGTCGACAAGGTCATTGGCGCGCGCAAGCAGGAATTGCAGGCAGCGGTGCAGCGCGCGCAAACCAATTGGCGCGAGTTGGAGAACGGCTTGCGCGGCGATGCGCCCAAGCTCAGCCGTGATGCGCTGCTGTCGCGCGAGCGCTCGCTGCAGGAGAGGGTGAATGCGGACAGGCACAATCTGCAAGAGCGGCAGCGCATTATCCAGGAGGCGGCGCAGGTCGCCCTTGGGCAGATCGAGCGCACGCTGATCGGCATTATTCGCCAGGTGGCGGAGAGCCGCGGCATGAATTTGGTGCTGCACCGCAGCCAAGTGGCGCTGAACGTGCAGGAATTTGACATTACGGATGCGGTGGCGGCGCAGCTCAATCGCGCGCTGCCGACCGTGCAGATCCCGCCGGCGGATGTGGATCCGGCGACGTTGCCGAAGGATTGGGGGAGCAATCTGGCGGCGAAGTAAGGAAGGAAGCAGTCCTTTTTTGAAAAAAAGGACCAAAAAACTTTTTCCAGGTGCCGGGCCGCAAACAAACA
>CAXUNZ010000305.1:3701-3908 GCA_964252525.1 uncultured Acetobacteraceae bacterium
GGACTGCTTCCTTCCTTCTTCAGGGTGCGCCGAGCATGGCCCTAGGCGACGACCGCTTCTTCCAACGCGCCGGCCCCTTCCCTCTCGCCGACATCGCGCGTGCCGCTGGCGTCCCTGCCGACGGCCTGCCGCAGGTCACACTCACCGGCACCGCTCCCCTGCAGGCGGCCGGCCCTTCCGAAGTCAGTTTCCTGCACAACCGCAAAT
>CAXUNZ010000306.1:0-3872 GCA_964252525.1 uncultured Acetobacteraceae bacterium
CCTCAAGGCGCTGGCGGCGCATGACAACGGCGTGCCGTTCTGGGTGGCGATGCCGAGTTCGACAATCGATTGGCAGATGCGCGATGGCGTGGCGGGCATTCCGATCGAGGAACGCAACGCCACCGAAATCACCACCATGACCGGCCGGGCGATGGACGGCTCGATTGCCACGATCCGCATCGTGCCGTCCGACAGCCCCGCGGCCAACCCGGCCTTCGACGTGACGCCGGCGCGCTTGCTGACCGGATTGATTACCGAACGCGGGCGCGCGGATGCGTCAGAAGCCGGTTTGGTCGATCTATTTCCCGAGAGAAGATAGCCCGGCGGAAGCCGCCTGTGCCCCTGATCCTGTGTTCATGGAAGGCTTAACTCTTCTCCTGACCCGAAGCCGAGACAACGGCATCAAGGCTTGGCTTGTGCGTGGCGGATTTGCCGGGGCTGGTGTGGCGAATTTTAATAAACTTGGCGCCCGACGCGTCCTTGGCCGGCCTTGCGTCGGAGATCGCCGTGCTCTGCAGAGGCGCGGGCGGGGCCATGTCTGAGGGCGCGCCCATCGGCGCGCTTTGCGCCAGCGCGGGCCAGGACCAGGCGCCCAGCCAGGCAGCCGACAGCCGCGCGCGCGTCTTTCTGCTCATCGAAATCATCTCCTGCGCCGGTGCAATCGCCGGGCGAGCGGGAATAAGGCATGCCACCGGGCGCCCGTGAGGCACAATCATGACGTCATTAAGGCGTAGCCTGGATGATCCGCAAGGTAGCAAGCAGGGGCTGGTCCCAACCGCAGGGTGACTTGGCCCGCGCGACCGAACACGGCGATAAACATTGTTGCAAAATTGGCTCACCCCGGCGGGAAGGCGTGACGCCGGGAAGCTTGGGACACAGGGCCTGCCTCGCACCTCGTCATCTGTGGCCCGCGTCCCGCGCCGCGGGAGAGGCGTAGAACTTCGCGATGTCGGCGGGATCGACCTCGCGGCCGGTCGTCGCACGGATCAGCGCGGCGACGTCCGCATCGGAGCGGCCGACGGCGCGGAACTGCTCGATCTCGTCGCTGATCATGCCGATAAAGGCCGGCAGCGGGAATGTTTCCGCTGCCAGGCCGAGAGCGCGCCTCATCTCCCGCTGCACGGTTATAGCCTCCTGCGCCGAAAATGCGGGTGCGGTCTCTTCCATGCCACTGTCCTTTTTGTTGCCACGAGTTGCGTGATGAGCTCTCTCCGTTGCACGCATACCGAACACGACGGCGGATGCCGGTTTGTGCGGGGCGGTACGCAAAGCCCTGGCAACGGCGCTGCCGGAGATTTTGACGGTGCGGCCATGAAGCTGGCGCGACGTTGCGCCTAGAAATGGACTTAAAGATAGCGCAATGCGATCACGCCCAGAAGAACGAGTACGGCAAATAGCGTCGTCACCAGCGTCAGCCGCCGCTCGACGAACCCGCGCACCAGCTCGCCATAGCGGCGCAGCAATGCCGCCTCCACAAAGAAGCGGGCGCCGCGGGTCGCCAGGCTGGCCCCCAGGAACACGGCGACATCGAAATGCGCCGCCCCGCTGGCGATGGTCACCAGCTTGTAGGGGATCGGCGTCATCCCCTTGATAAGGATCACCCACAAGCCCCAGCGCGCATACAGCGCCTGGAAATTCCCCAGCGCCGCTTCGGCGTGATACAGCCGCAGGATCGGCCGCGCCACGCGGTCGAACAATTCGGCGCCGATCAGATAGCCCAGGCAGCCACCCAGCACGGATGCCACCGTGCAGATTGCCGCGAGCGCCCAGGCCCGCCGCGGCGCCGCGAGCACCATCGGCACCAGCAACGCGTCCGGCGGCACGGGGAAGAAACTCGCCTCCGCAAAGCTGATGATTGCGAGCCAGAGCGGCGCCCGCGGACTGGCGGATAGGGCGAGCATGCGTGTGTAGAGGGCGCGGATCATGCGACGCGGATCGCATGCAGGCGGAATAAAGGCAAAGTTGGGGGAGCAGTGCCTGCCCCCCCAAATCCCCCGTCATTCTTTAGCAAGAATGCTCAGCCAGGCACGTACCGACCCCGGATCGGAGAAATCGCGCCCAACCATCAGGCCCACGCCGCCTAGGCGCCGCGCCCGGGCAATCCCGTCCTCGTCGGTTGCGTCATCGCCGACGAAGACCGGCACGCGCCCCGCAAACGGCGCACGCGCCATCAGCGCCGCGACCGCGCGGCCCTTGTCCACGCCCACCGGCCGGATTTCCCATGCCATCTTGGCGGGCAGCAGCACGAAGTCGCGCGGGCGCTCGGCCAAAATGGCTTGCATCGCCAGTTCGAACACCGGCCCCATCTCCGGCACGGCGCGGTAATGCAGCACGAAGCCGTGTCGCTTGCACTCGACCGCCGCACCAGGATGACGCGCCGCCAGCGCTTCTGCCTGTGCAATCCAGGCTGCCGGCGTGCTCGCCACCTCAGGACAGATCAGCGCCGCCCCAGGGGCCGGGCGCAGCACTGCGCCATGCTCCGCAGCCACGGCGTAGGCGGCATCACCGAACAACGCATCGACTTGCGCTATCGGCCGTCCGGTCACCAACGCCAGCGCATCGCCACACCGCCTGCGCAGCGCGTGCAGATTGTCGATCAGCCCCGCCGGCACCACCACGCTGGCCGGCGTGGGCGCAATGTCGATCAGCGTGCCGTCGATATCCAGCAGGTAGGCGGCATCCTGTGGCCTGGGCTCCGCGGCGGCGATCACCCGCAGGCGGCCAACTGCACGTCGTAAACTGGGTGCTGCAGCATGTTCAGCGAAGGTTCGCGCTTGAGCATCCAGCCATCAAAGCCCGGCGTATCCGGCCGCGTATCGATAATCTTGAGCCGCGCCGCGGCATCCTCGGGCAGATCGGCCGGGCGCACGAAGCATCCCGAGAGCGTCAGGCTCAGCGACTGATACGTCACCGTCTGGCCGACGCGCAGCCGCACGAGCTGCACCGTCTCATCGATCTTGTTCATCACGCGCACGCTGCCGGCCTGCACCGGCACCCACGTGTCGGGCGGCGAGAGGTCCGGCGGCTTGACCTCCTCGGAGGCTCGCGCCGAGGCGGCCACCCATGCCATGGCAAGAGCGACAATGACCACCCTCATGCGCGGGGCGATTTCAGGCAGGCGACCAGCGCGGCGAAATTCTGCCGCAGGAATGCCTCGTCCACATCCATCAGGATCGCATCTTCGAATGCATCCTGCATCATCTGGGCCAATTCCGCGCGGTTCTCTTCCAGCACCCTCAGCTTTTCCGTGCACGACACCGGAGCGCCATCTGTCTGCACCCAGCGCGCGGATGCGCCGCTCATTTCAGAGGCGCGATGCCGCCGGAGGTCTTCGTATTGCCGCCTCCGGACTTGCCGACGCTAGGGAATAGGTACTTGCCGATCAGCGATTCGATGTTGATCGAACCCTCGGTGATCGTCACCTGCCCGCCCGGCTGAAGCATCTTGTCTTCGCCGCCCGTTGCCAGCGCCAGATATTTGCCGCCCAGCAGCCCGTCGGTCGATACGGTAGCGCTACTATCGGTGCTCAGCTGCAGATCTTTCTGCACGCTGAAAACGACATCGGCCAGGTAGGTTTTCGGATCGAGCGAGATCGCGCGGATGCTGCCCACCTTCACTCCGGCGATGCGCACGTCGGTGCCCACGGAGAGCCCATCGACGTGGTCGAACTTGGCGTGCAGCTCGTAGCCGCCGCCGGCGAAACTCTGGCCCGTGTTGGCCAGCGCAAAGGCGCCGAACGCCGCGGCCACGGCCAGCACCACGGCGCCGGTGATCAGTTCGGCAGGGTTGTGTCGCGCCATGGTTCGGACCTAGCTGCCTGGCGTCCAGGCTTCATAATCGCCTGTGGTTTCGGGGCGGCGGCCACCTTTATA
>CAXUNZ010000307.1:0-3811 GCA_964252525.1 uncultured Acetobacteraceae bacterium
CGGAGACCGCTTCCGCGCGCTGCCGCCAAGGCGCCGGTTCGGCGCGGAACATGAAGCCGTAATCCTTGACTGTGGTGCCGCAGCCGCTGGTGTTGATGATGATGGCATCCAAGCCCCCGCCTTCCATTTCGGCGTGCCAGCCGCCAATGGCTGCGCAGGCGGCAACCATGGCCGCCTCGTGCTTGCCCATGTGATGCGTTAGCGCCCCGCAGCAGCCCACGCCCTGCGCCACAACCACCTCGATGCCCATCCTGGTCAGCAGCCGGATCGTGGCCTCGTTGATCGCCGGCGCCAGCACCGTCTGGGCGCAGCCGGTCAGCAGGGCCACGCGCCCCTGGCGTGGACCCTGTGCCGGGTGATTGGAGGGACGCGCGCTGGCGCCCGCCGGCGGTAACCTCGATGGCGCCAGGGCCAGCATCGCGCGCAGGCGCTGGGCGGGCAGGGAACGGCCCGGGATCATTCTTGCGGTACCACGAACCAGGCCGGCCGCGCGCAGTGCCGCTCGAAAGGCGTCAGGCCGGGGCAACACGTGTGCCAATACGGCGCGCAGCAGCCGGTCGTGCCACGGGCGGGTGTAGGTGTCCTCGATGTACGCGCGGGCGTGATCGACCAGATGCATGTAGTTCACGCCCGAGGGGCAGGTGGTCATGCAGCTGAGGCAACTCAGGCAGCGATCAACGTGGCGCACCACCTCTTCCGTGGCCGGGCGCCCGCCTTCCAGCATGTCCTTGATCAGGTAGATGCGGCCCCTGGGGCTGTCGAGCTCGTCGCCCAGAAGCACGAAAGTGGGACAAGTGGCGGTGCAGAAGCCGCAATGCACACAGGTGCGCAGGACCTGGTTGCTGGATTTGAAGCTGGGATCCTGCAGTTGGGCGGGGGTGAAGCTGGTTTGCATCCAGCGTCAGTCTAGACAAAAAAAAGCCGGGGGGAATGTGCCATTCCCCCCGGACACACCGTCATTCTCTAGAGTGTTATTGGATGACGCCGTTCACCTTGTTCGGGAAGAACAGGTAGTTGGACGGTGCGCCGCCGCCATAGACGACGTTCAGCACCTGGCTCGGCGTGCGGGAGAAGGCCAGAGCATTGGCATCGGTGGGAACGATGTTGGCCATGCCCTTGAGGACCGTGCCCTGGTCGTCGTTCGTGCCCGACAACTTGGCGCGGAGAGCGGCAATACGGTCGGCGTTGCCGGACGTGCCTTCCTGATAGATCTGCACGCGGAACTCGCTGGCGTGGTAGGCTTCGACCGCCAGAATGCCCGCCGCCGCGGCAAGGTAGACCTTGTGCGTGATCAACGGCGCGGCGCCATGATAGGCGGTGACGCCGACGTCCTCGAAGATGAAACCGCCAAGGTGGAAGTTGTCGACGCTGGTATAGGGGCTGAACGTTCCGCCCTTCAGCCCGGCGGCCATGCCGAGCGCGGCGAAGGACGTATCGAGGTTGAGGTCGGGACGCGCGATGGCGTAGTTGCCGAGTTCCTTGCGCAGGAACTTGACGTGCGCGATCTCGTCATTGGCGACCTCGTAGGCGAATTCCGCCGCCGCAGACCCGTTCGTGAACGGCACCATTGTTTGTGCCGGCACGGTGACGGTTCCGCCCGGCGCGCCACCGGGTCCGGTCGTCAGGCTGGCAGGAAGGTCCGCACCGAAAACACAGTAGGAGTAAAACGTCGCTTCCAGGTATTCGAGATTGAGCGCAAAGTTGAAGATGTCAGCATCCGTGACAGCATCGGCCGCTTCCTCGGCGCGGGCATCGACGGGAAGCCCCATGGCGATAGCGCCCAATGTGGCGGCGGAAATGCCCGCCCCCTGCAGCAGCCGGCGCCGATTGGACAGGATGCTGGAGGCGCGGGAAAGTTTTGACTCAAGTGACATGATATTTCCTCGGGGGGCGAGCGGATGGACCGCCTCGTGCGGCCTGTGACGTGCTGCCACCCCCGCCTTACGCGCCCTTTTGGGATCGGGATGCGTGCGCATGCACCCTTCACAGTCTGTTGACGCCTCGTAACGCGAGACGCGAACTCAAATGGCGATACGAACGCCCAATTCGACGACGCGATCGCTGGGAATGCGGAAGAACTCTGTCGCCGTTACCGCATTGCGCGCCATGACCAGGAACAGCCACAGGCGCCAGAGGGACAGTTTCGGCGCCATGGCACGCACCAGGACCTCGCGGCCCAGGAAGTAGCTGACTTGCATCGGATCGTAGTCCACGCCACACCCGCGTAGGTCCTCCAGCGCGCGGGGCACGTTAGGGCTTTCCATGAAGCCGTAGCGCAATGCCACCCTATGGATGCCGGGCGCCAACTCCACCACGTCAGTGCGGCGTTCGGCGCCCGCCTCGGGCTCGTCGAGCGTGTTGACGGTGACGAACAGGACGCGCTCGTGCAGCACCTTGTTGTGCTTGAGGTTGTGCAGCAGCGCACCCGGCACATAATCGGGTTGGCCGGTCAGGAACACGGCCATGCCGGGCACGCGGATGGTGCGCGATTGCGGCAGGCGGGCCAGGAAACTCGCCAGCGGCAAGCTGTCGGCCCGCCAGCGCTCCTGCATCAGGTCTCGTCCCAGCTTCCACGTCGTCATCATCATCATCAGCGAGCCCCCGATGAAAAGCGGCACCCAGCCGCCCTGAATGATCTTGAGCGCATTGGCCGCGAAGAAGACGCTGTCGATGACGAAAAAGCCCCCCCACACGCCGATCGCCGCCCAGCGCGGCCAGCCGAACTGGCGGCGGAAGACGATGGTGGCCAAGATGCAGGTGCAGATGAAGGTGCCGGTGACCGCGATGCCATATGCCGAGGCGAGCGCCGTGCTGCTGCGGAAAGAGAACACCAGGATCAGCACGCCCAGCATCAGGGCGGTGTTGACCTGGGGCAGGAAGATCTGCCCCTCCTCGGTCTGGCTGGTGTGGCGCACGGTCAGCCGCGGCAGAAAACCCATTTGCGTGCATTGGCGCGCAATCGAAAAAGCGCCCGAAATCAGCGCCTGGCTGGCGATCACGGTGGCCAGTGTCGCCAGCACCACCAGCGGCAGGCGCAAGGCCTGAGGCGACATCAGGTAGAACGGGTTCTCCGCCGCCAGGGGATTGGCCATGACCAGCGCGCCTTGACCGAAGTAGTTCAGCACCAGGCTCGGCAGGACCATGAAAAGCCAGGCCGTGCGGATCGGACGCACGCCGAAATGACCCATATCGGCATACAGCGCTTCGGCACCGGTCACGGCGAGCACGACCGCGCCGAGCACCAGAAGCGAAAAGCCGCCATGCCGGCCGATGAAAAGCAAAGCATGCCCAGGCAGTATGGCCGCCAGCACGGACGGGTTGCGCGCGATCTGAATGGCGCCGAGCACGCCGATGGCGGCAAACCACAGCACCATGACCGGGCCGAACACCCGCCCCACCAGGCCGGTACCGCGCGACTGCACGGCAAAGAGCGCCACGATGACCACGGCCGAAACGGGCAGCACCACCTCGGCGGCCTGGGGCAGGGAGACCTCGATGCCTTCCACGGCAGAGAGCACGGAAATGGCCGGCGTGATCACACCATCGCCGAAGAGCAGGCACGCCCCGCCGATGCCGATCAGAACGATAGAGCGTCGGATATGGGCCGACGTGGCGCTGCGCTGGGCCAGCGCCATCAGAGCGAGGATCCCGCCCTCGCCCCGATTGTCCGCGCGCATGACAAGCAGGACGTATTTGACCGTGACGATCAGGAAGAGCGACCAGAAAATAAGCGAGAGGCAGCCGAGGATTTCGCCATCGCCGGCATGATGGCCCGGAAAGAGCGCGAGCACGGATTGGAAGGCGTAGAGCG
>CAXUNZ010000308.1:0-3773 GCA_964252525.1 uncultured Acetobacteraceae bacterium
CCGGAAGGCCAACAAAGAGCGGGCGGGGATATGCCATCCCCCCCGAATTCCAAGTCGATTTTTGGCGCCCCCTACAAATGATGACGGGGGGTTTGGGGGGATGGTACATCCCTTCCAACCTTCACTCGCCTTCTGATTGGTAAACCAGGACATGCGCGCAGCCATCGGCTTCATCATGGTCACGATCACGCTGGACATTCTCGGCATGTCGCTGATCGTTCCCGTGCTGCCGCCGCTGATCCAGAAATTTCAGGGTGGCAATGCCATCGCCGCCGCACACGCCATCGGCATTTTCGCCACCGCCTGGGCGCTGATGCAGTTCATTTTCTCGCCCGTGCAGGGTGCGCTGTCAGATCATTTCGGGCGCCGGCCGGTGATCCTCGCCTCCAATCTGGGGCTGGGGCTGGATTGCGTTCTGATGGCTGTCGCGCCAACGCTGACCTGGCTGTTCGTCGGGCGCGTCATTTCCGGAATTACGGCGGCGAGTTTTTCCTCCGCCACGGCCTATATCGCGGACATCACGCCGCCGGAAAAACGCGCGGCGCGTTTCGGTCTGATTTCCATCAGCTTCGGGGTGGCTTTCGTGGCGGGACCGGTGCTCGGTTCGCTGCTGGGGTCAATCAACCCGCGCCTGCCGTTCTGGGTATCGGCGGGGCTGAGCCTGACCAATTTCGTCTTCGGCCTGCTTGTGTTGCCCGAATCGCTGCCGCCGGAAAGCCGTGCGCCTTTCGTGTGGCGCAGCGCCAATCCCGTGGGCGCGCTGAAGCTGATCCGTTCGCGCGCAGGGTTGCCGGGGCTAGCTGTCGTGAACTTTCTCGGCCTGATCGCCAATAACGTATTGCCGACCATGATCGTGCTCTACGCCATCAACCGCTACGGCTTTGCCATTCGCCAACTGGCTTGGCTGCTGGGCGGCATAGGCGTGTGCAGCGCGCTGGTGGGCGGCGTGCTGACCGGCCCGCTGGTGCGGCTGATCGGCGAGCGCAGCGCGCTGCTCGCAGGATTGTGCTGCGGCGTGGCGGCGTTTGCCCTGATGGGGCTTGCACCGAACGGCACGATGTTCCTGCTCGCCATTCCGCTCCTCGCCATGAAGGGATTTGCCGATCCCGCGCTCAACGCCCTGATGTCGCGCCTTGTTCTGGCGTCGGAACAGGGACAATTGCAGGGTGCCACCAGCAGCTTGCTGGGCATTGCCGGTCTGATCGGCCCGACCCTGTACACGGAAAGCTACGCGTATTTCGCCTCCCCGCGCGAAGGCTGGAACGTGCCGGGCGCACCATTTCTGATCTCGTCGCTGCTGCTGATGGTGGCCGTGGCGGCCGCTTCCGGCGGGCGCCGTCCGCGGGCAATGCTGCCGGAGGCGGCCAAGCCATGAAAGAGGCCGTGCGTCTGGTGATCTGGGACCTCGACGAGACGTTCTGGGGCGGCACGATCACGGAAGGCGGGCATCGTTACAGCCAGACGAGCCATGATATCGTCATCGAACTGGCGCGACGCGGCATCATGAGTTCGGTTTGCTCTAAAAACGACAAGGCGCCCGTGCAGGACATTCTGACGAACGCCGGCATCTGGGACTATTTCATTTTCCCCAGCATCAACTGGGATCCCAAGGGTCCGCGTATCGCCGCCTTGATCGAGGCGGTGCAGCTCAGGCCGGCCAGTGTGCTGTTCATCGACGACAATCCCTCCAACCTCAGCGAGGCGCGGCATTTCGCACCCGGCCTGCAAACGGCGGACGAGAATTTCCTCGCCGGCATGCTCGATGATCCCAGAATGCGCGGCAAGGACGACCGCGTGTTGAGCCGCCTTGCGCAATACAAGGTGCTGGAGCGGCGGCATGCCGACGAGGCGGCCTCCGTCGCCTCTGGCGGCAGCAACGCGGCATTCCTGCGCGCCAGCAACATACGCGTGCGTATCGAGCGCGATGTCGAAGCTCATATCGACCGCGCGGTCGAGCTGATCAATCGCACCAATCAGCTCAATTTCACCAAGCGGCGCCTGCCCGAAGTGCCGGAGGAAGCGCGCGCGGCGCTGCGCCGCCTGCTCGACCACCATATGGTTCAGGCGGGTCTGCTGGAGGTGTCGGACGCTTACGGACAATATGGCTATTGCGGCTTCTACGCGACCAAGGCGGAGCCCGAGGGCCAGCATCTCGTGCATTTCTGCTTTTCCTGCCGTGTGCTGGGCATGGGCGTGGAGGCGTGGACCTATCAGCATCTCGGCCGGCCGGAGCTGCGTGTGCGCGGGCGCGTTCTGTCGAATGTTGTCGCGTCGCCAACCGTGGATTGGATCAGCGCCGATATTGCGCACGCGCCAGCCGCTTGTGCCGCGGAGGGGTCCGCCGCAAGCACCGTGGCCGCGCGCGGCGGCTGCGTCTTGGCGCCGCTGCTGCATTACTTCGCCGCCGGCGCGCGCGAGACGATCGGCGAGTACAACACCGTGCGTCAGGGCAACGTGATTCGGCTTGATCACTCGCTATGCTTCCGCCACGCGCTGGACGGGCTCTCGGGCGAGGCGCTGCAAGCCGTCATGCTGCTCGGCTACGAGGCGCAGGATTTCCGGTCGCGCTATTTCGATCACGCCGGGCCGCACCCGCTCTGGGTGTTCAGCAACTGGGCCGATCTGGGCTGCCCGATCTATCGCCACCGCGCAACCGGCACCCGCATCCCCTACAAGCCGCCCAAGCCGCGCCCGGTCAAGACCGATGCAATGCTGCGTGTCGAAACCAATCTTGCCGCGCATTTCGTGGATGATGGCGTGATCGAGGAGGCGGAATTTCGCGACAATCTTCGCGCCGTGTTCGGCCGCGTGCCGGCGCATGGACGCATGTTCGTGCTGCTGGCACTCGATACGGTGCTGAAGGAAGGCCGCGTCAAGAAGATCGGCAAGCGCCTCATTCAGAATGCCTGGACGCGCGAGGTTGCGGCCGAATTCGCCGCAGTTACCGTGCTCGACATGGCCGATTTCATCGGCAGCCTGACCGAGGTGAAGGAAGGCTCAGGCGCCGGGCATTTCGACCGTATGGTGTATTTCCGCGTTTATCAGCAAATGGCGGAGGCGGTTCATGCCGCGTAACGAAGCAAGGGCTTCTTTTTGAAAAAAGAAGCAAAAACTTTTGTCACTTGGTGTACGCATTGCCACAGCGCGCACACCGTAGGCAAAAGTTTCTTGGTTCTTTTTTTCAAAAAAGAACATTCTTCCTTACTGCACAATCTCATACGTCATCGATATCGTAAACTCCCGCTCCTTCTCCTTCATATCCTCGGGAAACGGCGGCAGATGCTTGCCGCGGAACATGCTCTCCAGCGCGACATCGAGCAGGCGCGATTCGGCCGATTGTTCCAGGTGCACATCCTTGACCGTGCCATCCCGCGCAATCAGCGCGCGCACCACGGCCGTGCCCTGCTCGCCGTTGCGGCCGGCTTGTTCGGGATAGAATTTGTGCGTCTCCACATAGTCGCTCAGCACCTCCCAGTACTCGCCATCGGCGCCGGCGCTGGCGACATGCGGCACGGCCTCGCGCAACTGCCCGCCTTCGATCACCGGGCCCATGGAAAGATCGAGGCTGCGCGAGTTGCGCAGGCCGCGCGAGGCATGTTGCGGGCCTGGTGCGAAATTGGGCAGCGCGAGGTGGGCGAAGGGATTGCTCTGCTGGGGTGCGCGGCGGCGGGGTTTTTCCTGGCGCTGCGTTTGGGAAGGCGCGGGCTGGGGTTCTGCCTGCGTCACCGGCGGCAGCGGCGGCGCGCGCATCTCCGGCGGCAACAGGTTGATCT
>CAXUNZ010000309.1:0-3757 GCA_964252525.1 uncultured Acetobacteraceae bacterium
GGCATGACCAGCAGCGACGTGCTGGACACCTGCCTGGCCGTGCAGCTGAGCCAGGCGGCCGACCTGCTGCTGGCCGATCTGGACGAATTGCTCGCCACGCTGCGCCGCCGCGCCATCGAACACAAGCACACGCTGACGATCGGGCGCAGCCACGGTATTCACGCAGAGCCCACGACCTTCGGCCTCAAGCTTGCCGGCCATCATGCGGAATTTGCACGCGGCCGGGCGCGGCTGGCCGCGGCGCGCACGGAAATTGCCACCTGCGCGATCAGCGGCGCCGTCGGCACGTTTGCCCATATCGATCCGCGCGTGGAGGCACATGTCGCCGCAGCGCTCGGGCTGGCGGTGGAGCCGATTTCGACGCAGATCATTCCGCGTGACCGGCACGCCATGTTTTTCTGCGTGCTCGGCGTGATTGCCAGCGGCATCGAACGCCTGGCCATCGAAATACGTCATTTGCAGCGCAGCGAGGTTCGCGAGGCCGAGGAGTTCTTTCACGCCGGCCAGAAGGGCAGCAGCGCCATGCCGCACAAGCGCAATCCGGTGCTGTCGGAGAATTTGACCGGACTTGCGCGCACGGTGCGCGCGGCGGTGACGCCCGCGCTGGAAGACGTGGCGCTGTGGCATGAGCGGGACATCAGCCATTCCAGCGTGGAGCGCGCCATCGGCCCCGATGCCACGATCACGCTGGATTTCGCGCTGGCGCGTTTGGCCGGCATGATGGACCGCCTGCTGGTCTATCCAGAAAGGATGCTGGCCAACCTGGAAAGCCTGGGCGGCGTCGTGCATAGCGGCGAGGTGCTGCTGGCGCTGACACGCGCGGGGATGACGCGCGAGGCCGCGTATGCGGTGGTGCAGCGCAACGCCATGGCAACGTGGTCGAGCCTTGGCGGCCCCGATTACCGGTCTTTCCGCGCCAAACTGGATGCCGATGAAAACGTAGCGGGAAAAATCCAGGCCGGCATTCTGGACGCCGCGATGGATTCAAGCCTGCACCTGCGCGCCGTCGACGAGGTTTTTGCCAGGGTTTTCGGTTGAGAGGAATTGGGGGAGATGTGCCATCCCCCCCAAACAATCGACGGGGGGTCTGGGGGGGCCGGCACGGCTCCCCCAGTCTTTCCGTCAACCTTCCTTGGCGCCGAACTGCGCCACCAGATCGGCCAAGTGCCCAATCTCATCCAGCGTAAAACCCGCCGGTGCCGCCGCACCCCGGCTGCCGCGTGCCACGCGCCGGGGCAGCACGGCGCGCTCGAACCCCAGCTTCTGCGCTTCCTTCAACCGCGCGTCGGACTGCGCCACCTGGCGCACTTCGCCCGACAGCCCGACCTCGCCGAAATAGACCGCCCCGGCATGGGTCGGTTGGCCCGTCGCGGCCGAGGCGAGGGCGGCGGCCACCGCCAGGTCGGCCCCCCGCTCGGCGATGCGCAAGCCGTCGGCGACGTTGAGATACACGTCCGACGCGCCCAGCCGCAGACCGCAGCGCGCATCCAGCACGGCGAGCAGCATCGACAGCCGGTTGCCATCCCAGCCCACCACCTGGCGCCGCGGCGCGCCGCCGCCGGCGTTGGCCGCGAGCAGTACCTGAATTTCCAGCAGCACCGGGCGCGTGCCTTCCAGCCCGGCAAAGACCGCGCTGCCGGCGATGTGGCCACGCCGCTCGGCGAGGAACAGCGCCGAGGGATTGGCGACCTCGGCCAGGCCATGCTCGGTCATTTCAAACACGCCGATTTCGTCCGTGGCGCCAAAACGGTTTTTGGCCGCGCGCAGGATGCGGAACTGGTGGCCGCGATCGCCTTCGAAATGCAGCACCGCATCGACCATGTGTTCCAGCACGCGCGGACCGGCGAGCGCACCATCCTTGGTGACGTGGCCAACCAGCACCAGGCAAAATCCCCGTGACTTGGCCTGACGGATCAACTCGAAACCCGCCGCGCGCACCTGCGTGACCGTGCCGGGCGCGCTTTCCACACTGTCCAGCCACATCGTCTGAATGGAGTCGATCACCACCAGCGCCAGGTCGCGCTCGGCTTCCAGTACGCCCACGATATCGCGCACATTGATCGTGGCCGCCAGGCTCAGCGGCGCCGTGTCCAGCCCCAGGCGCCGCGCGCGCAAGCGGATCTGGTCGGCCGATTCCTCGCCCGAAATGTAGAGGACGCGCGCGCCCGTGCGCGCCAGCGCGGCGGCGGCTTGCAGCAGCAGCGTGGATTTGCCGATGCCGGGGTCGCCGCCGACCAGCACGGCGGAGGCCATCACCAATCCGCCGCCCAGCACCCGGTCGAGTTCCTCGATGCAGGTGCGCAGGCGCGGCGGCGGCTCGGCCGTGCCGGTTAGAGTTTCAAGCGCTAGCTGGGCCGATTTGCGCGTGGGTTTGGCAGGCAGACCGGGCCGGGCTTCGACGGGTTCGTCGACAATCGTGTTCCATTCGCCGCAGGTCTCGCAGCGGCCGGACCATTTGGGGGCGACGGCGCCGCAGGATTGGCAGACGAAGCGGGCGGCGGATTTAGGCAAAGCACAGTCGTCCTTTTTTTTAAAAAAAGACCAAAAAACGTTTTCTCGTCGGGTGGTATACAATCACCCTACCGCGTACCTGAAAGTCAGAAAGTTTTTTGCTTCTTTTTTTCAAAAAGAAGACCTTCCTTATCTTCCCCTCGGCGGCATCGCCTGGCAAAATCTCAGATCATATCCATCAGGATCAAAAACCTCGAACTCCACGTGGCCGGTCCGCACGCCGTCCTCCTCGCGCCACACCTCCTGCAAAGGCCGGTGCAGCCGCGCACCATAGGCGTGCACGCCCGCGTAAATGGCCTCCGCGTCCGACGTCCAGACAACCAGCGTCACGCCGCGCCCGAAGGGATATTCCAGGGGATCGCCCTGGGTGCCGCCGTTCTCGCTGATTTGGATCGCCACGCCATCCCGCTCCAGATCCGCCCGCTTGTTGTCGGGTTCGAAGCGCATCGTCGTAAAGCCGAGAACGTCGGTGTAGAAACGCAGGGAGCGGGCGAAATTCGAACAGCTCAGCTGGACCGCCAGACTCATTTCGGCACGAAGGTCAGCACCGCCTGCGGCGGCTGCGGCGCGGTACTGACCAGCACGTGCATCTGTTTGCCCGCGCTGGTCAGCAAAAAGGCCGCGTGACTGACGCCGTTCTTGCCGGATTGCTGATCGCCCAGGCTTTGCACGGTCACGTGCGCCTCGGCGGCCGATTGCTGCAGCACGGGAACGATCTCGGCCGGATTGGCGTGTTCGACCACCGCCTCGCACCCGCCATCATCCAGCGAAACCAGGGCCAGGTTCACGTTCGGAACGCTGACATCGAAGGCCTGGCCCGCGCGCCCGGCCAGAAAGGCGCCGCGCGCCGGGTCGGGCATGGCGGGCGCGCCCTCTTGCGTCAGGAACTTGCGCAGACCCGCGGTATCACCGGAGAAATGCAAGCAGGTGGCGCCGAAAAGGCCGACGAGCTGGTCCGCGCCGTTTGGCGTGGGTGGGGTGCCGCCTGGTCCGGACGTGGGGGGTTGCATCGCTGTCTGGGCGGGCGCGGCCAGGGGTAGCAGGGCGAGGGCGCAGAGCACGGCGCCGGATGTTGCGAGACGCATTCAATTATCCTCAGAGTTGTTAGGCAGATGGGTGGGACCTCAGGTCATTGCCGCGCGAGCGGGAACATCCGGCATGCCGAACACCGCCCATCCTTGTCGTGCACGTCAGCCGGCGCGGTTGCCTCGCGCCCCCAAGCGGGACAATCCTGCCACTGACATTC
>CAXUNZ010000310.1:0-3752 GCA_964252525.1 uncultured Acetobacteraceae bacterium
CGTGCGGTGGGTAGCAGGGGTGGCCGAGTCGCGGGGGTTAAGAGTAGGACAGCCATGGGCGACAGGCGTGTCCGGGGCCGGCCTGTTGCATCCTCAGGTTGCGGTCCGCCACGGCTTGCGTGATGATGCCAGCGTAATGGAGTTGCCGCGATGAATGGCTTCTGGGGGAAATTGGCTGCCGTATGTCTTGCCGGGCCCCTCTATGCGGTGTCATCGAGCCCGCCGGCCCTGGCGCAGCCGGTATCGTGCTGCCACTTCATCCCCCTATCGCAAGGGCCTTTTTCCGATAGGTTCACCGCCGATGAGGAAATCGACCCCAGGTGGGTGCTCTCCGAACCCAATCCTAACTCGACGGTTGCCATCGGCAGGAAGGGGTTGCTGCTGGATGCCTCCGCGCAGAATGGCGGCTCCGACTTCTGGCCAAGCACGAACTATGACGCCTCGCTTTTACTGCAACCAATCGATCCGGCGCTCGATTACACGGCCACGACCAGGATCGATTTTGCGGCCGTCAACAATTATATGGGTGCGGGGCTGGTACTAACGGCGCAGACAGCCGGCTTCACCAAATCCAGCCTATTTCATCGGTTCGAGTATGGCGATAATCCGGTTGAAGGGCTGGAGAGTTTTGTCAACGGCAAACCCGATCCCGGCTTTGTCGCCTACCATGCCGGCAAGGTGTCGCTCCGGCTGCAGAAGGCGGGATCCGCCTACACCTATTCCTACAGTCCGGACGGCAAGACCTGGACGGTGATTTCAACCCTGACCGATGCGGCGGCTTACACCTATATCGGGCTGATTTCCGTGCGCCAGCCTTATGACGGGCAGACGCAGCTCGACAGCAGGCCGATCTTCAAGCATTTCCGGATTTGGGTGAGCAAACGTTAGGCGGCGGTCAAGCAGGTTTCATCCGGTTCCGCCCGCTGGAGCAGCACGCATGATGAGCTTAAGGCGCAGCGTGGTGATGGCGGCATGCGCGGTTTTGACGGGTTGCGGCAAGCCGATGACGGTGGTGGGCTTCGCCGGTACCGCGCCGGCCTTTGATCCCCTGGTCTATTGGACGGGCCACACGCATTCCTGGGGCGTGGTGGAAAACCGGGACGGTGCGCCGAGCGAGATCGTGCAGACGGATTGCGTGGGCGAGGCGGAGGGACCGGAGGGCTTGCGCATGCGCCAGACGCTGACCGAGGGTGACGGCACGGTGACGCATCGCGACTGGCATTTGCGGCGCACGTCGCCCGGGCATTTCAGCGCCACGGCGAATGATATGGTGGGCACCGCCGAGGGCGTGGCGGTGGGCCGTGTCTTTCACTGGCAATGGGTGTGGGCGCGCAAGCCTGGCAACGCGCTGTTCAACGTGACGATGTCCCAATGGATGTACGGCATGCCGGATGGGACGATGATGAACCGGACGACGGTGTCCAAGCTGGGAATAATTGTAGCAGAAGTGAGCGAGCAGTTCAGCCGAATAAACGAGCGCGATAAGCAATAGGCCCGTAAAGCTAAATTCGAAAAGTCTTTTTGCTTCTTTTTCTTCAGAAAAAGAAGATTCTTCCTACCAGTTAATCATCCCGCCTCACGCCGCAGCCTCCACGGCGTCGACGATTTTCTGCACTAGCAATCCATGACCAAGTGCCGCCCCGGCGCGGAGCGCGGCTGCAACAAAAATTGTCTCGGCAATTTCCTCGCGTGTGGCCCCGGCGCCCAGGGCGCGCCGCGTGTGGACGTCCAAGCAATAGGAGCACTGCGTCGTCAACGCGACGCCGATCGCGATCAACTCGCGATATTTTGCGGGTATGACGCCGTTGGTCCGCTCGACGCTCGCATTGAAGTTCAGGAACGCCTCCGCTTCGACCGGGGCCGCGGCGGCGAGTTTGTGCACCAGACCGAGGTCTGAGGGCGCCTGATAGGATCGTAGAACGCCGGGGTTACTCATAATATCCAGCCTTTCTCGAAGGGTTGGTGATAGTGCCGATCAGGCCGGTAAGCCAGCACATTGGACAGCCCCGCATGAGGACAAAAGCCGCGATGACGCTCGGCACGGCAAGCAGCGTGCGCCCCTGCGCCGGTGCCGAAAGGAGCCAGAAGGCGAAAGCGGCAAGGGCGACGGCGCCAAGGCCGCGCGCCAAATGCTCGCCGAGGGTGCGGCTTGCGAAGGGATTTTGGCTGGCGATCATTTCAACAGATACTCCCGCAGGAGGCCGCGCGCCCGATGCAGGCGTGCTTTGATGCTCTCCCTGCTCAGTGCAAGAAACTCGGCGATTTCATCGATCGTCCGTTCCTCGACATCGCGCATCAGCACGATGGTGCGGTAATGGGCGGGCAGCGACTGGATGGCGGCTGCAAGGTCGATGCGCAGGTCATGCTCCGGCCGGTCCGCCCAGGTTAACTCGTTGCCCATCTCCGCAATATCGGCGTGCCGAAATGCGTTTCGCGCCAAACGCATGCATTCCCGTGTGACGATCGCGAACAGCCATGTCGAGAATGAGGCCAGCTTTTGCAGGCTGGCGATCCGGCGTGACATCAACCAAAGAGCTTCCTGAACCGCATCGTCGATATCGCTGGCCCGGCACGATCTTCGCGCATACCGCCGGATGTCGGGCTGACTGAATTCCAACAACGATGCGATCGCCGCCTGGTCACCGAGTTGCGCGGACAGAATCAAGTCCGCGGATGAGCCTGCCCTGGCGCACGCGATCATTGAAGCGGCTGCGGGAGCTTGCGCCCAGCCATCGCACAGGCGGGGCAGTAGCCGAAAATGCCCGAAAGCGCGGCGCACAGCCCGGCAGCGATCAGCACATAGCCCATCGGCGTGCCTGCCGTGACGGTAGAGCCATAGATTGCCATGGAGATACCTACCGCCAGCCGGGCGATCCTTTCCCACCGACGGATGTTTTTGCGATAGATCATTTCACTCACCTCCTTGCCCGGTATTGAGCCTTCTTCCGCTAGAGAGGCGGGCGGTCGTGCTTTGGATTCGCCGGACGCGAGTTAAATTCTGAGCCAGGCGCGGCGGCTTGGCTTGGGGAGGTCGGGTAAAGCAAGGATCTTCTTTTTCTAAAGAGAAGATTTTTCCATTTTGGTGCTCGTCAAGGCGTTTGTCGTCCGGGTTCGCACCGCGGCCGGCGCTCGACCGTGACCTGCGGGTTGCGCGGGCAGGGCGCCTACCCTCTATGAAGGGGCGTGAGCGCTGCCCTGCCTTCCCATTGCGACGCTGCCTCGGCCAGCGGCGTTGCAGACAGTCAACCGCCCGCACACCCGCGCCTGATCCTGGCCACCACCATCCTTGCCTCCAGCCTGGCCTTCGTGGACGGCTCCGTCGTCAACGTGGCGCTGCCGACGATCGGACGCAGCCTGGGCGCGGATGCCTCCGCGCTGCAATGGTTGGTTAATGCCTATCTGCTGCCGCTGAGTGCGCTGCTTCTGCTCGGAGGTGCGGCGGGAGACAGGTTCGGGCGGCGGCGGCTGCTGATCGCGGGAACCGGGATTTTCGCGGCCGCCTCGGTGGGGTGCGCCCTGGCGCCCGATTTGCGGCTGCTGCTGGTCAGCCGGCTGTTGCAGGGCGCGGGGGCGGCCATGCTGATGCCCAACAGCCTGGCCATCCTTGGCGCCAATTTCGCCGGCGAGGCGATGGGGCGGGCAATCGGCATCTGGGCGGCGAGCGGGGCGGCGATGGGCGCGGTGGGGCCGGTGCTGGGCGGCTGGTTGATCGACTTGGGGAGTTGGCGGGCGATCTTCCTGCTCAATGTGCC
>CAXUNZ010000311.1:0-3670 GCA_964252525.1 uncultured Acetobacteraceae bacterium
GCACATGAAACGGCGCCGGCAGCACATGATCCACGCCGCTAACCGCCACGCGCTTCTCTTGCATGGCTTGCAGCAGCGCCGACTGCGTGCGCGGGCTGGCGCGATTGATCTCGTCTGCCATCAACAACTGGCAAAACACCGGCCCGGGCACGAAGCGGAATGCCCGGCGCCCGCCCTCATCGTCCAGCACCTCGGACCCCGTGATGTCGGCGGGCATCAGGTCCGGCGTGAACTGGATGCGCCGCCGGTCCAGCCCCAACACTCGCCCAAGCGTGTCTACCAGCAGCGTCTTGCCCAAACCGGGCACACCGATCAGCAGCGCGTGCCCGCCGGCCATGATGGCAATCAGCGCCTGTTCGACCACCTGGTCCTGGCCGATGATGACGCGGGCTATTTCGCGCCGCGCCGCGGTGGCGGAGGCGGCAAGTTTTTCAGCGTCGGCAATGACGGTATCGAGCAAGGGAGCAGCCTCGGGCAGGGATGGGCGGCCAGTCTCGCCGCATACAAAGACCGCGTCCAGCGAGGCGGAGGGTCTTTCAGATGGAGGGGCGCACACCCTATATGAAGCGCGTCTGACAGATCGCTCATGTCATCGCCTAAGCCCAGCCGGGCTGGCGAGCCAGGGCCGCTGTGTTGCGGAGAATGGTATTGAGTGCAGCCCTGTTGACCAAGGGTTTTGACGGCGCCGATCCCGCGGTTATGCCCAGCTTCATCGAAGCACCCGCACGCCAGCGCCGTGTGCGCGCCGAGTGCGGCGCCCTGCCCTTCCTGATCAAGCGTGACGGCACCTGGCTGTATCGGGGCGGCGTGATCGGCCGCAAGGAACTGGTCTGCCTCTTCAGCTCCGTCCTAACGCGGGACGCCGCGGGCGCCTATTGGCTGGAAACGCCGGCCGAGCGCGGCACGATCCAGGTCGAGGACACGCCCTGGGTCGCGGTCGAACTCAATTGGGGCTGCTGCGGCCGGGGCCCCGGCCAATGTCTGACGTTCCGCACCAATGTCGATCAGGTCGTCACCGCCGGTCCCGAGCACCCGATCCGCATCGCCTTCAACCCGCTGACCGACGAGCCCACCCCCTATATCCGCATCCGCCACCCCGATGGCGGCCAGCCGCTGGAAGCGCGCATCGGGCGCGCCGTCTATTACGAGCTCGTGGCGCTCGCCGTTCCGGGCTGCAACAACGGCCGCCGCTGCCTGGGCGTATGGAGCGCCAACGTCTTCTTTCCTCTCGGTGACCTTACGGCCTGCGGCAACTGAACGCGGCCGAACTGCGCGCCCGCCTGACAGGTCCCGGCTCGGCGGGGTCGGCCTGGTCGGACGATCCTGACGCCGCCATCCCTCAGGACCTCGTTCCCGCCGCGGTGCTGGTCGCCATCGTCACCGGCGACACGCCAGGCGTTCTGTTGACCAAGCGTACGGCCCATCTGCGCCGCCATGCCGGCCAGGTTAGCTTCCCCGGCGGGCGCATCGATCCTGGCGAGAGCCCCGAAGCGGCCGCGTTGCGCGAGGCGCATGAGGAAATCGGCCTGGAAAGTGCCTTTGTCGAAGTGCTCGGCCGCCTGGCAGACCACATCACCGGCACTGGCTATCGGATAACGCCCATACTCGCGCTGGTCTCGTCCGGCTTCACCACGACGTTGTCGGCGGCCGAGGTCGATGCGGTCTTCGCCTTGCCGCTTTCCCTGCTACTGGACCCTCTCGCCCCCGAGCGGCGCCAGGCCGAGCTTGCCGGCCGCACACGCCATTACTGGGTCTGGCCGCATCCCGAGCATTTCGTCTGGGGGGCGACCGCGGCAATCCTGGTGCAGCTCGCGCGTCGGCTCAGCGGGGCTGGGTCTGAAGCGTAGCCTCGGCGGTGGACGTATCCTGGGGCGCCATGGCCATCAGGCTCAACGCGGCGGTCACACCGATTAACCAGTATTTCATGGCCGGACACTCCTCGAAGGCGGCAATGTTGCGCCGCACAAGCCAGCGCGTAGATCGGGCGGCGGTTGCACCCCGATCAAGGCGTGACACGTTTCGACACTCAGACCGGGGGCGTGCCGTCCAGCTTGAGTGCCTCGCCGGCGAGATAGAGACTGCCGCAGATCAGCACCCGTCCTGGCGCCTCAGCCGCCACTTGCGCCAGCGCGCCCTGAATGGTTCCGCCCGGCCGCGCCGCACCGCGCGAGGCGTCGATGACGTCATCGATACTAAGCGCCAGATGCTGGCCGGGCTCCCGCACCGCCCAGACGGCAGCCGCAACGCCCAGCAGGGGGGCGATGAAGCTCGCGGCATCCTTGCCCTGCTTCATGCCGACCAGCAGATAGGCCGGCCGGTCCGGCCAGCGGTGGCGTATATGGGCGGCCAGGATCTCGCCCGCCGCCTGATTGTGTCCACCATCCAGCCACAGCGAAAAGCCGGGCGGCAGGTGTGAAGCGAGGCGGCCCTGCAGGCGCTGGAGCCGCGCCGGCCACGTGGCGCCTTGCACGGCTCCATAGGCCGACGCCGCGGGCGAAAGGCCCGCGGCGCGCAAGGCAGCCACGGCCAGCCCGGCATTCTCGATCTGATGGGCACCGGCAAGCCCCGGCCGGGGCAGAGCCAGGCTGCCCTCCCCATCCTGATAGAGCATCCCATCCGCTTGCGCCGACACCTCCCAATGCTGCCCACGCACCAGCAGCGGCGCACTTAAGGCGCGCGCCTCCTGCCGCAGCACGGCCAATGCCTCGCCCGCCTGATATCCGGTGACCACCGGTCTGGCCGCCTTGATGATGCCCGCCTTTTCCCACGCGATACGATCCAGCGTGCTGCCCAGGAAATCCTGGTGATCCAGCGAAAGGCTCGTGATCACACATGCCGACGGCGCGGGAATGACGTTGGTCGCGTCGAACCGGCCGCCGAGCCCGACCTCGATCACGCAGAGCTCGGCCGGATGGCGCGCGAAGAGCAGATAGGCCGCCGCGGTCAGCACCTCGAAGACGGTGATCGGCGCGCCGGCGTTGATGCGCTCGATCTCGCCGAGCATCGAAATCAGCTCCGCATCGCCCACGAGGCTGCCGGCAATGCGAAAGCGTTCGTTCAACCGCACCAGATGCGGCGAAGTGGCGACGTGCACGCGCCAGCCGGCCGCCTCGCCGATCGCGCGCAGAAAGGCGCAGGTGGAGCCCTTGCCGTTGGTGCCGGCGACGTGGATCACCGGCGGCAGGCGAAGCTGCGGGTCGCCAAGCGCCGCCAGCAGGCGCGACACACGGCCGAGGCTGAGATCGATCAGTTGAGGGTAGAGCGCCTGCAGGCGGCCGAGGATGGCGGCGGCCTCGCCTTTCGCCTGCACGCCGGGGATCAGGGTGTCAGGCAGCGTCGGCGGTCTCCGGCGCCGTCGCGGTTTCCTGGGCGGCGCTGGGGCGCAGCAGGCCGATGACGCGGCCCAGCGTCTCCCGCATCTCCGCGCGGGCGACCACCATGTCCAGAATGCCATGCGCCAGCAGGTACTCGGCGCGTTGAAAGCCCTCCGGCAGGGTTTCGCGCACGGTCTGTTCAATGACGCGCGCGCCGGCAAAGCCGATCAGGGCGCCGGGCTCGGCGATGTGGATATCGCCCAGCATGGCGAAGCTGGCGGTGACGCCGCCGGTCGTGGGATCGGTCAGCACGACGATGAAGGGAAGGCGGGCGTCACGGAGGAGCAGGGCGGCCA
>CAXUNZ010000312.1:0-3667 GCA_964252525.1 uncultured Acetobacteraceae bacterium
GCCTTGAAGCAGGCGGGGCAGAAGGTGCCTTGGGTGGGGACCTGGGCGGGACAGCTGGGGCAGTGTGGGGGAAGGAGGAGGTCGAGCGCGGCGTGGGCGAGGCGGCGCGCTGCCGTTGCGAGCGTGGAACAACGCCACGACAATAATGATGACGCGTGACTTGGAGACGCGACCTCCTCCACCAGCATGCGCTCGAGCATAGGTTTACGGCCTGATGCCGTAGGATGCGAATTGCGCTGCTACGTCCGGATCGATGGTTTGTGCCGCGGCAATATCGGCCTTGCCCGCACCGGCATCGCCCTTGCGCATCTCCGCGACGCCCTTGCCGAACAGCGTCACCGCCTGGCGTGGCCGGTAGTGCAACGATGTGTTGTAGCTGGTAATTGCCTCATCCATCCTTCCTAGGCGCAGCAGGACAAATCCGCGGCTGTCGAGATAGGCTGCATCATCCGGCGCTCCTGCCACCGCAGCATTGCACTCCGACAGCGCCGCTTCCAGCCGGACACCACCGGCGGCCTCAAGCCAGCAGAGATTGTTATGCATGGACGGCGTGCCGGCCTTGGCGCGCGCGGCCGCGAAATCGGCATCGGCCAGGTCATCGCGTTTCTCGAGCGCCTCATCGACCCCCCGCTCGATCTTGAGCTCAGTGTCGTCCGGGTGGGCGGCAATAGCCAGGTCGAGCGTTGCAACCGCGTCGGCGTATCTGCCCGTCTCGCGCTGCATGCCCGCGCGCAGCAGCAACGCCCGCGTGTCCTTGGGATCGATCTTCAGCGCCGCATCTATATCGGCCGATCTTCCCGCCATATCGTCTCTATGACGGACCCTGGCACGCGAGACATATGTTCCCGCGGCTTGCTCCATTTGCAGGGAGTGCGTGAAGGCCAAGGCGGAGTCGCCATCCCTGCGAGCCAGCGCGTAGATGACGCCCGCAACCCGCCACGCGACGGCGCTTGCAGGGTTGGCCGCGGTCATGACCACCGCCTCATTGGCGGCCTTGTCGTACTGCCCGTCGCGGGCATAGTCGCCCGCACGTATTTCGTATTGATCAAGAAGATCGGGGTGAAGCCGCGTGATCTGCTTGCTGTCCGCAAGCGCGGCGGCGTGGTTTCCTAGTTTGTCGTATGCAGCCTGCCGCTTTTCCAAAGCAAAGGTGCTGCCGGGATCGTAGCTGAGCGCCGTGGTGAAGGCATCGACTGCGTCCTGGTAGCGGCGCGCGTTCAGCGCCACCAGGCCGCGACCGCGGAACACCACGACGTTGTGCGGGTCGATGGCGAGCGCGGCATCGAAATCCCTCTGCGCCATCGCATTGTTCTTCTTCCAGACGTAAGCCAGACCGCGTTCGGCGAGCACCCTCGGATCGTTCGGCTTCATCTTTAGGCTTTGATCCAAATCCGCAAGCGCACGATCGAAATAGCCATGATCGAGCAGCGTGGCGCCGCGCGCCCAATATGCCTCCGCGGTCTTTGGCTGACGGCTGAGCGCGGCCGTGACGTCCTGGGGCGTGTAGCGGTAATTTCGCGGCGCGCGAAGCAGGACGGCCTTTTCGAACATCTCGCGGAGTTCGGTCTGCGCCGCTTCGGCGTCCGAGGCAGGAAACTCCGGCTGCACGCTGCGTGCCGACGCGGTCGCTTCGAGCACGTTGCCGTGGATGGCCGCGCTGCGGGAGTAATGCAAACCGGCGACACTCGTCTCGATCGGTTCGCCTTCGACCGCGAAGCCTGTAACACCGGGTGGTAGCACGATCGTGTCGCTAATGCGCGTATACATGGGAAATGCCACGGCATAGGGCGCATCGTGGCCGGGGCCGGGCGGCCGCTCGAAATCCGCCATAAATCCAAGCCGAAGATGCGGAAGTTCGAAATGAAACGCCGACCATGGAAGCTGGGCCGTGCCGTCCATGGTCAGGATTTCCTGTGCGTTGGCATCATCGTAGCGCGCACTTACCGACCGTATTTTCACGTAATCGTAAGTGCGCAGCCACAGAGTGCGCAACCTCTCATCAAGCTCGGCTTGCGGCATGTCGTCGAATTTCAGCCGCATCGAGGTAGCCAGGTCGCCACGCAGTATAATCTGCGCATGCACCGGCGCGGGCGCCATCATTCCCGCGCTGGCATCGATGCGAAGCGTGTTGTCCGCGCCGGGTAAGGAAAGCGGCTTGGGGCTAATCGGGACGAGCGCACTGCCCTGGCCGAGCAGTGGCAGCCCCCAGTAGAACGCCGGCACCGCAATGTCGCCAAGGTGGCGGTCACCGGTTCTTGTCCCATCCAGCCAATAGGTGCGGCCGCCAATGACGGCACGGACAAGCACGTGATCGAACGCGCCCACCATGGGCAGATGTTCGTTTAGTCCGTCGCCATTCTCGGCGCTGACCAAAACGGCCGTGGCCTCGATGCCAAGCGCCTGCAGCATGGCGAGCAGCAAAACAGTTTTGCCCTTGCAATCGCCGAAGCGGCGCGCCCAGGTGGTGTCGGCAGCGGCAGGAATCAGGCCGCCGTCATTGGTGCCGGCAAAGAAATAGCGCACCTGGTCCTGGACCACGGACAGTGCGGCCTCGGCCCGCGCCACCGGGTCCGTGGCGCCGGCGCGGATGCGGGCAATGACCTGCCGCAGCGGCGATTGCGGCGACAGCCGGGCGGCTTTCTGGTAGAGCGGCGCAAATTGCGCCGCGATCTCGGCCCAGGAGCCAAACGATGTAAACTCGATATGTCGTCCCTGCTGATAGCGGAGCGGCGCTGCTTTGGGCGTGATTTCCGGTTGCACGTTATCCATCGCCAGCCGGACTTCGGCACCATCTTGGGTCTTGACCTGATTGACCCCGGTCAGTCCCGCATTGGCGTGCCAGCGAATCGGTACGCCCTGCCCCCAATGCGCGCGCATGCGCAATTGCAGCGTCGGCTGGACCGGCCAGAAAGCCATCGTCCTTTCCGATTTTCCCGCCATGGCGGGATCGGATATCCGCACCGTGGTGGCGAGATCGACGGTGTCGCCGATTTGCAGGCCCGGCGGCTGGATTGTCGCGGTCAACACGCCGTCCAGCATCGCGCCTTCGAGATTGTTTTCCCTGCGAAGCACGGTAAAGCCCGGGCCATCGGCGAGAACGTCGATGACCTGGTCGCCGCGCAGGATGTGCAGCTTGTGCACGGTCAGGGTGGATACGTCCGGGTTCCATGGAATGCTGATGGTGCCCATGTCCTGCAAACCCTTGGCGGTCTGCACGCGCACGACCAGCTCGGCGTAATGCTCGTCGGCGTCACGGCTGAAATTGGCTTGCTGATCGTTGAGTATGACACGAACGGCGGCATTGCCGTCTGGCGGAATGATGGTGGGAAGGGAAACGGGCTTCACCCAGGGCGGCGGCGGGCCGATCTGCGGCTTATCGGCTGCCAGGGCCACGGCAGCCGGAAGGGACAGAAGCAAGGCAAAACGAAGAAGGTTGTAAACTTGTGTCAGGCTGGTCTGACCCTTGAATGACGTCCGCCGAGGCTGAGGGATAGTGCCTACCTTCCCAGACTGATCGTTGAAAATCATCGGCGCTGCTTCGCTATTAAGTTTTACCAGGAATTGGCCGCCTTGACGCTTCCCGCATACGGGAACAAACTACGAACATGAACCTCCCGCCAGCCCTGGCCACCCTCCGCCACCGCATCCGCGCCCTAGAACGCCCCAC
>CAXUNZ010000313.1:0-401 GCA_964252525.1 uncultured Acetobacteraceae bacterium
GAAGCTGAACACGTCCGCACCCCCGCCGCCCAGCATCAGCGCAGTGCCGCTGCCGCCCAGGAACGTGTCGTTGCCCATACCCCCGCTCATCGTGACCGGTCCGTTGCCGGCCTGAAACACGTTGTTGCCGGTCGAGTTGGCGCCCCAGATCGTCGCATTGCCGCCGCTCGCCACCAGCGAATCATTCGCCGCGCCCACGAGCCACACCAGATTGCCGCTCGCCGCCGTCACCGTGCTCGCGCCATAGCCGGTGACGATCTCGCTCGATCCGGCCGAGCCGGTGATCACGTTCACACTCGTGCCGCCGAACACGGTCATCGGCCCGGCGCCGCCATCGACGAACAGCCCGCCGCTGCCGCCGATAACCTGGGCCGATCCCGCGCCGCCGACGTAATTGACCT
>CAXUNZ010000313.1:411-3626 GCA_964252525.1 uncultured Acetobacteraceae bacterium
GATCGTGCTGCCATTGCCCGTGCCGCCGACGATGGCCATCGTGCCGCCGGCGCCCACCACCAGGTCGGCATTGGCGCCGCCGTAGAAATGCATCTCGCCCACGCTGGGCGCGAAGACGGTGGCCGATCCGGCGGCCTGGATCGTGTCGTTGGCGCCGACGCCGCCCACGGCCACGAGCAGATCGTTACCCGATAGCGTCACGACATTGCCAGTCGCGGCACCCAGGAAGACGACACTCCGCCCATCGGCCGATGTCGTGATGTTGCACGGTCCATGCGCGGTGGAGATGATGGAATCGCTGCCGCCGCCCAGCACGGTCGCCGTCTCGGACGCATAGATCACCGAATTGCCGCCCGCGCCGCCGACCAGCGTATCGTTTGGCCCATTTCCGACAATCGTATCGTTGGCGGAATTGCCCATCAGCAGCACGTTATTGCCCGCGCCATCGGTGATGCGCAGCGGCGCATTGCCCTGCGCCAGCAGCGCGTCATAGCCAGGCGGCAGCGGCACCGTGGTGTATGGCGCCGGCGCCGTCACGACCGCGATATTGGCGTAGCCCGGCTCGTAAGGCCCAAAATAACTCCCATCCGGCGACGAATAGACGTAGGACGTGCCGCCCACATCCTCCTGAAAATTCGCCAAGGTCTGTTGCACCAGCACCGGCAGATCCTGCCAGAAGGGAAAGTCGCTGATCACGCCCGGCTGTCCGCTGCCGGATTGGGGTCCTACGTCGCGCATGTTCGATCCGCCTCCACCGCTTGGATTTATTGTTGTCGTAATCACCGTGCCGCCGGCCGCGCCCGCGGTCGAAAACGCCTGGCCCTGGCTCACGCCCACCAAAGTCAGCGCGCCCACCGCTTGCGTGCCGGCATCCAGCGTCAGCACGCCCACATTCGGGGCGGTCTGCGCGTAGTTCGCACTCGTAATGCCGCTGATTGGGACATCGATTTCGCCGCTGTCGCCAAAGCCGGCGATCGCCGCTTGCGGCAGGGGACCGGTCATGCTCAGCGTGCCCGGCCCCTCGAAATCGATCAGCAGGGCAGCGCCTGCCGTGCCGTCCAGCTGCAAATTGCCGTCCACGCCGATCAGCAGCGTCCCGGCGCCGCTGACATTGCCGATCGACAGCGGGCTGGCGCCGGCCACCGCCGTGATCGTGCCCGCATCGACGATGAAGCCCTGCGGATCGAGCGCGCCTGTGCCGGCCAGCGCCGCGCCCATATCGATGGTGACCACGCCCGAGGCGGCGCCGCCCACGGTGCCGATTTCCAGCACGGAGGTGGCATCCACGCTCACCGCATCGCCGCCATCGGTCATGACCAGGCCGGCGACCTGCACCAGGCTCTGGCCGCCCACCACCAGCGCCCCGCCATCCAGCACCAGCGAGCCCGTGCTGGTCAGCGTGCCGCCCTGCGCCACGAGGCCGCCGGTCACACTCGCCTGACCCGCCTGCAGGAGGCTGCCCATGCCGAGCCCCAGCACGCCCGCCGCCGCGTTCTGTCCGACGGCCAGCGTGCCCACGGCAAACTGCCCGTCCAGCGCCACATGCCCCAGCAGGGTCAGCGCGGCGGCATTGGCTGGCCCGCCGATCGAGGTGTAGGCGCTCGCCCCGCCCTGGATCGTCACCAGATCGTTGACGCCGGGCGCCACCGCGGCCGGGTCTTGCCCCGCCGAAACATCGGTCCAGTTCGCGGCATTGTTCCACGGCCCGCCGGCCAGCCCGCCGATCCACTGGTAATTGTCCGGCGAGGCCGTTCCCTGCGAGGGACCGCCCAGCGCCGCCTGCACGGCGATCAGCGAGCCCACGCCGTCCGGCTGCACGGTGAAGGTGTCGCCGGAAAAATCGCCGCCCAGCAGCAGCGTGCCCGCCACCTGCCCGCCATAGTACAGCGTCAACGTGCCGACGCTGCCGGCGCCCGGCGTATAGCCCACCGCGTTGACGATGCCCGTGGCGATGACGATCTGATCGCCCTGCAAAAAGCCCGAGACCGGCGCGGCCAGGCTCTCGCTCGATCCCGCCAGCTCCAGGGTCGCGCCCGCGCCCAGCATTTCGATCGGGCAGGTGTCGGTGCCGAACAGCTCCAGCGTCGCCGCGGCGCCGATGGTCAGCACGCCCGTGCCCGAAACGTTGCCGACCCCCAGCGTGCCGCCTTCCGCGGTCAGCGTGCCGTTGAGAACGATCGCGCCCACCGGATCGATGCTGCCGCTGCCGGCCACGCTGTTGCCGGCATCCAGCACCACCGCGCCGGCCTGCGCATCGTTCAGCGTGCCGATCTCTATGCTGCTGAGCGCATCGGTCAGCACCTGGGTGTTGGCGCCCACCATGCTCAGCGCGTCCAGGGTGGCGATGCCGCCGCCCGTGGCCGACAGCGCGGCGTAATCGCCCGATCCGTCGCCCAGGCTCAGCGTGCCGGTGACCGCGAGCGTGGCCGCATTGCCCGCCACCAGGATCAGCCCGTCGGTCACCGCCGCGGCGATGGCGGTCATGCCGCTCGCCGCTCCCACTTCAAGGGTGCCGGTGGTCAGCGTCGTGCTGCCGGAGGGCAGGCCGCCCACGCTCAGCGTGCCGGTACTCCACGCCCCGCTGATATAGGTGTTGCCGAAAAAGGCCATGCTGGCGGAGACGGCCGGCCCGCCGATCGTCTGAAAACCGTATCCCATGGGTCCGATGATCTGCGCGCCGTTGAGCGTGCCCGGTGGGGCACTTGCCGCCGCGTTGGTGGTGAGATCGAACCAGTCGGCGGCCTTGTTCCAATAGCCGCTGACCGGCTGCGCCCAGGACAGCAGATCCGTGTTGCCCTGTCCGCCGCCGCCGCCGCCGCCATTGGCATTATCGACCAGCACGTCGGTGCCGAAGCCGCCATCCGGCACCAGGAAGAAGCGCATGCCGCCGTAACTGCCGGACAGCGTGAAGTGCGAAACCGGCGTGCTGTTGTAATAGAGCGTCAGCGTCACCCCGTTGAGGATCTTGGCCACGCTCACGCTGGTAATCGGATCGCCCTCGATGTCGATGGCATCGCCATTGACGTAGCCGGTGATCGTGCCGCTGGCCGCCACCAGCTCGTCGGCCACCGCCAGCACGCCGTCCGTGCCGGTGAAGGTGATGGACACCGCGCTGGAGGCATCTAGCAGCAGCCCCGCATCCGTGCCGATGGCCAGCGATCCGCTGCCGGTCACGCTGCCCAGGCTCAGCACGCCACCCTGGGCGGTGATGGTGC
>CAXUNZ010000314.1:0-3617 GCA_964252525.1 uncultured Acetobacteraceae bacterium
AACACCGGCGGCTGAGGCTCAATCCACGCCCCCGCGGTGCTCACCGCATGGATACGTTCATCTTGGCGGTGACGATCAGGCTGTACATCACCGCGGCGCGCTGCCCGCCCCGATCTGATCCGGCGAACAGCCACGACTTGCGGCCAAGAGCAATGCCGCGCAGGCCGCGCTCGGCGGCATTGTTCGTCAGACAGACGCGTCCATCCACCAGGAACCGGGCAAACACTACCCAGCGCTTCAGCATGTAGTCCATCGCTTTTGCGACGTCGTTGCCGCTTGACAGCGTTCTGCGTCGTCAATCATCCAGCCGTGCGAGTCGGCCACGAGAGGTGTACTGAGTTCCTCGCGCACGCTTCGACGCCGCTCGGCACTGCATCCGTTAATGTCACGCTCGATGTCGAATAGTCTGTCGATGCGCTGAACCGCTTCCAGGCAGAGCGGCGATATCACCGCCTGCTGCTTGCTCTGTGCGCGGCGTTGCGCAGCGGACTCAACGTCGGCCAATACAAAGAATTTGCGGCGCGCATGCGCCCAACACCCTGCTATCAAAATTGGACCGGGACTTCGGCCGGCTTCGTAAAGCTTGCCGTAGCCGCCATAAGCATCCGCCTGCAGGATGCCGGTATATCCTGCCAGATGCGCTTGCGGATGTTCGCCGCCGCGATCGCGCGAGTAGTAGAATATGGCAGCCGGAGATGCTGCGCCGCCGAACGGCCGATCATCGCGCACATAAATCCAGGCGCGGGCGATATCCGTCTTGCCTTTTGCCAGCACCGGCACCGTGGTGTCGTCGCCATGCAGCCGCTCGGCCGCCATGACGTGCGCCCGCAGCCGCTCGAACAGCGGCATCAGCGCTGTGGTGCAGGCGCCTACCTGGTCGGCCAGGGTGGAGAGGCTCAGCGGGACGCCTTCACGAGCGTAGCGCTCGGCCTGGCGGTTCAGCGGCTGATGCTGGCCGAACTTCTCGAACATGATCATTGTCAGCAGGCTGGGGCCGGCCCAGCCGGGGGCGTCACACGGAACGGCGCAGGCGGCTGGCTGATGGCCTCACAGTCGCGGCAGGTGAACTTTTCCCGCACATGCTGGATCACCTTCCAGCGGCGCGGGATCACCTCCAGCGTCTCGGTGACGTCCTCGCCCAACTTGCGTAGCCGGGCACTGCCGCAGCACCGGCAGTTGGCGGGTGCCGGCTCGACTTGTCTTTCGCGCGGCAGGTGCTCGGAAAAGGGCTGCCGCGACGGACGCTTGCGGGTGAAGGCAGCCACGTTGGTGGTGCGTGCGGCGGCCTGCTCGGCGGCGATCTCGTCCTCGGTCGCAGTGGCCTCCGCCTCCTCCAGGCCGAGCTCCATCTGCTCGATCAGCCGCGCCGCACGTTCCGAGCGCTGGCCGTAAAGCGCATGCCGCAGCTTGGCGATTTGCAGTTGCTGGTGAGCGATCAGCGCCTGGTCGGCGGCCGCGCGGGCGCGCCCGACCGCCACTTCCGCCTTGAGCGCGTCGATGTCTTCCGGCGGCGGTTCGGAATCGGCTTCCATGTCGCCGATGGAATCACAAATGTCGTCGCCTGACTCGTGGAAAATGCTGCGGTCCGTGATTATCCCGCGCAACTCGGCCGGAAGGTGTGGCGCGGGTTCCGCCAGTCGATACCGTCGAGCATATAGGCGAGTTGCGAGGCGGAAATTCCGACCACGCCGTCAGCCGGTGTAGGCCATACAAAGCGGCCCTTCTCCAATCGCTTGGCATAGAGCGACATGCCAATGCCGTCGTGCCAGAGGATTTTCACCAGGTCACCGCGCACCCCACGAAAAACGTAGAGATCGCCGGCATGAGGGTCACGGCCTAGGGTTTGCTGAACCTGCAGCGCTAGCCCATTCATGCCGCGCCGCATATCGGTGCGCCCGATTGCGAGCCACACGCGCACGCTGGCGGGGAAGGCAATCACCGGCGGCCCAAAGCATCCAGCACCAGGCGCAAGGAGGCAGCCTTCACCCCACCCCCGACCCGAACGCGATGGCCGCTGGCAAGCTCGATCTCGATGGTATCGGCAGCTGGCGCAGGTGGCGCTTTATCCGTCAGGTCGGACGTGAGGATGACCGGCACAAGCTGGGCTGCCGGCGATGCCGTCGACCCATCGCCGAAACGCTTGCGCCAGGCAAACACCTGATTGCTGTGGACGTCGTATTGCCGCGCAACGACGGAAACCGACGCGCCGGGCGCCAACGAAGCTGCGACGATCTCGCGCTTGAGGGCGTCAGGCCACGACCTATGTCGCCGCCTCGCCTTCGAACTTGTGTCCATTATCGTCTTTGTGGACACTTCCGCTTCGACCATCGTTAGAGGCGGCCAGTCTCCGTCAGGCCAAACAGCAGCGCTAGGCGGCCCTCACCGGTGGCATACGGTTCTCATCCTGATTGACGGGCTGTTCTCATCCTGATTGCCGCGCGGCATTGGACGCCGATCACCCCTCAACAGGGGCCCTTTTCCACGCCGAATCACACGCGGCCGCGAAGCCCCGGCGGCAGGGCCTTGCGGCCGGCCGTTTGGTCGTGTTCGTGCAGACGAACCGCTTCCGGCCACAGGACGCCCAGTATGCGCGCGAGCAGGCCGTACAGCTCCCCGGGGCCACCGCCGACACGGCCAAGCTCATTGCCGCGGCACACCGCGGCCTGGCAGGCATTTTCCGGGCTGGCTTCCGCTACAAGAAGGCGGGCGTGGTGATGTTCGACATGACGCCCCGCGACGCGGTGCAGGGCGGGTTGTTTGACCGACCCGACGACACCCGCGCCCAAGCCAAGATGCGGGCCGTAGACGCCCTCAATGCCCGCTACGGGCGCGACACCGTCACCTATGCCGCGACCGGCACGAGGCGGGCCTGGAAGCTTAGGAGCGAGTTTATATCGCCGCGCTATACTACCAACTGGGACGAGCTCCTATGCGTGTGAGGGGCTGACGATGTGCAACGACTTCGGCAACCGTGTACCTTACTCCACGTATGTCGAGGAGTTCGCCGAGGTCCGTATTCCGGTCAGGTTCCCGGAGGCGGCACCGAACCTAGAGCCGCGCGATGACATCTGGCCGACCGAGATCGCGCCCGTCATCCGCCAAACCGACGAGGGCATCGAGTTTACGCAGCTGCGCTGGGGCTTCCCACCGCCGCGGCCGAAGGCACCGGCGATTATCAATTTCCGTTCGGAAGGGCGGCGCTTCCCGAAAGGCCGCTGCCTAGTGCCGGCGTCGCACTTTTTTGAGTTCACGGGGACGAAGTCACCCAAATCGAAGTGGCGCTTCACGAAGGCCGACGAAGAGTGGTTTTGCTTCGCAGGCCTATGGCGACCGATGGCGGATGGCAGCGGCGACGCCTTCACGCTCCTAATGACCGAGCCAGGTCCGGACGTTGCACCCATTCATAATCGCCAAGTCGTGGTACTGGAACGGGTCGACTGGCAGGCGTGGCTTGGCTTGGCAAAGCCGGAAACGGAGCTACTCCAAGCGCTGACGGCTGGGAGCCTCGTCCTCGAGCAAGTCCGCTGATTGCCTGATTGAACATTTTAACAAGCCGGTCTTGCACTAAGAACGCCTTTCAAAACTCTTGTACGACGCGGAATCGCTGATTCATAGGA
>CAXUNZ010000315.1:0-3377 GCA_964252525.1 uncultured Acetobacteraceae bacterium
GCAAAAACCCATCGCGGCCAAAGTTGTTCCATCGTCACCCGCGCCGCCGCGCCTCGCCGTGCACGCGCCGCCCGCCGGCCCACCGCCTCCCAGGCCGCGTCAAGCGGCGATATCTGTGCAGCCCCCCGCGGCAGTCCCGCCAGCCGATCGCGGCGAGGCCGCGAAAACGACCGCAGCCGCGCCAAGTCGGCGCCGCGGTCCTGGTCTGGTGCTTGTTGCCGGTCCACGTGACGACATGCCGACGGTTTATAGGCAGGTTTACAAGGGTTTGACCCCGCCCCCTTATCAAGCCGTCCTCGCGATCAACCATTTGCCGATAAAGCCTGGCGCGCTTCTGATCTTCCCCGATCCTCCAAATGGCTGGATACGGCCGTAGAGACGCCCAAGCTCTACTTGCCATCCGTAGAGGCGCTGGCAGCCGCAGCAATGTCACGCAACGTTCCAGCCGGCGCGTCTACCTGGGCGCGGCGATACCAGAAAGTTGCCTGCGCACGATCGGCCGCCACACCCAAGCCGTGCTCGTAACAATAACCCAAATCATATTCCGCGAGCGAATTGTGCTGTGAGGCCGCGCGCGCAAACAGGCCCGCCATCTGGCCGGCCTCGGCCGTACCGCGGCTCAGCAGCAACTGTTGCGCACGCTGGAAATCCTGCATGGAAGTGTCTGCCCGCGCCTGGACGCTTCCCGCGAAAGGCCGGCCAAGGGCGGCCAGATGGTCGCGCGCGGCCGAAATCCCCTGGTGCGCCGCGCGCGTGTAGAGCGTCACCGCGCGCGCGGTATTGCGTGGCACACCGCTGCCCGACTCATACATCATTGCCAGGTTGTATTCCGCCCGTCCGTATCCGCCGGCCGCCGCACGCGCGTACCACGTGGCGGCCTGCCGGCGATCGACAGCCACACCGTGCCCCGCATCATAGAGAACCCCAACGTTAAAGGCGCCCACGGCATTTCCCGCCTCCGCCGCCCGCCGATACCAGTACAGCGCCTCGGCGGAATTTTGCGGCACGCCCTGTCCGCTATCGTACAGCACGCCCACATAGAGGCCAGAACGGGAATCGCCGGCATCTGCCGCCTGCTGCCAGGCCTGCAGCGCTGCGGCAAAGCGGCCTTGGCGGAACGCGGCCAGCCCGGCCTCGGCGGTGGGAGATGCGGCCGCGGCGCCGAGACTGACCATCACCGCCAGGGCCGCTAGAAGCCGCCAAGGAACATTCTGGCGACAAAGATGTCTTTTCAAAATCATCCAGACCGTCGCATTATGCGGATAACGTAGCCAAAACCCGGTGAATGTAGATGAAAACCACGCGCCACACATCCCGCCTGCTGATTGCCTTGGCCTCAGCCGCCAGCCTGACCGCGTGCGCCAGCACGAAGGCCGGCCCGAACGCGGATGCCGCCGCGGCAGCCCCGCCCGCCGCCGCATCCGCGCCGCCGCCGCTGGCAACCAAGCCGACGGTCGGGCAGGAAGTGGGCGCCGTTGCCAGCAACAAGGTCGAAATCGTCTTTCCGCTGGGTGGCACCAAATTGACGCCGGAGGCCAACAAGCAACTGGATTTGGCGGCCCGGCTGTTTCGCGACGCCAATCCGGTGCTGATGTTCACGACGGGCCACACCGACCGGAGCGGGGATGAGTATGCCAACATCGTGCTCTCGGCCAAGCGCGCTCAGGCGGTCAAACGCGGGCTGGTGGCGCGCGGCATTCCGGCCGACCGGTTGTTGATCCAGGCGCTGGGCGAGTCCGAACTGGCCAATGTGCATGACCCTCTGGCGCCCGAGAACCGGCGGGTGACGATCACCTGGCGCTTGCTTTAGAGGCAGGCGTCTATTCTTCGGGTTCGGTGGTGAAAAGGAGCGGGTAGCCGCGTCTGCGAGCGGCATCGGTCGCCGTGGTGGCCTTTTCCTCGGCCAGTTCGCGCGTGAAGACGGAGACCACACAGACGCCCCTCTGGTGGGCGGTCATCATGACCTGCCTGGCCTGACTTTCGCCAAGCCTGAATTCGGCGCGGAGCACCTGGGTGACGAATTCCCTGGGCGTGTAATCGTCATTGACCAGGATGACCTTGTGCAGCTTTGGCCGTTCGACCTTCAGCTCGGACTTCAGGAGCGTGTCTTCGACGGTGTTTCGCATGGCCACTCCATGGGGCTTTGCCGTGCAGGATTAGCCGGCGAGGCATGAACCAAGGCGTGTGGCGCGTCAAGCATATGCCATAAGTTAAGCATCTTGCGGCATGACGCCGCTTATCGTGCACAAGAGTGTGACATCGCTGGGACCATCGGCCCTGTTGGGCACAGCAAAACTGCTGGCCATGGCCTATGCGGGACGCGATCTGTTGCCGTTGCATCTTTCGCAATTGGCGTATCTGCACGCCCATCCCGACGATTGCGCGTGCTTGATGAATTTGAGTGCGCTGGAGCAATTGCTTGGCGATCGAGAGTCCGGATTGCGGCGCCAGGCGCGGGCGTTGGCGCGGCAACGAATGTATCGTTCTTCCTGGCCGGTTTCGGATGGCGCGCTGCGCGTGCTGGCATTCATGGCGCCTGGCGATATCGGGACCAATACGCCGATCGAGTTTCTGGTGCAGGGCGCGGACATCGTTCTCACCTCGCTTTATGTGTGTCCGGGGGAGCCGTTTCCTGACGGCGTGCCCGAACATGATATTGCCATCGTGACCATCGGCGAGTCCGATCAGACCGCGCCCTTGTTGCGCCAGATCGAACGAGCGACTTTGCATTGGCCTTGTCCGGTCCTCAATCATCCGGCACGGGTGCTGGATTTATCCCGGGAGCGGCTGCAGCCTTTGCTTGCCGGTGCGCGCGGTGTTGTCATGCCGGCGACGCGGCGCATCGGGCGGGACGCGCTTGCGGGTGTTCTGGGCGATGGGCGGCGGGCGGTCATTGTTCGTCCGATCGGTTCCCATGCGGGGCGCGGTTTGGAGAGACTTTCGGACCAGGCAGGTGTTGTCAGCTATCTTGGGCGCCATGACGACGAGGCGTTTCATGTTTCGCGTTACGTGGATTATGCCAGCGCGGACGGGTTGTTCCGCAAATACCGTATTGTGTGGATCGATGGCGAGCCTTGGCCGTGCCACATGGCGATTTGCGCGGAGTGGAAGGTCTGGTATCTGAACGCGGACATGGCAGGAAATGCGGCCAACCGCGCGGAGGAGGCCGCGTTGATGCGCGGATTTGCCACGGGGTTTGCGCGGCGGCATGAGGATCGGAGTAGGCGGTTTCCAGCAAGCGCGCGAGGCGGTACAAGGCAGTCTCGGCATCGCGGCCAGTGCGGTTTAGCTCGTATAGCTTTCGGTATAAACGTCCGGCGGCATCGAACTGCGACGCCTGCTCCAAGCGGCTGCCAATTCTCAAGTACGCCACTCCG
>CAXUNZ010000315.1:3387-3600 GCA_964252525.1 uncultured Acetobacteraceae bacterium
CGGCGCTGGCCGAGATCGGGCGGCGGGCTGGTCTGGATTATTTCGGTATCGATTGCGCGGAGACGCGCGCGGGTGAATTGGTTGTCTTTGAGGGCGACGTTTCACTGATCGTGCATGATTTGGATTGCCCGATCATCTTTCCCTATAAGGGAGATTGCATGCGGGAATTGTTCGCGGCGTTCGCGGCCATGCTGCGGCGGCGCGCGGTCAATG
>CAXUNZ010000316.1:0-3589 GCA_964252525.1 uncultured Acetobacteraceae bacterium
TCTCCACCGCCGTCGTCAGCCGGCGGTTGATCTCGGCGGCGGGGGTGGCGATGGAACAATTTTGGGTGCGGTTGGTTTTTGCGCTACTGTAACAATCGGCGGTGAGGTGGGCTTGGTGCCGCCCGTGTAAAACCAGACGGCGGCGGCCAAGGGGATGGCGGCCAGGGCGCTCGCCAGAACGATGGGCGCGCGGCGGTTTATCGCGCCCGGTTTTGCGGTGAGGGCCTGGCGCACGCTGCTTGCAGTCAGGCGCCGGCGTTTGGTTCGATAGCCGTAGAGGAGCGCCTGCTCGGCCAATTCGTCTAGGCGGCGTGGGTTGCCGTGGGCCTGGTCACGCAGGGCGGCTACAGCCGATGGCGTCATGACGCGCTGAAGCGGTTGGCCAGCATATCTCAGCCGATGGTCCAGATAGGCGGCGGCTTCGGAATTTCGTAATGAGAAAGTAATATAACGGGACGTGCTTGCCTGCCGCAGATCTTCGAGGTCGGGGCCGGCAAGTCCCTGCCAGTCGCCGAATTCGCCGAGGAGTACCAGTTGAAGCCGCAGAGGTTGCGTCAGGCGGAGTTGCACCAGCAATGACAGGGTGCGAAACGCATCGGCAGATAATGTTTCCGCGTTGTCGCAGAGTACAATCAGACGTCTGATACTGGCCTGGTCCCACAACGCGCGCAGAAGATTTTCCGGATCTGGCGCGCCGCCGTTTAATCCACCGGCTTGACCGATCCGCGCCAGGATATCGGCGGACGAGGCCGAGGCTTCATCGATGACGGCCACAGGGAGTTGGCGGGCCTGCAATTCCATGGCCAGGACATGCATGAAGGCTGTTTTGCCGGCGCCGGCGCCGCCCCTTATGGCAAGGACATGCGCACCGGCCAGCAGCTCCTTGACGACAGGCTGCATCAGGCCGCTGCGAAAGATCTGGCCAGGCTCGGTGATGGGCCCAAAAGCGGGTTGGGTCAGGCCAAAAAAGCTGTGAATGGCGTCTGTCATGGCGGGATGGAAACACGCTCCGCTTATATGTGGCGTTTGACGTTCAACGAGTCGCGTCAGCCCCGGATACGCGCTGAGTTATAACAAATTTGTGAACAGGCTCAGTAGGCGTTTTGGCAAAGCTGCACGCGTAGCGGTGAACGGGGCGTAAAATCGATTGGCTTGAGTTGCAGAATTTTGGCCTGGCTCGCCTCGAAGACGATGTTGTTCGGGTTGCAGAGATTGGCGTAGGCAGAACGCTCGATATTCAGCGCGCCCTTGACGGCTTTCGGGTCCAGACCCCAGGCTAGGCTGCCGGAGAGGGGCTTGCCGCGCGGGAGCGTGCAGTAATTGTCCCGGCAGCGTGTGTGGCGGAAGGTCACGTTGTATTCCTCGCCGCCATAGACGGAGAAGCAGCCATTGCCCTGGTGGATGGCATCGACGTTTTCGACCAGCACATCTCCGCTTCGATTGTCGGCAATGACGCCGTCGCCGGACGGAGAGTTGTTCGTATCGAGCAGGCCGTCGGCAATCCTGATGTGCTGGCTTTGATAGATGTTGACGTTATCCTCCGTCCAGGATTTGCGCAGCGCGTTTTCATCGGAGAAATTGCTGAGCGAGCCGTGGTTCGAATTGTCCCATTGCACGAGCTGACCGCGTGGGAACGGGCCGCGCTGGTCATGGCCTTCGATGGCGCTGAGCGTGCTGTTGCGGCATTGGTTGAGATAGATGCCTGAGGAGCCTTTTGTCAGACGCACGTTCGAGACGGTCAGGCCGTCCGATTTGAGGCAATCGATGTTGTTGTCGTTCGTCGAGGGGTCGGGGCCGGAGGGTGGGGCGCCATCGAAGACGATGTCGGCATTGGTGATGGTGGTGTGCGGCGCGAAGGCCAGTGCGATGCCTTGGCCGCCATTGTGGTGGATGACGACGTTGTTGATGTGCACGCCGGAGTGACCGTTGATTTGGATGGCGGGGCCGTCGGTGGAGGTGATGACGAGGTTTTCGATGATCTGGTTGTTCTGGGTGACCGTGATTGGGCCGGAGACGCCGTAGGTGGGACAGGATGCGTGGGCGTTTGCGCAGGTGGGCAATACGCATGTCTGTAGGGCGGCGGCGAGAAGGAGGGTAGCCGGACCGTTGACTTTCCGCATGGTGCTGAGCCTGTCGTTGCGTGATTGAGGCCGACTCTGCTTTGATACTTTATCAATATATACTTTTTCAAGGCGGGGAATGGCCGGGTAGTGTCTCAGTTTGAATTTCAGATTTTTGTGGAGGCGGGGCTATAAAGGCGGCGAGTTATCGAGTGGATCGTATGCGCCACTAGCCATGCAGGAAGCGCGGCGAGGACCAGGAGCATTACCTCTGCGCGGCAAAGCTTCCACCAAAACTCAAACCACGTGTGTGTCCGAGTCAGAGCCACCGGCAGCACAAAGACGACCTCGATCACGCTGGCCCAGAAAGCCAAGGCTAGCCCGAACTTCTCAGGCCACCGCATCCTAGCCGACCGTCCCTTGAGCAGCTTTCGTCTTGTAGACGTTTGGCCGCTCTGGCGCCTCGCGTGCCGCATCAATCAACGCCACCACGTCTTCATGCTCCACAGGGTCTTGCTGACACAGCCGCCATCGCGGGATGCATTTCAGCGTCTTTAAGATTTCAAATCGCGACACTAATGTACGTGCATGGGAGGTCACTCCTATAAGCGAGCAAAAGTTTTTTGGTCCTTTTTTTCGAAAAAGGACTGCTTTCTTCCTACCCTCACCCCCCCGCCGCAAACCGCACCGCCTCCTCGGCCGCGCGAAACAACGCGCGGCTCTTCTGGCGCGTCTCCGCCTCTTCGGCTTCCGGCACGGAATCGGCAACCACGCCGGCGCCCGCCTGCACGTGCATCACGCCGTCGCGGACCAGCGCCGTGCGCAGCCCGATGCACGTGTCCATCGTGCCATCGGCGGCGAAATAGCCGATGCAGCCGGCATAGACGCCGCGCCGCACCGGCTCGAGCTCCTCGATGATTTCCATGGCGCGGATCTTGGGCGCGCCGGTCAGCGTGCCGGCGGGAAATCCCGCCGCCAGGGCATCGACGGCATCCAGGCCGGGCGCCAGCGCGCCCTCGACGGTGCTGGAGATGTGCATGACGTGGCTGAAGCGTTCGATGGCGAAACTTTCGCTCACGCGCACGGAGCCGGGCACGCAAACGCGCCCGACATCGTTGCGCCCCAGATCGACGAGCATGAGATGCTCGGCGCGTTCCTTGGGATCGGCGAGCAATTCGCGGGCGAGGGCTTCGTCTTCCTCCGCCGTGGCGCCGCGCGGCCGCGTGCCGGCCAGCGGGCGGATCGTCACGCGGCCATCCCGCAGGCGGACGAGGATTTCGGGGCTGGAGCCGACCACGGCGAAACCGCCGAAATCGAGGAAGAACAGGAAGGGGGCGGGATTGATCCGGCGCAGCGCGCGATACAGCGCGAACGGGGGAAGGGCGAAGGGCGCGGAAAAACGCTGGCTCGGCACGACCTGGAAGATGTCGCCGGACGCGATGTAGGCGCGCGCGCGCTCCACGGCCGCTTCATAGGCGCCTGGGGCGAAATTGCTGGTCGGCGCGGGCTGGGGCGGCAAGGCAACCGGC
>CAXUNZ010000317.1:0-3585 GCA_964252525.1 uncultured Acetobacteraceae bacterium
CCGTTATAATCGGGATTTCTTGAAAAACCTGCCTGTTCGGCCGCCGCGATGAATGCCTCCGACAGCAGCGGACGCTCGGCGACCCGGACGATATCGAGCGGGCCGTCGCCGCCACGGAGCGGGTCGCGTCCGCCTTCAAAACGTTCGAGCTTGCGGAAATACGGCAGAACGTCGTCGAACCCCCAGCCGGTATTGCCACGCTGCGCCCAGGTGTCGAAATCCTGTCTTTGCCCGCGCACGAAGATCATGCCGTTGATCAGGGTCGATCCGCCGAGTCCCTTGCCCCGGGGCACGACTATGCTCCGCTGGTGAACATTCTCTTCGGGCTCGGTTTGGAAACGCCAGTTGAAGGCCGATCCGCTGATCACCTTGCCGAAACCCGCGGGAATGGAAACCCAGAGTCCGCGACCCTCGCCACCTGCCTCCAGCAGCAGCACGCGGCAATTCGCAGCTTCGGTCAACCTGCCGGCAAGCACGCAGCCCGCTGTGCCGCCACCGACGATGATGTAATCAAATTCGTCCACGTAATCGGGCCCTCTTGAAACGGCGATGAAGCGGCTGGAAACGCGCGAGGCCGCCGCCGCGGTTAGGGCCGCACGACCTTGCCGGGGTTGAGCTGTCCTTCGGGATCGAGCGCCCGTTTGATCCGGCGTGCGAGGTCGAGTTCTGCCTGTGTGCGGTATCGGGCGAGTTCATCGATGCGATATTGGCCAATGCCGTGCTCGGCCGAGATGCTGCCGTCATGATGGGCAACCACATCGTGGATGATGCGGTTTATCTTTGCGGCTTCATGCGCCACGCCGGCGAGAACGTTGAAATGGATATTGCCGTCGCCGACGTGACCAAAGGCGTTCACCTTCGCGCCCGGCGCTGCCCGTGCAAGCGCGGCGCAAGCCTCGTCGAGAAAAGCGGGAATGGCACCAAGCGGGACGGAGACATCGTGCTTTATGCTGCGGCCCTCCCGCAGTTCCGCTTCAGGTATATGCTCGCGCAACGTCCAAAGCTGCGCCGCCTGCTTGCCCGATTGTGCAATCAGGCCGTCCGACGCGACCGCCTTCTCGAATGCGGCCGCCAGCATGGCTTCCATCGCTATGCCAAGACCAGCGAGGCTGGAGGCGGCTTCAATCAAGACGAACCATTTGTCACCGGCAATCGGAAGCGCCTTGCCACCATGTTTTGCGACCAACGCCAACGAGGCGGCCGACATCATTTCGAACGCCGAAATCTGATCGCCCAGGGCGTCCTGGGCCAGTTCAAGCAGCGACAGCGCCGCGCGGGGATCGGGCACGGCGAGCAGCGCGGTCACGCTGTGGGCGGGCTTTGCCGCGAGCCGGAGCACCGCGGCCGTCACGATACCCAGCGTGCCCTCGCTGCCGATGAACAGCTGCTTCCAGTCGTAGCCGGCATTGTCCTTGCGCAGGCGGCGCAACCCGCTGAGGATCGTGCCGTCGGCCAGCACCACTTCCAACCCCAGTACTAGCGCGCGCGTCATGCCATAGCGCAGCACGTTCACGCCGCCGGCGTTCGAGGCGACGATGCCGCCGATCGTGGCGGAGCCCTCGGCGGCGAAACTCACCGGCAGGAGACGCCCGGCGGCATTGGCGGCATCCTGCGCCACTTTCAGGACGCAGCCTGCCTCGGCCTCCATTGTCATGCCGATCGGATCAATGTTGCGCACCTGCGCAAGCCGGGAGAACGACATCACGATCTGGCTTCCGGATGCGTCCGGCGTCGCTCCACCCGCCAGGCCGGTATGGCCTCCCTGCGGGACAAGCGCTGCGCCATGCTGACGGCACAATTGCACCACCGCGGCAATCTCGACGGCGGAGGAGGGACGAATAAGGCATAGGGCTCGGCCGGGAAAGGCGCGCCGCCAATCCGTCTCGACGACCTCAAGGTCGCGCCTGTCGGTCACCACGCCGGCCGGGCCGAGAAGTGCTTCGAGTTTTTCGGGAAGTTCGCTCGCGGCACTCACGATGCGATGGCCGCGGGCGCGTGCATGCCCATGAAATCGGCCATCGCTTCCAACTGGCAGGTCAACATCGGCAGGCCAGGCTGGATCCGGCAGCCCTTGCTGCGCGCCGCAGCCAGCAGGGGCGTCATTGCCGGCTGCATGATGATATCGGCGACGATCTGGTCGGACGTCAGCGCATCGGTGTCCATCGGCAACGCGTCATCAGGAGTAAGCCCCAGCGAGGTGGCGTTGACGACCAGGCCGTGTCCAAAAGGATTGCGCGTCCCTATCCTGACTTCCAATTCGCGAAAGGCTTCGATGAGGCGATTGCGGAGCTCATCGATCCGGCGGGATGTACGATTGGCCAGAGTGAGCCGGCCGACACCCGCTTGCGCGAGCGCAAAGGCGATCGCCATGGCCGCGCCGCCCCCGCCCGCGAGGTAGGCGCTCATGCCGCGCGGCTCGATCCCAGCGCCGCGCAGCCCCCGCATGAAACCTTCGCCGTCGAGCATGTCGCCGACCAGCCGGCCATTCGCCTCGCGGCGGATGGTGTTCACCGCACCGATGGCGCGCGCGCGGGGAGTGACATCGTCACAAAGCTCAACCATGGCCGGTTTGTGGGGAACGGTGGCGATGAAGCCGCCCAGATTTCGGATGCACCTCAAGCCGCCGATCGTGGTGCGCAGGTCAACCTCGGTGACGTGCAAGGGTACCAGCACGCCGTCGACACCGCGTTGCCGCATCAGGTGGTTCAGGCCTTCGGGGGTCTTAACCTGGGCAATGGGATCCGCCAGGATGGCCCACATCCGGGTCCGACCGGTGATCACGGCCATACGTTTACCCCAATGTGTAGGCGACCTTCACGGCCGTATAGAATTCGCGGGCATAGGTGCCTTGCTCCCGCGGACCATAGGACGAGGCTTTGCGTCCCCCGAAAGGCGCATGATAATCGACACCTGCCGTTGGCACGTTGACCATGACCATGCCGGCTTCCGATTTGCGTTTGAAGTCACTCGCGTGTTTTAGCGAAGTCGTGCAAATGCCGGCGCTGAGGCCGAATTCGGTATCGTTGGCGGTGGCCAGCGCTTCATCGTAGTCCCGGACGCGGATGACGCTGGCGACGGGGCCGAAGATTTCCTCGCGATTGATGCGCATGTCGTTGGTGGTTTCCGACAAAAGTGCGGGCGCCATGTAGAAGCCTTTTGTCGCGCGCTTTAGACCCTCGCCTCCGGCGGCGAGGGCTGCGCCCTCCTTGCAGCCGATCCCGACGTAATCGAGGTCTTGCCGCAGCTGTTCGGCACTGACCACGGGGCCGATATCGGTGCCCGCCTGAAGCGCATTATCCACCTTCAGCAAACCCAGCCGTTCTTTCACTGCATCGATGAACTGGTCATGAATACCCTCTTGCACGATCAGCCGGGAGGAGGCGGTGCAGCGCTGGCCGGTAGAGAAGAATGCACCATTCACGGCGCAGTCGACCGCGACCCGGAGATTTGCGTCATCGAGGATGACGAGCGGGTTCTTACCGCCCATCTCGAGCTGTATCTTGGCCCCGCGACCGATCAGCTCGCCGGCGAGGCGCCGGCCCACGCCCGAAGATCCCGTGAAGCTGACCGCACGGATCTTAGGCG
>CAXUNZ010000318.1:0-3583 GCA_964252525.1 uncultured Acetobacteraceae bacterium
ATAAAGGGGCGCGGCGGGATGGGGTTGATGGAGAAATGGAAGGACGGCATGCTGTCCTTGCATGGAATGCACGTCCATGGTTTTCCCAATTGCTTCATCATGAGTACGCCACAGGCGGGCTTTACGGCAAATTATCCGCACGCCCTTAACGAGCAGTCCAAGCACATCGCGCATATCATTGCCCATGCGCGGCAGCGCGGCGCCGATCTGGTCGAGGCGACCGAAGAGGCGGAGCAGGCCTGGCGCCGCAAGATTCTCGAGATGATCCTCGACCGCCGCAAGTTTCAGGAGGAATGCACGCCCGGTTACTACAATAACGAAGGCCAGACCTCGCCCCTTGCCGCGAGTTATGCGCCTTATGGCGCAGGCTCCATGGCCTTCTTCAAGGTGCTTGAGGATTGGCGGGATGGCGGAGAATACGAAGGGTTGGCGGTGAGCTGAAGCTGGGCGCCGAAAGGTGTCGGGACCGGCCCGCCATTGCGCAGAATGGGTGAATACGGCACGAAGGCAGAAACGGCCAAAGAAACGCCAGCAAGGAACATCCAGGCATGGACGTCACTGCCCCCGTGCTTACCCCGCCAGTCCGCAAACTGGCCCTGGGAACTAAACTGGCCTATGGCCTTGGGTCGGTCGCATACGGCATCAAGGATAACGGCTTCGCCACGCTGCTGTTGCTGTTCTATAATCAGGTCATCGGTCTGCGGGCCGATCTAGTCGGTCTGGCCATCCTGGTCGCGCTGGTGATCGACGCCTTTGTCGATCCGATCATCGGGCAATTGTCCGATCATACGCAATCCAGATGGGGGCGCCGGCACCCGTTCATGTATGCGGCCGCGATTCCTGTCGGGTTGTTATACCTGCTGCTGTGGAATCCGCCGCTCGGTTCGCAGACGCTGACCCTCGTCTATCTTACCGTGGTGGCCATCCTGGTTCGTACCGCCATCTCCTGCTACGAAGTTCCATCTGCGGCACTCGCACCCGAACTGACCGGGGATTATCACGAGCGCACCTCGGTACTGGGCTACCGCTACCTGTTCGGCTGGACCGGCAGCATGATCATGCTGGTGATCACCTTCGCCGTGCTCCTCAGACCGACCACCCGCTATCCGGTCGGCCAACTCAATCCCGCGGGGTATCGATCCTATGCGATCATCGCCGCGCTGATCATGACCTTGGCGATTTTGGCATCCGCGCTCTTCACGCATCGGGAAATCAAGTTTTTGCCCGCTGCGTCACCGACACAAATCCGCCTGCGCGACACCTTCACGGGCGTTGTCGGCGCGCTGCGTAACCGGGCTTTTCTGATGCTGCTCATCTCCGGCATTTTCGGATTCACCGCACAGGGACTGACCTTCGCGTTGAGCACCTATATCAACACATACTACTGGGCGTTTCCTGCTACGCTCGTGGCGTTATTGGCATGTACCCTGCTCGCCGGCGTCGCCTTGGCCTTTTTGCTTGCCTCCACGCTGTCGCAACGCTTGGGCAAGCGCCGTGCCACGGTTCTTGCCTCCGTGCTTTACCCGTTCGTCTCCATTGCTCCGTTCGGTTTGAGGTACGTCAACCTGATGCCGGGCAACGGCAATGCCGCGCTCATTCCGATCCTCATGGTCTTCACCGCTGTCGCCACCGCCTTCGGCGTTGGCGCGTCCATTCTCGGCGCCTCGATGATGTCGGATGTGGTCGAGGACGCACAGACGCGCACAGGCGAACGCACGGAGGGATTGTTCTTCGCCGGTTCCTTCTTCATGCAAAAATGCGTCTCTGGCCTAGGTCTATACCTGTCCGGCGCCATTCTGACGCTTGTAGGATTTCCTCTGGGCGCCGCGCCTGGCAAGGTCGGCCCCGACGTGCTGCACAATCTGGTGCTGACTTATTGCTGTGCGGTGACCGGCTGCACGCTGGTGGGCGCCTATTTTGCCTATCTTTTTCCCCTGGGCGAAAAGCACGACCACGAATTGCGGCTGGCCAGCCTTGCGGAAACGGTCTCGCACGTCGTACCTGTTCCTAACGAAAACCTGGGCTACCGGCCCTCAGGCGCGAGCGCGGCTTGAGAACGGAACGGGGCTGCCGGTCCGGGCAGGGGTGAGCGCTTAAAGATGAGATTGGGAGCGCCTTGATGCATGCCCGTGATTCGCGTAAGCGCGGTGCGGTCGTGATTGAAACAGACGCCAGCATCATTCCACGCCGCTTGCGGGTGTTTGCGAAAAGTCACTTCGTGCAACCTGAAGGTGTTCAACATGTCTCGTCTCAATACTGCGTTCAGACTTGCGTTGATCCTGGGCTTGGCCGAAGCGGCCAGCACGCCGGCACTGGCACAATACAAATTCAAGACATTCCCGGGGCCACGGGGCGGTTCACAGATCTATGAGGGTGTCAACAATTCTCGGGACATTCTCACCGAGGTGACAACCGCCGCCGAGGCCACGTCCTGCGCGCTCATTCAGAAGACCAATACGACACCGATCGATGATCCCAACAGCACCTTCACACAATGCTATGGTCTGGATAACGGCGGCAAGATCGTCGGCTACTACGTTCCGGCCTCCGACCAGAACACCGCTGTCGGCTTTATCTTCGCGGCGGGAGCGTATTCAGACTTCACCGCCACAGGCAGCGTCGCGGCCAATGGCGGCACCCAGTTGAACGCCATCAGTCCCAACGGGAAGATCATCGCAGGAAATTATGCGGATGTGAACGGCTATTTGGTCGCTTTCACGCTGCGTGGAAACAAGCAGACCGACATCAGCATCTCAGGCGCGGACTACCTTGTTGCCGCCGGGGTCAATGACGCTGGCGATTTGACGTTGCAAAGCTTCGATGCAGGTCACAACATCATCACCAACTACCTTGTAGCGGGTAGCACAGTCACGCAGATCGCCTATCCGAATGCGGCAAGGACGACGGTGCATGCCATCAACGACAATGGCATCCTGGTCGGGAATTTCACGAACTCGGCGGGGGTCGAGCAAGGTTTCACCTACCATATGTCGAGCGGTTCATACTCCGATCCGATTGCCGATCCGAAAGACGCGGACACGGTTTTGATCGGCATAAATGATAAGGGCTTGATTGTCGGCGACGCAGTCACAAGCAAGAACGCCAAAGTCGGGCTTGTCGCGCGACCGATCAAATAACCGCAGCCGCTCGGCGCATATTCACACGATCAAAGCACGAAGGCTGGGCCGGACCCGCGGAGACTCGCCGCGTGAGCAGAAAAAGTATATAGGGGCAGGCATTGCTCCCCGAACCTCAGCCACTCACAGGCGGCCCGCGAAAATTGTCGAGCGGCACCAGCGTGCCTTCGCGCTCGACAAACCAGAACATCCAGCCGTTGCAACTCGGCGCGTTCTGCACCGCAGCCCCCACCTTGTGGATGGAGCCGCGGTGGGAGCCGCACACCACGCTGCCATCGGCCGCCACGCTCGCCTGCACGCGCCGCATCTTGTCGGTCAGCAACGTGCCGGGCGGCAGCAGCCCGGGAAACTTGTCCGCCCATTCGATGACGGTCAACCCGTCGCCGTCCAGATATTCCTCCAGCCCGAGCGCCAGCGCCTCGGCGGCGGTTTCCAGCCGGTAAAAA
>CAXUNZ010000319.1:0-3571 GCA_964252525.1 uncultured Acetobacteraceae bacterium
GCGATGGCGTTGACCGACCGCATCACCACCGCCCACCGCGCCGCCACCCGCGCCGAGGCCATCCTGATCACCGCCCTCCTCATAAGCGTCGCCGCCGCACGCCCTCCCTACGCGGGCTTCCTGCTCATCCTGCCCCTCCTGGACCCGAAACCCACGCGCAGGACCGTAATCCTTCTCGCAACCGGCGCATCGCTGGTCCTCGCCTGGTGCCTCACCATCGCCCTGCACGTCTCGGTCAAGCTCGGCGGCGCCGACATGCCCCGCCAACTCGCCTACCTGCTTGGCCATCCCGGCCAAATCCTGCCCATCATCTTTCGCACCATCCATCACAATGCCGGCCCGCTCTGGGCGCAATTCATCGGCGTGCTCGGCTGGACGGACACACCCGTGCCGCGTCCCTACATGCAGGCGCAAAGTGGCGTTCTCCTCCTCGCCGCGCTGGCCAGCCACACCGCCGCGCGCCCGCGCGCCCTGCCTGTCGCCGGCATTGTGTTCGCCATCGCGACAATTTTCATCTTGCAATATCTCACCTGGACCTGGCCCGGCCAGAACGAGGTCACCGGTATCCTCGGCCGCTACCTCACCGCGCCCGCGCTGATCGCCGCCCTCGCCCTGCCATGGCGACCTCTGGCGCTCTTACGCAAACCCGCCTGGGCCGCAATCATCGTCGCGGCGATTGCAGCGCCGGCGGTCATCATCCACGCCGAGCTGTTCCGGTTTTATGTGCAGTAATGCCAAGCGGCGTTGAAACTGATGTTTGATATAAGGTCCGACGAAATTAGACTCGTGCACGCTATTGGGGGGTTTCCGATTTGAGGGAGCATGCGCGCGAAGTTGGCCTCATCATCTTTGCCAGCCACCGTTTAGGGAGTACGGCGCGCTTTCAGAAATTGTTCGATTGCCATCAGCGCGGCATCCGAAACATGATGCTCGATCCCTTCCGCGTCCACTTCGGCAACCTCCGTCGGCACTCCCACCGCGAGCAGCAGGTCAACAACCAGTCGGTGCCGCGCCCGGACACGTTCCGCCAGGTGTTCGCCTGCCGGTGTCAGGAACACGCCCCGGTATGGGCGCGACATGACCAGCCCTTCGCGTTTGAGACGCCCGATGGTTTTGTGAGCCGTTGGATGTGTGATGCCGAGCCGGCGTGCGATCTCCGTGATGCGCGCCTCACCATGCGCCAATAGCAAGTCCGCAATGAGTTCGAGGTAGTCCTCCTGCTGTATGGTCGCTCGCGCCGATCGTGCCTGCGTGAACCGCCGCGCTTGCGCCGGCTCCTCGGGCATTGCCGAGGCAAGCTCCTCTTCCGTTCGTGAGCGAGGTTGGGATTGCATGCCAGCACAGGATAGCACATCCTCCACACCGTAGTCTTGGCTACACTTTACAGCCGCGGCGGAGACATGGAGCTTAACCCAAGCCCCGATACCCTTAGTAACCGGACGACGGCGGCCATCCGCGAGGTGCTCGACGGCCGACGTCTCGGCAAGCGCTCGGGCCTGCTGTTTGCCGGTCCTGCCGTCGTCGCCTCAATCGCCTACATGGACCCCGGCAATTTCGCGACCAACATCCAAGCTGGCGCGCATTACAACTACGCGCTGCTTTGGGTCGTTCTCGCGGCCAACCTGATTGCCATGCTGTTCCAAGCCATGTCGGCCAAGCTCGGGATCGTCACCAACCGCAACCTCGCCGAGCTTAGCCGCGATCATTTCCCCAGAGCCGTCGTCATGGCGATGTGGGTGGCGAGCGAAATCGCCGCCATGGCAACCGATCTTGCCGAGTTCCTTGGCGGCGCTATCGGGCTTTCTCTGCTACTCGGTTTGCCGCTTCTCGCCGGCATGGTCGTGACCGGCATTATCACCTACGCGCTGCTGCTATTTGAAACTCAGGGCTTCAGACCAATGGAGTTGGTGATCGGCGGCCTCGTGTCGCTGATCGCGGTCTGTTACATGGTTGAGCTCGTGATCGCGCCGCCGGATTGGCGAGCGGCGCTTCGTCATTCGCTCGTTCCGGTGCTACCCGACGCCAACGCCGTCACACTTTCCGTCGGCATCATTGGTGCTACCGTGATGCCGCACGCGATCTACCTACACTCCAGCCTCACACAGGCCCGAGCGCCCGCTCGCAACGAGACCGAACGGCGAAAGCTGATACGATTCTCGAACCGGGAAACAATCATCGCCTTGAGCGTCGCCGGCCTTGTCAACATGGCGATGGTCGCCATGGCCGCGCGGGCGTTCCATGCCGGCCACCAGGATGTCGCCGAAATCGAGGCAGCCTATCACACGCTCGTGCCGCTGCTCGGCATCGGCGCCGCCGGCGTCTTTCTGCTCTCTCTGATGGCGTCTGGCATTTCAAGCTCCACCGTCGGCACCATGGCCGGCCAAATCATCATGCAAGGTTTCCTGCGGCGCCGTATCCCGATCGTGGTGCGGCGTCTGGTCACGATGCTTCCGCCCTTTGCGGTGATCGCATTGGGCTACAATGCGACCGATGCGCTTGTGATTAGTCAGGTCGTGCTCAGCCTCGTGCTGCCTGTTCCGGTGATCGCATTGCTGATCCTGAGTCGCCGCCGCGACGTGATGGGCGATTATGCGACAGGTTCCGTCGCGCACGCCGGCGCTGTCATAGGCACCATGGTCGTGCTGGCTCTCAATGTCCTCCTGCTGCTTCAAACCATAGGCATTGACGTTACTGGCCTGCCGTTTAGCTAAGCGATGTGCACGAACGGCGTTGACTGGTATCGTCGAATCTCCGGTTGCTCTTGCCGCTCCTGCGGACATGCCATCGCAAGCCCAGCCGGCGGCAGCCTATTCCCTGTTTGATCCAACGCCGGATAGTGACGTGCGCGACATGGACACGGACCGTCCGAACGTCGTCAACACGCCCAACACCCTCGATGCGGGACACGTACAAATCGAAACCGGTCTTGTCGATTTCACGCGCGAGTGGAGTGACACGAGTAGCAATGCGGTCGCAACCGGAGAGGTCAACGTCCGGCTCGGCGTTCTCGCCAACCTGGAGATGAATGTCGCCACCACCTTGTTTAAGGATGGTCCTGCCGGTTACGGCGTCGGTGACACCTCTGTTGGCGGCAAGCTGAACATTTGGGGCGATGCTGGCTCCAACAATATCTGGGCCACCGCGCTCGCCGTGCAACCTCAAGTCAAGCTCGCGACCTCAGGCAGTCGGCTCGGCAACGGCCACGTTGAGGCTGCCATAAATCTTCCATTTTCCATTAACCTGCCAGGAGCCTTTCGTCTCGGACTTCAACTCACCCCGGAACTGGCCCGCGATGAGCATAACACTGCCTACGTCGCGGGTATTCAGCCCGCAGTGTCGATCGCTCGCGTTCTCGTCGCCAATGCCGACGTCTATTTGGAGTATCGGGCCGAAGTCGTTGGACGAAGCCGCTGCCAAGAAACGATCGATGTCGGCTTCACACGACCGATAGGCAAGAACATTGTCATCGATGGCGGTGTGTTTTTTGGCCTTACGCGCGCCTCAAACTCGTTTGAGTATGTTGCTGGCGTTAGTGTTCGCTTTTGACAAGGCCGCATCGCTCCCACAGCGT
>CAXUNZ010000320.1:0-3555 GCA_964252525.1 uncultured Acetobacteraceae bacterium
GGTTCGGGCGGGGGTGTGCATGATGAGCAGGGTAGCGAACGGAACGGGAACGTGGCAAGTGGGGATTTGGGGAGCGTGGTGTGGGGGGTACGGCCAAGCGAAAATGGTGTGGATTGCGCTCTGGAGTTTAACCAATCGTTGTTTTCTTGCTCGCGCCTCTCGTCCTCCAACGGCGTTCGCTTTGCATTTGTGCGATCAGTCGTTGACCGTTCTCATGAGTTAAGGCTGCAAAGCGGAGATCAGATGATTGCAACAGACTTATGGAGTTCCATCTTGGACTTTACAATCGACGCTCGTGACAACGCTATTCGCCTCGCCAATGGCACGAGCTTCGGGCTTGTAGGTGACGTACTCACCAAGGATGCGGCTTATCGAATTCCGCGTCTCGCAAAGGCCCCCCGTATGGGCCAGAGCGGCGAAGGCGGGCTCGGGCGGCGCCGCCTTATTGGAGACCAAGACCCTTGTACTTGATGCCATGTCGCAGGAAGTCGTCACTTGAAGCGCAACGGGTCAACAGCATCCAAGCACATGATCTGGGCCCGGCATCGCCGATCGCGGGCGCGAATTCGTTGTCAGCGAGATAAAACGGGTGTGTTATTATCAAACTGAAGATTTAAATCTGCTCTCGTCATCGCTGTTCGAAATGCGCGCAACTGCATAAGTATCTCCTCAAACTCGAGCAGTTGATCCACTTTCTTGTGCGCCGGCCCTGGCTGGCCGAATAGGCGCGCTGGGCCGTCTCTTTGTGCGTTTTCCGTAGCATTGTGGTTCAACAGCGTCTAGGCACGGTTAAATGGCGTGCTACGTTCACAACTATCTCTTGGGCGACCAAGTCGCTCTTTTCGAAATGCAGGGAGGCGCTGAATGAGGTTAGCGATAGCCGGCGACGCCATCATTACAAGGCCGATCTCACAGCTTTCCGACCCTCGCGCAATGGCAATCCTGGGAGTGTTGCGCGACGCCGATCTGGCGTTCATAAACTGCGAAACGGTGCTCCACGACTTCATCGGTGCTGGAGTGTGGCCGAGCGCGGAGCCCGGCTTGGTTGCCATGCGCTCCCCGACAGTGATCGCCGAGGAACTGAGATGGCTTAACGCGCGGCTCGTCGCCACCGCCAACAATCATTCGCTTGACTACAGCCGCGGCGGATTGGCATCAACCCACGCGGCCCTGAAGGCTGCAGGTGTTGTGTATGCCGGTACCGGCGACACCCTTGCCGAGGCACGCGCGGCGGCCTACGTCGATTGCGCTGAGGCGCGGGTAGCACTTGTGTCGATGTCCACGTCGGCCACACGGGAAAGTCGCGCGAGCGATCCGTTCGATGGGGTCGCCGCGCGTCCGGGCCTTAACCCGCTGGGCTACCACTTCGCTGTGGACCGAAGGACGATCGACAGCGTTGTGGCGCTGTCCAAGTCGCTAGGGTTGTGGGTTGCCCAGATCGGACCTGACATGTGGGAGGTCAATCCGCCTGGGCTGCACAACTCTATGACCCGCTATTACGTGACGGACGAGCCCGGAAGCCGAATGATCCTCGACGAGCATGACGTCGCCGCCAACATTCGGTCGATTCGGAATGCTAAAGCGAATGCGGATATTGTTATCGTGCATGTTCATAATCACGAGTGGGACATCCTATCCGGCTCGCTGACGATACCGCCGCCCTTTATGCCGGCCTTCGCGCGCTCGGCCATCCATGCGGGTGCGGATGTCGTCGTTGCTCAAGGCGCTCATGCACCGATCCGCGGCATAGAGTTGTATGAAGGAAAGCCGATCTTCTACGATCCTGGTGACTTTTTCTTGATGGCAAGCCACATTACGCGCCATCCTCGCGAGTACTACAGCCGGCTTGCCTCCGGTCTTTCCGTCCCCATCGAGCATGCCCTGCCCGCCGATGGAAATGCGGCTTGGCACGCTTATGCCAAGCCATTGGCTCCGGCGGGTGGTTATTTCAGCGAATGGGAACCGTGCGGCGCCGTCGCGACGCTTGACTACCAAGCCGGCCGGCTCGCGGCGGTTGAACTGCACCCCTTTACTCATAAGCCGGATGTAAGCGATGGCGGGGGCATTCCCACGGTACTTTCGGGCGTGCCCGTCAAGCCGTCCAGATCAGATGCGGAGACGATCCTTCAAAGGTTTGCAGACCTGAGCAAACCTTTTGGGACCCGTGTCCGTATCGACGGCGGCACCGGCTTTGTTTCGGTCTAATCGAAGTCATGCGAGGCATAGCTTATCGATGCAGCTGGGCCGCCGTCCGGCGCACTCTGGTCGCCTCACCAGGTCACAGCGCAAGCGGGGAGAGTGTTACGGTGGGCGTTGCCTCTACGAGGAGCGCAAAAAGAAATCGGAAATCGGCGTCACTGAGTTTCGCGATATCACGGTCTGTGACGTCCAACATGATTGCCGAAGTGTTTTGCCGAGCTGTCCACGTCAGTTCGCAAGTCCGATAAAAACGCCAAAGGCTCTCATAGTGGGTGTATGTTGCGTGGCTCCTCTGTGCTTGTCTGAAATTGTCCCAAATGAACCTGCGACAAAGACTACTTGACAGACGTCTGGAGGCCCTGCCTCCAGCGGGGCTCGTCACCAAAGCGCCACCGGTTCAAGCGCCGGTGGCGAGGGGCAGCGCCCCTGGCCTTCTTCCGCGACGCGCCTACGCGTTCGTCCCCCCGTCCACGGTCAAATTCGCGCCCGTAATATACGAAGCTTCCGGCGAGGCCACGAACGCCACCAGCGCCGCCACCTCCTCCACGCGGCCGTAGCGCCCGAGCGCGGTCGACGCCGTCTGCGTGCTGGCCCACTCGCTGCCGGCGGGATTGAGGTCCGTGTCGATCGGGCCGGGCTGGACCGTGTTGACCGTGATGCCGCGCGGGCCGACCTCGCGCGCCAGGCCCTGGGCGAACATCTTCACCGCGCCCTTGGTGGCGGCGTAGGCGGCCAGGCCGGGGGTGACGACGCGCTCGCCGACGCAGGAGCCGATCATGACGATGCGGCCGCCCTGCCCCATGTGTTTCAGCGCCGCCTGGGTGGCGATGAAGACGCCGCGGATGTTCAGGGCGAGGACGTGGTCCAGCTCCTCGATCGTGGCCTGCTCGAACGGTTTGGGGATGGCGGTGCCGGCGTTGTTCACCAGGATGTCAGGCCGCCGAATTTGGCGACGGCCTGTTCGATGGCGGCGTGGACGGCCTGGGCGTTGGTGGCGTCGGCCGCAATCGCGAGGGCCTGGCCGCCGGCTTGCTCAATGGCTTGGGTGGTGTTGGCGGCGGCGTCCGCGCCCTTGGTGTAGGTGAAGGCGATGCGGGCGCCGTCCTCGGCGAGGCGGCGGGCGATGGCGGCGCCGATGCCGCGCGAGCCGCCGGTGACGAAGGCGGCTTTGCCTTCGAGTTTTTTCGGCATGGGAAGCTCCTTGAAGATGAACGACTGGGGGGGAATGTGCCATTCCCCCCAGACCCCCCGTCATCAATTTAAGCAAGACCTTTACAATCGACGGGGGGTCTGGGGGGGATGGCCAGGGGAATCGAGTGAATGGTCACGCCTGCTGCCTGATGACGCCGGCAAGAT
>CAXUNZ010000321.1:0-3542 GCA_964252525.1 uncultured Acetobacteraceae bacterium
TCATGATTTCGTAGGTCTGCGCGTTTTTCAGCATGCCGTCCTGATGGATGCCGCTTTCATGCGCGAAGGCGTTGCGGCCGACGATGGCCTTGTTGGGCTGCACGTCAAAACCAGTGATGGTGGCGAGCAGTTTCGATGTGCGCAGAATGCGTTCGGTGACGATGCCGAGGCGGAGCGAGAGCGAATCCTGGCGCGTGCGCAGAGACATGGCAATCTCCTCGAGCGCCGCATTGCCGGCACGCTCGCCGATGCCGTTGATGGTGCATTCGACCTGCCGCGCGCCGGCGCGCATGGCGGCCAGCGTATTGGCCACCGCAAGGCCGAGATCGTTGTGGTTGTGCGCGGAGAAGACCACGCGATCCGCGCCGGGCACCCGTGCGCGCAGCATGGTGAAAATGGCGAAGATTTCCTCGGGCACCGCGTAGCCGACCGTGTCGGGGATGTTGATCGTGGTGGCGCCCGCGGCAATCGCCGCTTCGGTGCAGCGGCAGAGAAAATCGTGATCCGAGCGGCTGCCATCCTCGGCGGACCATTCGACATCCGCCGTGTGGCGACGGGCGAGCGTCACGGACGCGGTGACGGCGTCCAGAACGGCCTCCGGCTCCATGCGCAATTTGTGCTTCATGTGCAGCGGCGATGTGCTGATGAAGGTGTGGATGCGGCTGCGCTCGGCGCGGCGCACGGCCTCGGCGGCGCGCAGGATGTCGCCCGGCGCCGAACGGGCGAGGCCGCAGATGACCCGGCCCCGCACCCCCACGGCAATGGCCCCCCCCCGGTCGAAATCGCCTGGCGATGCGATGGGAAAGCCGGCCTCGATGACATCGGCGCCAAGTTCGGCAAGCGCCTGGGCAAGACGCACCTTCTCGCTGATGTTCATGGAAAAGCCGGGGGATTGCTCGCCGTCGCGCAACGTCGTGTCGAAGACGATGACGCGGTCTTCGTCCATGCGGCCGAAGCTGGGGTGCTCGATGCTCATGCTTGGTCCTCGATCCTGTGCCGCGCGCTCTTCAAGGTCAGCGGGGCATGGCCTGCCTGATGATCCGGGTTATCCCCTGCAGCGCCCGCACCGACGCAGCCGGGCTGGTCAGGCAGTCCCGCTCAGGGGCGGATAAGTCGAAGGAGGCGAAAGGGCGCGGCGGAGCAAAGCGCGAAGGCGCTTGCCAAATCATGAAGATGCGACCGGCGAGCCATGAGGTTCGGCATAGGCGATGAAGGCGAAACGGGCAAGGCGTTTCCGGCGGAGGCGCGGTGGCTTCCGCCGGAAAGGCTCCTATCGTTGAGGCCGGCGCCCTGATGCACCGGCCATGACGCCAGCTTACTTCGGCGCCGAGGTGTCAGCGGGCGGGGCCGAGCTGGTGTCGGCCGGCGCCGACGCGTCACCGGACGAAGAAGAGGACGAGGACTTCGTCGAGTGGTGATGCGACCGGTGATGGCTGTGGTGGCTGTGATGGGTCGTCTTCTTGGGCGTCGTGCTCGTGTCGGACGGCGCCGAGGCATCGGGCGCGGAAGCCGCAGGCGCGGTGTCGGACGGCGCGGGGGTGGAAGGAGCGGCGGGCGCGGGGGTCGGCGTGGGCGCCGGCGTCTGCGCCAGGACGGGCGAGGCGGCCAGGGCGGCAGCCAGCACGGCCGCGGTCATCAGGGGGAGCTTCATGGGGTCTCCAATAAGGGAAAACAGAGGTGAACGGAGGTTGCGCTTCCGCCTGGACGGCATAGGGGGCGGGTTGCGCCAGCGCCAGCCCCTATGGGCATGATTGTTGCTGCCCGTCAGCTTTTTTTTCCGTAATGAGGGTCTGGGGGACACAGGGCGGCGGGTTGCCGCGGCAAAGCAGTCTCGATCAGCCGGCGCGAGGCCGGGGTCGGTGGGAGCTACCGTTGGTGCATGCGGGGGTCAGAGAAGAACCATCCGCACCAACTACCCTTGGTGGTCGATGCCGGCGGAGGTTGGCATGACTCGCCAATGTCCTCATCATTCTCGTTGAGAGGCACAGCAGCATGAGACCGGCAAGTGCGCGATACATCGCCGGGCTGCCGCGACGCCTGTGGCGTTATGTCTGGCCCGCTGCCATCGTGATGGTCGCCGTCGTGCTGTGTGTTACGATCGCGCGTTTGACGAACGCGTTTTTGTGGTGGCTGCCGTTTGCTCTGGCGTTCGGCCTGTTCGTGTTTCTGTTTCGCCAGCCCCTGCGCTTCTACCGGCTGCGGCGGCAGTTTATGCTGTCGTCAAATACCCTCACCTTTTCTTCTTTGCTGCTGTTATCTTGCATTTGTGCATAGATATGCCGCTGTTTGCCGTCAAGATCATGACGAGTGGTGAAGCCAGCGGCGACCGGCTCATCGTCCTGCGAGATTGGAGCTACGGCTTCGCCGGAGGATCGTTGGACTACGTGGTCTATGACGATACGGACCCGTTGCGGACTGCCGAGAAAAGCGATGCGCAACCTATCCGCCGACCTTCGATATGGATGAAGCCGCGGCGCTCTGCGTCGGCCGTTCCAGGAAGCTTGTTTGGAGATTCTACATGTGCAGCATCTAAGTGGTAATCTAGAGACGTGAGTCATCAAGGATTGGAGGAGAGTGCCTTTTCCCCGAACGCTGGCCGAAACATTCATGCGGCAACAGACCGCTACACGTGCGGTAGAGGGTCTGGGCGGACCGGCCCTGTCGCCCACCTCTTTCAATTCCGCGCCTTGTCCACCAGCGCGTTCTTCGAAATCCACGGCATCATCGCCCGCAGCCGCTCGCCCACTTTCTCGATCGGATGCTCCGCGTTGCGCCGCCGCGTCGCGCGGAAGCTCGCCTGATTGACCTTGTTCTCCAAAATCCAGTCGCGCGCGAACCGCCCCGACTGGATGTCCGCCAGCACGCGCCGCATCTCGGCCTTGGTCTCATCGGTAATGATTCGCGGCCCCGTGACATACTCGCCATACTCGGCCGTGTTGCTGATCGAGTAATTCATGTTGGCGATACCACCCTCATAGATCAGATCGACGATCAGCTTGACCTCGTGCAGGCACTCGAAATACGCCATCTCCGGTGCATATCCGGCCTCAACCAGCGTCTCGAACCCCGCCTTGATCAGTTCGGTCAGGCCGCCGCACAGCACCACCTGCTCGCCGAACAAATCGGTCTCGCACTCCTCCTTGAAGCTCGTCTCGATGATGCCCGCGCGGCCGCCGCCAATGGCACTCGCATAAGACAGCGCAATCTCCAGCGCGTTGCCCGACGGGTTCTGCGCCACCGCCACCAGGCACGGCACGCCCCCGCCGCGCTCATACTCGCTGCGCACCGTGTGTCCCGGCCCTTTCGGTGCAATCATGAATACATCCAGATCAGGGCGCGGATCGATCAAGTTGAAATGGATGTTCAGCCCGTGCGCAAACGCCAGCGCCGAACCCTCCTTCATATGACTGGCCAAATGGTCGCGATACAAATCGCCCTGACCCTCATCAGGCGTCAGAACCATCACCACATCCGCCCAGGCGGCAGCCTCCGAAGGCTTCATCACGCGCCGCTCGGCCAGCTCGCTGGTCGGGATAATGGCT
>CAXUNZ010000322.1:0-3529 GCA_964252525.1 uncultured Acetobacteraceae bacterium
CCCTTGCACGCGCCTGTCGTCTCCATCATTTCGAGGTCGAAGGTCGTGCGCTGCTGCAGTCGTTCTGCCTCCAGCAACTTGCCCTCGGCGACAAGCTGGTCAAGCCGCTCCTTCAGTTCCGCCTTGATGCTAATCATCGCCTGCGTCAGCGTCGGCCGCGGTGTCACGTAATGGCTGTTGGCATAGACGCTGATCTCGCCGAGCATTGCGTTGCGCTCGCCGGTCAGCGGATCGAATTCCTCAATGCTCTCGATCTCGTCGCCGAACAGCGTCACCCGCCAGGCACGATCCTCGTAATGGCTAGGATAGATATCGACATTATCGCCACGCAGGCGGAACGTGCCGCGCTGAAATGCCGCGTCGTTGCGCCGGTATTGCAGCTCGACCAGCGCGCGCGCCAGCGTGTCGCGGTCGATCTTGCCGCCGCTCTCCAGCTTGACCACCATGCGCGAGTAGGTCTCGACCGAACCGATACCGTAAATGCAGGAGACCGAGGCGACGATGATGACGTCATTGCGCTCCAGCAGCGCCTGCGTGGCGGCATGGCGCATGCGGTCGATCTGTTCGTTGATCTGCGAATCTTTTTCGATATAGGTGTCGGTGCGCGGCACATAGGCTTCAGGCTGGTAGTAGTCGTAGTAGCTGACGAAATATTCCACCGCATTGTCGGGAAAAAAACTCTTCATCTCGCCGTATAATTGCGCGGCCAGCGTCTTGTTCGGCGCCAAGACCAGCGTGGGCTTCTGCACACGCTCGATCACCTTGGCCATGGTGAAGGTCTTGCCCGACCCGGTGACGCCCAGCAGCACCTGGTTCACCTCGCCATTTTCCAGTCCCGTCGTCAGCTCGCCAATCGCCGTGGGCTGATCGCCCGCCGGTGCATAGTCGCTGACCACGCGAAATGTATGGGTGTGCGGCTTGACCGGCTGGCGGATGGGCGCAAACGCAACGGGCGCGGGCCGGGCGAGCGTGGCGACAGGGGGCATGGAGGGTAAATATGCAAGCGGCGCAGAGAAGGCCAGGGGTCGGCCCGCGACGCCCGTCGTTCTTTGGGCTTGAGGCCCGGACCTACCCTCCCAACATTCAGCGCCTGTCGCATCCCACCCGGTTGGAAAGGCGTGCAAGGAATGTTTCCATCGACCAGCGTTCAAACGCAGCCTGAGACATGACCGAAGCCCCCGCTTACACACCGCCAAAGGTCTGGACCTGGGTTAAGGAGAACGGCGGCCGGTTCGGCAGCATCAATCGGCCGATCTCCGGGCCGACGCATGAGAAGGATCTACCGGTCGGGCGGCATCCCCTGCAGCTCTATTCGCTGGCCACGCCCAATGGCGTGAAGGTCACGGTTTTGCTGGAGGAGCTGCTGGAGCTGGGTAACACGGGCGCGGAGTACGACGCCTGGCTGATCCGCATCGGCGAGGGCGATCAGTTCGGCAGCGGCTTTGTCTCGGTCAATCCCAATTCCAAGATCCCGGCCTTGCTGGACCGAAGCGGGCCGACCCCGATCCGCGTATTCGAGTCCGGGGCCATCCTGATGCATCTGGCCGAGAAATTCGGCGCGTTCCTGCCGACCGAACCCCAGGCGCGCGCGGAGTGTCTCTCCTGGCTGTTCTGGCAGGTGGGTAGCGCACCCTATCTCGGCGGCGGGTTCGGCCATTTCTACGCTTACGCGCCGAGCAAGATCGAATACGCCATCGACCGCTTCGCCATGGAGGTGAAACGCCAGCTCGACGTGCTGGACCGGCGCCTGGCGGACAACGAATATCTGGGAGGGGCGGAGTATACGATTGCCGACATGGCTGTCTGGCCATGGTACGGCGGTTTGGCCAAGGGCCTGCTCTATGAGGCGGGCGAGTTCCTGCAGGTGCAGGACTACGTCAATGTTCAGCGTTGGGCCGACGCGATCGGCGCGCGTCCGGCCGTGCAGCGCGGACGCATGGTCAACCGCGCCTTCGGCGAGCCGGCCAGCCAGCTGCATGAGCGCCACGAAGCCTCGGATTTCACCACCAAGACGCAGGACAAGCAGGCAAAGTGACTGAGAAAGGCGGGGGGAGCGGTGCCGGCCCCCTCAGCCTTCGCCGATGCCTTATGCAGCGCGCGCCAAAATGGCCGGCGAGGAGCGACCCACAGCATCGGCTGCCATCAGACGCCAATTGGCCGCGTCCGCAAATACCGCCCGCAACAGGCGGTTATTCAGCGCGTGCCCGGTCTTATGCGCCACAAACCTGCCATGGATCGGCCCGCCGGCCAGCGCCAGATCGCCGACGGCATCAAGCATTTTGTGGCGGACGAATTCGTCGCGCACCCGCAACCCCTCAGGATTGAGCACCCGCGCGCCATCGACGACCACCGCATTGGCCAGGCTGCCGCCGCGTGCCAAGCCGGCGGCCTGCATCGCCTCGATCTCGTCCAGCATCGTGAAAGTGCGGGCGCGGGCGAGTTCGGCACGAAAGCTGCGGCCAGACAGCGTGAGGCTGAGCGCCTGCCGGCCAATGACAGAAGCGGGAAAGTCGATCGACACGGCCATATCCAGGCCGGCCGCGCCGGGCCGCAGCTCGGCAAAAGCGCCGCCTGTCGCCTCCACACGCACGGGCCGGAGGATTTCCATAATCTGGCGGGGCGCGTTCTGCTCGGCCAGGCCGGCGCAATCGATCAGAAACAGGAAAGGCGCCGAGGACCCATCGAAGACCGGCACTTCCGGACCATCGAGTGTTACGATCGCATTATCCACCCCAGCGGCCGAAAAGGCCGCCATGAGATGCTCGACAGTGCCGATCCGCGCTTCGGGGCGGTCTGGCCGGCCGAGCTGGGTGCACAGCGTCGTCTGCGTGACATTGTCGTGCCGCGCGCCGATCTCCGCCCCCAAATCGATGCGGCGAAACAGAATTCCCTTGCCGGGGGCGCCCGGAGAAAGGCCGAGGTTGACCCGCTTGCCCGAATGCAGCCCGACGCCCACACAGGAAATGGCCGACTTCAACGTGTGCTGGGAAGTGGAAGCCGATTGCGGCCTCAACGATTCCGGCAACCCATCCATTCAGCCCACCCCCAGCCTGTGCGTGCCATCCGGCCGCCGGCTCGCTTGAGAACCGGCCCCGCTTGGAATGCCGATTCAGAAGTTTGTAAGCTATGCGTGGTTCAGCATCGCGGCGAGTCAATCATTATTGCTGATTATTTCCGTAGAACACGCTGATCTTAAAGCATTTTGTGCGCACGGCCGGCGGTGGGAGCACGGTCTCTGCGCTCCCGCCCCGCTTTCGCTCTCAGTTGGATTGACGACGCAAAAACGCCGGGATTTCCAGGCCTTGCGCTTCGGTGTCCGGACCGGCCTGCCGGACCATGATTTTCGGCTCGGCCTCCTCCATCTGCGGCTCGGCGCGTTGCGGCTCGGCCTCCGCCGGCTTGCGCCAGCCCCCTGTGACCCGCCCGAAGATGCTCGGCCGGGGTGCTGGGGCCGGCGCGGCGGTGCGCGGCGGCTCGGTGAAGAGCGAGCTGCGCGGTGGGTGGCTGGCGGGCGGGGCAGGCACAGGGG
>CAXUNZ010000323.1:0-3517 GCA_964252525.1 uncultured Acetobacteraceae bacterium
GGGTATGGGCCATCCCCCCCAGACCCCCCGTCTAAAGTTTAAGTACCGGCTGAACTGATGACGGGGGGTCTGGGGGGGGCGGCACGCCCCACCCAGGTCTTCCTTCTTTTTCACCCATCCTCCAGATGCAGCAGCAACGCCAGAGCAAGCATAAGCCCCGCGCCTGCCGGTGCCCAGGCCGCCAGCACCGGCGGCAAGGCGCCCGACTGACCGAATTCCTCGGCAACCTTGCTGATGGTGAAAAGAGCAAACCCGGAAGCCACACCAAAGCCCAACATGCGCGCTACCCCGCCGCGACGCGTGGGGCGCATGGAAAAGCCGGCCGCCACCAGCGCCATGGTGCCGCAGAGCAGGGGCAAAGCGAGCAGCGCCTGGAAGTGCAGACGGTGGCGGACGGCGGAGAAGCCGGCATTGTCCAGCGTGCTGATAAAGCCGGGCAGCGCCCAGACGCTGAGCGTATCGGGCGATTGAAAGCTGCGCTGCATGCGCCCGACGGTCAGGTCGGTGGGTAGGCGCAGGAGTGCCGCCGGCTTGGGCAGGTTGTCGGCGCCGAAGGCGCGCACGTTGGTCAGCAACCACGCGCCTGTGGTCAGGCGGGCGTGATCGGCCTCGACGCGGCTGAGGCGATGGTCCTGACCGTCCAGGCGGAAGACGCTGAGCTGTTCGGCAGTGAGGAGCTTGCCGTCGAGATGAACCTGGCGCGCCAGGAGAAGGGCAACCCCCTGCGGGTCCAGGGAATGGTCGGCTTGGCGCAGCCAAAGCTGGCCGCCGTTCAGCGCCAACTCGCCGCCGGTCTTGCGGATGTAGAGCGTGTCCAGCGTTTCGGAGCGACGGAAGAGCGCCGAGGAGAGCGGAGAGACCGCCATGGTGGCAATGGTGCCGAAGAGGAGGGCGCAGAGGATGGGAGCGGCGAGAAACTGCCAGGCCGAGAGGCCCGAGGCTCGGGCGATGATCAGCTCCGAGCTGCGGGTGAGGCGCCAGAAGGCGACGATGCCGCCGAGCAGCACGGCGAAGGGGAGGATCTGCAGCAGCCAATAGGGCAGGCGCAGCAGGGCGATGGTGGTGACCAGGCCGAAGGAGACGTCCGGGCGCGTGGCGGCGCGGCGCAGGAGTTCGATGTAGTCGAACAGCATGACCAGGCCGCACAGGCCGCCGAGCATGGCAAGCACGGCAAGGGTGAATTGGCGGGCGATGTAGGCGGAGAGGGTCAGTGCCATTCTTATCTAGCTCCTTACTGCCCGTGCGTGGGGTAAGGAAGGTTAGTGCGAGATGTGCCATCCACCCCAAAACCCACGATAGTGTCCGTCAACGTGGTGTAAATTGCGTGCGGGTTTGGGTTGGTCATTGGTCAGTGCGCCAGGGCGGCAACGCTGGTTGGATTGGCATCGACGGTCGGCAGTCGAATATCTGCCATTGCCTCGACCTGCATGTAGCGGTGTTGCAGTTGCCGCTCGTCGTTTTGTTCGAGCAGCACCGCGCCGATCAGGCGTATAATGGATCCCTCGTTGGGGAAGATGCCGACCATTTCGGCGCGTCGTTTGACCTCCTTGTTGAGACGCTCGATCGGGTTGGTGGAATGGATCTTGGTGCGGTGCTGCGCCGGGAAGTCCATGTATGACAGCACGTCGGTTTCGCTGGCGCCGATGAAGGCCGCCAGCTTGGGTGTCTTGTCGCGGAGGCGATCGAGGAAGGCGTGCACGCGTTCGTCGATCTCGGCGCACAGCTTGCTGACCGTGCTTTTACCGATCCCCTCCAGGCCCATGGCCTGCACCAGGTCTTCGACGCGGCGGGTGGAGACGCCGCCGATCCAAGCTTCCTGGATGACGGCGACGAGCGCCTTCTCGCTGGTTTTGCGAGCTTCCCGGAAGGGCGGGAAATAGCTGCCCTGATGCAGCTTGGGGGTTGATCGCATGCGATCAACGAGCTGGAGCGATCCCAGACGGGTATTGAGCGTGCGGTCACGGTAGCCGTTGCGCTGGTTGGTGCGGTCGTCGTTGCGTTCATGGCGGCCGGCACCGATGCGGCCCTGCACGTCGCCTGGCCTATTCCCATACGGGCTCAACGCCCCACCCGTGGTGCGAAACCTGTGCCTCGCCGCCCTGGCATGTTGGCTGCTGCTCGCCCTGAACGTTTCCAGCCTCCTGCCCTTCGAGCTGAGCGGCAACGGGCCCGATTCGGCTTTGGCGAATGCGGCCCGTGAAGGTGTTTCCGGCCGCGTTCAAACCCAAACGGCCGATATGCGCGATCTGCCATTTTCAGCAATTCGTTTGACATTGCGGTCTCGTCGCTCGCGATTCACAACATCTACAATAAGGCGGAACGCCGAAAGGCCATTGCCGAGATTGCCCGGGTGATGCGTTCCGGGGGGCAGGTCTTGATCGATGATATACGGCACTTGCCTGAATATGCTTTCGGCCTTCAGACAAGCAGGTTTCGACAGACACGTCGAAACGGGGGCCGGCAACTGGTTCTGGCGCATCATAGCCTAAGCACCCTCGCCCCCGGCACGCTCATCGCCCGCAAACAGGTTCCGTAAACGAACTTGCAAAAAAAGACGGGGGATTTGGAGGGCCATGCACTGCACCGCCAATCTTCCTTGCCATAATTTGTGCCAGACACAAGGCCATCAGCCCTTGGGATGCGTCCTGTGGAAAACCTCCAGCAGCTTGCCCTCGTCCACGGACGTGTACCGCTGTGTCGTCGATAGGCACGCATGCCCCAGCAGATCTTGAATGGCGCGCAGATCCGCCCCATTGGCGAGCAAATGCGTGGCAAAGGAATGCCGCAGCGCGTGCGGCGTGGCATGTTCCGGCAGGCCGGCCAGGCGGCGATAGTTCCGCATGGTGCGTTGCGCGACGCCCGGATTGAGCCGCTCGCCGCGCACGCCGACGAAGAGCGGGACGCGCGGATCGGCCGCACCAGGATGCTGGCGCAACCACGCCGCGGTGGCCGCGGCCACCGCTGGGAGCACGGGGAGAAGGCGTTCCTTCGACCCTTTGCCGATTACACGCAGCGGCCGTTCCGCGCGCGGCGCTTCGCCCACGTCCAGCGCGAGTGCCTCGGCGATGCGCAGGCCGCTTCCGTAAAGCAGCGTGAACAGCGCAACGTCCCGCGTCCGGGTGAAAGGCGTGTCGCTGGCATCGCCGATATCGGCGGCGAGCGCGCGCGCATCGGCCACGCCTAGCGCGCGCGGCAGCGGCGGGGTCACGCGCGGCGAGCCCAGCAGCCGGGCGGCGGCGTTATCCACGCCTTGGCGTTGTGCCAGAAAACGGAAGAAGCTGCGCACGGCCGAAAGGTGACGCGCGCGGGTGCGGTTGCCGCGGCCCTGTCCCGCCTCGGCGGCCAGCCAGGCTCGCAAATCGGCCTCGCGCAGCGTGCCGAGGTCGGCGAGGGTGGGTGTTCCGCCGAGATGATCAATCAGGAAATCGAGGAAGAAACGCAAGTCCCGGCTGTAGGCCTCGACGGTAAGCGGTGAGGCGCGGCGCTCCACGGAAAGATACAATAGAAAGGCTTCAGA
>CAXUNZ010000324.1:0-3494 GCA_964252525.1 uncultured Acetobacteraceae bacterium
GGGCGATGCGATCCAGTTCGGCGCGGCCGCGGCGACCCTGGTCATCGATCCTAGCGCCGTCTTCGATGGCGCCATCGCGGGCAACGCCAGCACGGCCGACACGCTCGCGCTGGGTGGAACGGCCGCGGGCACCCTTTCGGGCTTCGGCAGCTCGATTACGGGATTTTCGCAAATCAGCGAGCATGCCGGCGCCAACTGGACGCTCAATGGCACCATTTCGGGCACTGGCGGCCTTGGCATCGGCGGCGGCGCCAGCCTGACGCTGACCGGCCAGGTCAGCATCGACCGGCTGACCTTCGCCCAGGCGGGCGGCGGCATTGCCTTCATCGCCGAGCCCAATGCCTTCAGCAGCACGATCTATGGCTTCGCCGCGGGCGATGTCATCGACCTGGCCGGGATCAAGGCGGCCTCGCTCACCTATGCCAACGGTACGCTGACCTTGCTCGGCGCGCATGGCAACGTGCTCGATACGCTGAATTTCAGCGGAACCTACAGCCAGGCTGATTTCGGGCTGAAGGCCGATGGGCATGGCGGCACGGAGGTGATTTACACCGGCACGAACGACACGCGTCCGTTCGGATGGGCCGCAGATTTGAGCGGTTCGCGAGAAACGGTGGAGCATCACGCATTTGTCCTGCCGAACGGCTCGCACTGGCTTTGAATTCGCCCCAGAATGGGCGCAGATGAATAGAAGGGCCGGGACGCTATCCCGGCCTTGGTTACGCACCGATCGGTGTCCGGCCTACAAAATCTAGCGCAACCTCATTAGTCGGCCACATACGGCCCCGGGCTAGTGCCGCGCCCCTCTTGCGCGCATCGCCGCGGAAACGCAGGAGCCAGACAAGTTCGGCGCGCACGTGACGTTGAACGCATACCATCCGGCCTGCCAATCCCTGTCGGGGCCATCGGTCAGGTCGTTTAGCACGTCAAAGGCATCTGGATGCTTGATCATTTCCGCAGCACAGGCGCTGGCGCGCGTCTTCTGATCGGCCGCGGACATCTCCCGCGCGGCGGGTGCGACCGCAACCTGTAGCGCCGGCTGTAGCACGCAGAGAGGCAGAGCCTGGTCCTGCGTGACAGCGCCATGGGCAGGCAAGGCGGAAAAAGATATGAGAAATGGCAGCGCGATGGGGCGCATGATGACTGGTGAACGAAAAAAGCCGCGGATCGATCCCCGGCCTTTTCCTATTAGCTGAACAGTTCAGCAGGCCGGCTTTACTTAAGGCCGTTGATCAAAGCAGAGTTGTCGACCGGCTTGCTCTTGACGGCCGTGTTCATGATCGTGATCGTGTCGTTGAATGTGCCGAGACCCTTTACGATCAGGCTTCCGCTCGCGGTAGTGCAGCTACCCGCATCAAACGTGAAGTCACCGGTGAGCGCACCACACTTCTTCGCTTTGCCCTTGATATCCAGGACAGTGTTGCTCAGTTTGGTGACGGTCAGCTTATAGGTTGTCGAACACGCCACAGCGTTGGTCGCCGTCCCAGCCTTTTCGCTGGTAAACTGCCCCATGCTGCCGAGGGTGTCCGTAAAAGTGCCGACGATGTTGCACTTCTTGGCGGCCGACGCCGACCCCATATTCATAGTCACAGCTACAGCTGCAATTGCTGCTACTGAAACAACTTTTGAAACTCGCATTTATATCTTCCCCATTTGCGGTTCTTTTTTGCCCGGGCAAATTTTGCCCCGGCGCGGGAAGTCATACCTCGCTGAATTGAATATCCCAACCGTGCCGAGTCGCACATTATCTCACGTTTTTCGTGAGAGAAGGCCGAAGGCGTTTAGCGGCGTGTTTAGGACAGTTCGCACCACCGCCTGGGTGCTGGCATTTCACATGATAACAGAGGGTTCAGGAACGACTGGACGAGTCACTACCCCACGTCAAGCCTTTCACTATCGCGTAGCGCCATCCTACCCGCGCGCGATCGCGCTACGCGCCTCTAAAGAACCTCTCGATTACGCCGGCAGCCTGATCAATGTGTCATTCGGGCAGCCCGCATGCCTTCGCTAGGTCAACGTCATTGCGCAGCTGGGGTGCAGTGAGCGGACGCGGGCGGCGCTGGCGGCAGCAAAGGCGCGTGGCGCCGTGCTGGGCGGAGACCGGGGATATCGGCCGACGGCTGCGCCTTGTGCGGGCGCTGCGGCCGCTGCTCGCGCGGACCAGGCGGACCGCACGGCACATCGCCTTCGGATTGAAATTGAGCGAATGCACCGGGACGGCACGACGACGCTCGTTGGTCTAGCGCGTGAACTGACGGCTCTGGGTGTTCCAACGCCGAGGCGAGGATGCGCTTGGACACATACGACGGTAGCGCGAGTAATCGGTCGGGCGCGGGCCGTTGGGTGTGTTCCTGATGGCTGATGTTGGCCGATAGCGGATTGGCAGCTTCGGAGATCGCAACCGAGGAAAGCGGTCAGTCGTCGATCTTTGGAACCTGAAAGCCATCGATCCTGCCATCCCGCCAGGCTATGAAATCGGTGGATTACACCGCTTGACCGAAGCGAGGTCTGCGCTCGTCGTGGACTACGGACGAGCAAACGGGGCAGTGGGACCGCGTGCCGGGCTGAGCGCCGATCCGATCTCAGGAAGGCGCGAACGCGGATCGCCGTCTATCGCTCCACCGCGACGTGCAAACCTCGCCATCGTGAGCCCGAACAGGGTGTGCACGATAGGATGTTGCACGGCGCGCAATGGCCGTTCGCGCCAGGGCAGGGGTGTAACGCCGAGAGCGGGACCCGTGATTCCGTAGGCGGCCACGAAGAGGGCGATGCCAAAGATCGCACCGCTTCGCGCATCGTCGGCGTCTTCGTCCACCCCGGCTGCGTAGATTAGGCCGGCGAGAGCCGAGAGCGCGAGGTGCCCGCCATGGGTAATCAGCTGTTCCGTCGTTGTCGCGGGCACTCCGTACGGCGGCGTCTTGATGTTGAGTTTCGCGGCAGTCTTGCGTTCGAGCTCAATCAGTTCCGACGGCTTGCCACTGAGCTTCTCTCCCACCAACATCACCGCCGACAATGCTAGTCCTGCGACGAGCCCACCGGCCATCGCGCCCCGTCTACGCCTGCCGGTCAATGCCCCACTCCCAGAAACCCGACGAAAACCCACGTGCGGCATGTCAGGTGGGCACCTCGCCGACGTCGCGCTGCGCCGCTGCGGCGACGCCATTCTCGTGCTGCCGGAAGGCGGCGAGCGCACGGTAGACTTGCAGGCGCGCCCTCATGACGCTGCCAAGCGGCTGATGCGCCAAGAGACTGTTCGCGGGTCGGAACGTCATCTCCTCGTCGAAGTAGCGCTGCCGGGCCGGGCTGTAGGCGTCTTGAGCCGGCAGGCGAAGGGTCGCGATCGTCCGGTAGGGGCTCTCCTCAATCGACCACTCGACCGACGCATCCTCGATCGGCTGGGTATCCGGATTGGTCCAGAGCTGCGCCCGAAGTTCGTAGATAACATCGTGGTCGCGGAAAAAACCCGTCGCGGCATGGCGGAAGCCGTCCTCATC
>CAXUNZ010000325.1:0-3474 GCA_964252525.1 uncultured Acetobacteraceae bacterium
GACGCGAACGAGCCGCCCCACCCTGCCCTGCTGCCCGCCGGCCTGCGAGACCTGTTGCCCCCCCACGCGGAAGGCGAGGCGGCCAGCGTAAATGCCATGATGGCCGTCTTCTCCGCCCACGCCTATCGTCGCGTCGAGCCGCCGCTGCTGGAGTTCGAGGACGCCTTTCTGCGCGGCGCCGGTGGCGCCGTGGCCGAGCAAAGCTTCCGTATCATGGACCCCGATAGCCATCGCATGATGGTGCTGCGGCCAGATATGACGCCCCAGGTCGCGCGGATTGCGTCCACCCGGCTGGGCGGCGCGCCGCGGCCGTTGCGCCTGTGTTACGCGGGGCAGTGCGTTCGTGTCTCCTCCGCGGGCACCGGCACGGCGGACCGCCAGGTGGCACAGGCCGGCATCGAACTGATCGGAGCGGACAGCGCACAGGCGGACGCGGAGATCATGCTGACCGCGGTAGAGGCGCTTGGCGCGGTGGGGCTGACCACGCTGAGCCTGGACATCACTTTGCCGAACCTGGTGCCCACGCTTCTGGATGGCGCGGACTTCCCCACCGCCACTCGCCGCGCGCTGAGCCATGCGCTGGACCGTAAGGACGCAGCCGCGGTCAGCGCCCACGGCGGCGCACTGGCCCCCCTATTGACCGGCCTGCTGATGGCCGCCGGTCCTGCGGCGCCTGCTCTGACCGCACTGCGCGCGGCGTCGTTGCCCCCTGCCTGCCGGGCATTGGCCGAACGTCTCGCCGAGGTGGTGATGCTGGTGAACCAGGCCGCGCCGGAGCTGCGCCTGACCGTGGACCCGGTGGAATTCCGCGGCCTGCGCTATCACACGGGCCTGGCCATCACCGTGTTTGCGCCAGGCTGGCCGGAGGAACTGGGCCGCGGCGGGCGGTATTTCTCCGCCGACGGCGAGCCGGCAACGGGGCTGACGCTTTATGCGGACGCTGTGCTGCGTGCTGCGCCGGCGCAGGCTGCCCGGCCGACGCTCTATGTGCCCTTTGGAACGCCGGCGCGCGTGGCGGCGGCGCAGCGGGTGGCGGGATTTGTGACAGTGATGGGGCTTGAGGCGACCGGAGATGAGACGCTGGAGGCCGGACGGCTTGATTGCTCGCATGTGTTTGCGGGTGGTCAGGTGCGGGAAGTTTAGAAGGCGTTCGTTCTCGAAAGAACGAACCAAAGAACTTTTGCTTTTTGATATCGGTTCTTTTTTCCAGCAGTATCCGCTTTTGCAAGGGCTTGGGTGAAATGGCCAACGTTGCCGTAATTGGCGCGCAGTGGGGCGATGAGGGCAAAGGCAAGGTCGTCGATTGGCTCGCCAGCCGCGCCGACGCCGTCGTGCGTTTCCAGGGCGGGCACAATGCCGGCCACACGCTGGTTGTGGGTGAGCAGACGTATAAGCTCTCGCTGCTGCCAAGCGGGCTGGTGCGGGGCAAGCTCGGCATCATCGGCAATGGCGTGGTTGTCGATCCCGTGGCGCTGCTGGCGGAAATCGAGCGCGTCACCGCGCAGGGATTGTCCGTCACGCCGGACACGTTGCGCATCGCCGAAAACGCGCCGTTGATTTTGCCACTGCACGCGGCGCTGGACCGCGCGCGGGAAGCAGCCCGCGGCGCCGGCAAGATCGGCACCACGGGGCGGGGGATCGGTCCTGCGTATGAGGACAAGGTCGCGCGCCGCGCCATCCGCGCCTGCGACCTGGCCGAGCCGGGTACGCTGTCCGCCAAGCTGGATGAATTGCTGCTGCATCATAACACGCTGCTGGCGGGGCTGGGGGCGCCGGTGTTCGAAAAAGCCACGTTGCTGGATGGATTGCTCGCGCTGGCGCCGCGCCTGCTGCCGTTTGTCGAACCGGTGTGGGAACGGCTAGATGCGCTGCGCCGCGCCGGCAGGCGCATCTTGTTCGAGGGCGCGCAGGCGGTGATGCTGGATGTCGATCACGGCACGTACCCGTTCGTCACCAGCAGCAACACCGTGGCGGCGACGGCGGCCTCCGGCGCGGGGATCGGCACCTCGGCGGTGGGATTCGTGCTGGGCATTGCCAAGGCCTATTGCACGCGCGTCGGCGCGGGGCCGTTTCCGACCGAATTGCACGACGAGACGGGGCGCGTGCTGGGCGAACGCGGGCATGAATTCGGCACCGTGACGGGACGCGCGCGCCGCTGCGGCTGGTTCGATGCGGCGCTGGTGCGCCAGGCAGTCAAGGTGGGGGGCGTTCAAGGTTTGGCGCTGACAAAGCTGGATGTGCTCGACGGGTTAGCGGAATTGCGCGTGTGCACGGGCTATCGGATCGGCAGGGAGATGGTGCGGCACTTGCCGGCGGCGCCGGGGGCTCAGGCGGCGGCGGTGCCGGTGTACGAGACGCTGGACGGCTGGCAGGACAGCACGCGTGGGGCGCGGTCCTGGGCCGATCTGCCGGCCCAGGCGATCAAATATGTGCGGCGGATCGAAGAGCTGGTGGAGGCGCCGGTAACGCTTCTCTCCACCAGCCCGGAGCGGGACGATACGATTATGGTGCGCGATCCGTTCGCTGATTGATCAGGCACGCAGCCAAGCCATCAGAACCGGCGCTGCTTCAATGGGTGACAAGGCCATGTGCATCGCCTCCGCAGCGACAAACACGGGTGGTGCATGTCCGTTGATCTGCGGAATGAAGTCCGGTGACGGCGAGGCGGCATTGCTGCCGGCGTAAACAACTTCCGTCGTTTGTCCCTCCCGCTGAAGCGTGAAGTCTGCGGCCGTGTATTGGCCGGAGAATGCCAGTGTGTCGGTCACCACGTTGTTGGCGCCGAAAAGCGTGAGGGTACCATTTGCGTAATTCAGCGAATTGGCACGGGTGTTCGCCAGTTCGATGCGGTCGCCCGCACTGAAACCCGACAGGGTGCTGCTCGCGCTGGCGGGCGCTCCGAAATAGAGCGTCTCGCCGCCACCCGCGCCAAAGACGATGGAGGCAATGCTCACCGTGCCTTCGGTCAAGGCGAGATAGGCGCTGCTGTCCAGCACGATCGAACCCGCGCCGCTGATGGCACCTTGCAGAACCCAATGTGCGTGGCTGTTTGCGGTGATGTTCGAAAAGCCCGTGATGCTCGTGCCGAAGCCGCTCAGCGTGCCGTGCAGGCTGCCGGCGAGGTCGAGCGCGTCGTTTGCCGCGGGATCGGCGGTGACGTTACCCTCGAACGCGACACCCGCCAGCACGACCAGCGTACCCGCGCCCCCGGTAAAGCTCACTGCATCGCCCATCGTGCCGCCCATCGTGTCGGCGCCCCCGGCGATGGTGCCCGACGTGACCAAAATGCCGCCGTCAATGTCCACACCCGAGCCGCCGAGGCCACCCGCGTTTCCGCTTGGCGCAGGACCGGCCCCGCCCAGGATTGTGCCGGTGTTGTCGAGCGTGGCGCCCGGCGAGACGATGACGCCGGCGCCGCCAGCTTGGTCGTCGGCCGCGCCGCCGGCGCCGCCGGCAATGGTGCCGGCGTTGGTC
>CAXUNZ010000326.1:0-3468 GCA_964252525.1 uncultured Acetobacteraceae bacterium
GCGCCGCTACCGCTCGCCGGAGGCCGAAGCACGCAAGCAGGATCATTACCGGCGCATCGCCGAACAGCACGCGGCCTAAACTTATGACGGGGGGCTTGGGGGGACCGGCTCGGTCCCCCCAACCTTGACCTGCTCATGCCTGAAGCAACCGAGCACGTGATCATTGACCAAACCGGTCGCCTGCATCCACGCATAGACGATCACGGGCCCGACAAACCTAAAGCCACGCGCGCGCAGCGCCTTGGATAATTCAGCCGAGAGCGGCGTCTGCGCCGGTACATCCTCTTGCCGCGGCCAATTGTTCTGGATTGGTGTGTCATCCACGAAACTCCAGACGAAGGCCGAAAAATCCTCGCCGGTGTCACGCATCTTCAAATAAGCCTGGGCGCCGCCGATGGACGCCTCGATCTTGGCGCGCGAGCGCACGATACCCGCATCGCCCATCAGCCTGTCGCGATCCGCCTGCCCGAAACGCGCCACGATCTCCGGATCGAATTGCGCAAAGGCGGCGCGGAACGCCTCGCGCTTGCGCAGGATGGTAATCCAGGCGAGCCCGGCCTGAAATCCATCCAATACCAGTTTTTCCCACAGGGCGCGCGAGTCGCGTTCGGGCACGCCCCATTCCTCGTCATGATAACGGCAGTAGAGCGGATCGCTTCCCGCCCAGGCGCAGCGTGTCATGCCAGGCGCACGCGAAAGGCCTCGATCACGCCGCCCGCCTCGGATCGGCATTCCACGCCCATTTGCGTCATTTCCGCCGCGCTGCCATCGACGAACCGTGCCTCTATGGCGATGTCCAGGCTCCCGGCATCGCGCGGGTTTTCCAGCAGGATGCCCGTGATTGGGGCATCTTCGCCACACCAGGCACCCTCGGCGGTCGTCGGCGCGAAACCTCCGCCCTCCAGGCTGGCTTGATAGTACAGTCGCGGCGTCTCCGTCCGCGGCTGGCACAGCAGCTTGAAGGATGTCAGCGCGATGCCGCTGCCCGGCGTGCCCACCCAATCATGCGTTTCGCTGAAATGGGAGGCGCCGTCCGCACTTCTCGCCGCAGCCACGACGCGGCGCGGCGGCGTGCGGGGTTGCGCGGCATCGCCCTCCTGCAGCATGGCGGCATAGCCGCTCAGCAAGCGCACCATGTATTCGGTCACGCGCGCGCGCGTCAGGTAGGTTTGCGCAAAGGCGCGCCCCGCCTGGGCCACGGGGAGATAGCGCCCAGGTTCGATACGTTCGGCGGCCAGGATGTCCAGAACGTCCTGATCGGCCGCAACCGGTACGTAGTGCACGTGAGGCACCAGACCATCGAAGTAATAGAGCATCTGCTCGGACTGGTACTTCAGCAGCACGCCATTGCTGGCAAGGGCAATGGCCACGCGCGCGCACGTGGCGCCATTGCCGTCCATGGAAATCAGAAAGCGGCTTTGGAACTGCTCGAACCATTGCAGTTCCGGCCGCTGGCAAAACAACTTCCGCTCAAGCAGCGCGCGCGCCGCATCGTCGGCGCATTGAACGATGCGGGGCAGCCGAAAATCCACGTCCAACCTGCCGTCGAAGAACGCGGCGGAGGCGATCCTCGGCAGTGGCGCGGACAGGATGCCTTCGACCGTGTTCGCGCCGCCGGTGGTGCCGCCGGCAAACACGGCGCGCGGCACCTTGGCCGCGTAAGACACCGTGTCCTTGAAGGAAGGATCCTCGTGGAAATCGTCGACCAGCAGGTCGATATCCGGCATCAGCAACCAGGCCTCGTCGGCTTTGCGCTGCAACCCGAAGACGGGCAGCCTTGGCCCCAATATCTTGTCGTAAACGCCAAGGCAGATCGTGGCGTTGAAGCCGTCCGCGAGATGGGGCGCGACGGTACGGAAGAAGCGCAAATAATGCTGGGCACGATCTTCGTGCATGGCGCTGGGTGGTGTGCCCGGGGGGCGCGGCAGAAGGGCGACCTTGCCGCCGGCGAAGCGGTAGAGCCGATGGCTGGGCAGACGCTCGGAGATATTGAAAAGCTGTCGCTCCAACTGCGTGCGCCGCAATTTTTGGGTGCGCCAGGGCGCCAGCTCCCGATCGGCCCAGGATTGGATGGTGGCGCTGATCTGATCGCCCACTTCGCTCTGCGCCATGTGTGCTGCCTAGGCGCGCCGTACCGAGATGATCGGCGCAGGCACGCGCAGCATCTGTCCCGCGGTATAGGGATCGGGACTGGGACCGCTTCCATCCATGCGCCATATGGCGCGCACGATGTCCATGCCGGCAACGACACGTCCGAACGCGGCGAAACCCTGACCGTCAGGATTGCGGCCGCCGCCGAAATCCAGGCTCGGCTGGTCGCCGATACAGATAAAAAATCCGGCGCCGCTACCGCTGCCAGGCTTGTCGCGCGGCAGAGAGATCGTCCCGTCGAGATGGAGAATGCCGGTCGCTTTGGTGGTTTCGTGCGCAATCGGCGGCAGCGCGGCCGTGCCCGGCCGCACCCCACCCTGCACAACATCGATGCGGCTGGCGCCGTGATCGTTATCGGCGCGCACCACACGCGTGATCGCGCCGCCATCATACGCCCGCGCATCGACATAATGCAGGAAATCGGCGGCCGAAAGCGGCGCCTGGCGAACGAAGAGATCGAGCTCCACGGGGCCGGCTTGCAGATCGAGGCGGACGCGCTGCCGATCGGCATAGGCCCAGGCCGGGTGCGCCAGCGTCATGACCGCGGCGGCCAGAACATGCCGCCGCCCCGACTTCATGGGCACATGATCGCGCAGCGGCGCATCGAGCAAAGCGGGCAGGGCCTGACGCGTGCGGATCAAATCTTCATCGTCCGAAGGCAAGCCCTTCATGTTCAAACCCCATCAGGTGCCGGGTAGCAGATCGCCAGGATTTCCACATCCTCGATACCAGAGGGTCCGTGCATTTTCACCGAATCGCCGAGCCGGGCACCGAGCAGCGCGCGGGCAATCGGCGAATACAGGCTGACTTCGCCGCGCGCGAAATCGGCTTCGTCCGCGCCCACCAGTGTGACGGTACGCTCCACGTCATCGTCATTCACATAAGTCACTTTGGCGCCGAAAAACACCCGGTCCCGCACCATTTGCGCGGAGGCATCCACTACTTCGGCAATCTCCAGCCGCTTGCCCAGGAAACGCGCGCGCTTGTCGATCTCGCGCAGCCGCTTCTTGCCATACAAATAATCGCTGTTCTCCGACCGGTCGCCATTGCCCGCCGCCCAATGCACGATCTCGACAATCTTCGGCCGCTCGACGCGCATCAATTCATGCAACTCCGCGCGCATCCGCTCAAATCCTGCCGGCGTCATGTACGCCCGCGCCCCGGGTGGCAGTTGCCGTTCTTCGTCGTCCATGCTGCCTCGATTGCGGGAAGGTTGAGACCTCACTTTATCAAAGCAAGGAAAACTGGGGGAGCAGTGCCTGCCCCCCAGGGCAATCGAGTGAATGCGACGCTTCCGGCACGGCCTGAACACTGATT
>CAXUNZ010000327.1:0-3463 GCA_964252525.1 uncultured Acetobacteraceae bacterium
CCCCAGTGCGTGCGGTGGGACTGGCCTATGTCAAGCTGGATGCGTCCGACCGCACGCTGGGCGTGGCGCTGGCCGCGCCGCCGGTGCTGCGCCCCCGCACGCATCTGGATCTGGGTGTGACCGTCGCCGGCGAGGCGGCGCGCCATGCCCCGGTCTGGCTGACCCTGGCCGCGGTCGATGAGGGCATTCTGGACCTGACGCGCTTCGCCAGTCCCGATCCGGCCGCGCATTTCTTCGGCAAGCGGCGGCTGGCGGTCGATTTGCGCGATGACTACGCGCATCTGATCGACGGCAACGGGGCCGCGTCCGGTGTGATCCATGCCGGTGGCGATCTGGATGGCGCGGGGCTGAGCGTGGTGCCGACGCGCACCACGGCGCTGTTTTCGGGCCTGGTCCAGGTTGGGGCGGACGGGCACGCGGTGGTGCCGCTCGATTTGCCCGATTTCACCGGCGGGCTGCGGCTGATGGCGGTGGCGGTCAGCGCCACGGGATTTGGCCACGCCGAAAGCCAGGTGCCGGTGCGCGACCCGGTGGTGGCGCAGATGAGCCTGCCGCGCTTTCTGGCGCCGGGCGACGCGGGGCGGGTGACGCTGCTGGCGCATAATGTCGAGGCACCGGCGGGCGTCTTTCACGTGCATCTGGCGGGCGAGGGCGCGCTGGGCGTGGCGCGGGTCGATGAGGATATCACGCTCGCCGCACGCCAGTCGGTGGTCAAGACGTATCCCGTCACCGGCGGGGATGCCGGCGTGGGCAAATTGATTTTGACGCTGAGCGGGCCTGGCGGGATGCACATCGTGCACGACTGGCCGATCGAAATACGCACGCCGTTCCAGTCCGTCACGCGCGTCAGCCGCGCCGATCAGGCGCCCGGTCAGACGGTGGTGCTCTCGCCGGCGCTGGCACAGGGGCTGGTGCCGAAGGGCGCCAGCATAAGGGCGAGCTTTTCGGCCATCGGCGGGATCGATCTGCCGGGATTGCTGGCGGCACTCGATGAATATCCGTTCGGTTGTTCGGAGCAATTGGTCAGCCGCGCCATGCCGCTGCTCTATGTGGAGCAGGAGGCCAAGCTGACCGGCGGCGCGCCGCCCGATCTGCGCCTGCGTGTCCAGGATGCGGTGGACAAATTGCTGGAGCGGCAGAACGAGGGCGGCGCTTTCGGGCTGTGGCGCGCGGGCGACGGGCAGGCGGAGCCTTATCTTGGCGCGGAGATCGCCGATTTCCTCGATCGCGCCCGCGCGCATGGCTACGCGGTGCCGGCGCATGCGCTGAGCCAGGCCGCCCGCGCGCTGGCCGACATGCAGGATTACCAGGTCAAGCGTTTCTGGTTCTGGCGTGAGGACGTCAAGGAAGACAGCGAGGCGGAAGATTATCTGCGCCGCGCCGGGCGCGCTTACGCGCTGCTGTTGGGGGCGCGCGCGGGTCAGGCCGACATCGCCGACCTTCGCTATATGCACGACACCGACCTGGCCAAGATGGAGCCGCTGGGGCAGGCGCAACTGGCCGTCGGATTGTCCTTGCTGGGCGATGGGCCGCGCGCGGCGCACGCTTTCGATGCCGCCGAGGCTGGGCTGGCCGGCGAGCGGGACGGGCTGGATGACCGCCTGGGCGACTATTACCGCACGCGCCTGCGCGACACGGCGGCGATGCTTTCGCTGGCGGCGGAAATGGGTGATCGCGCGCGGGTCGGGCGGCTGATGGACGCGCTGTCCCATCTGGATACGCGCACCGAGCGGCTGAGCACGCAGGAACAGGGCTGGCTGGTGATTGCCGCGGGCGTGCTGCTGGAGCGGGCAGGGCCGGTCAATGTCAGCCTGGATGGCGCGGCGCAACCGGAGGCGGCGGTCGTCACCGTACGGCGCGATGTGGAGGGGTTGGCACCGCTGCGCGCGCGTAATGACGGTCATGGGCCGTTCACGCGGATGCTGGCGGTGCGCGGCCTGCCTTTGGCGGCACCGCCGGCGGCATCGAGCGGCATGTCGATTGGCAAGGTCGTCACGGCCGCCGATGGCAGCGCCGTCGACCTGGCGCATCTGCGCCAGGGACAGCGTCTGGTGGTGCATTTGTCCGGGCGGGCATTCGATGACGCCTATCACCAGGCGATCGTGCTCGATCCTTTGCCGGCGGGTTTCGAGATCGAGCGTGTGGTGGCGCCGTCAACGGACCAGGAGGCCAACGGGCTGCCGTGGCTGGGCGAGATTTCTGCCACGCGCAGCGCCGAGAAGCGTGACGACCGCTTTATCGCGGCGATCGATCTGAGCCGCGCGCCGGAGCAGTCGGCGATCGAGAGCGACGACGACAAGAAGGAGCCGGCCGTTTCGCCCAACGCGTTCAATCTGGCTTATGTGGTGCGTGTGGTCTCGCCGGGCCGTTTCGTGCTGCCGGCGGCGTCGGTGGCCGATATGTATCGGCCGGATGTGCAGGCAAGGGGGGCGCCTGGGGTGGTGAGCGTGGAAGACGGAAAGTGAAGGTCTTGTTTTTTGAAAAAAAGAAGCAAAAAACTTTTGATAGTTTAGTACACGCAAAACAAACAAAAGTTTTTTGGTCCTTTTTTTCAAAAAAGGACTGCTTCCTTCTTCTCGCCTTGCCTTTGCTCGCCTTGTGTTTCTCTCCCGATTCATCTCGCCTGATCACATCGCAGGAAGTGCAGGCGCGCGGCGGACAGTTGCTCAGCGCCTTTGCGGCGCCAGGCGGCGTGTGGCGGCTGCGCACGAACGTGGCTGATGTGGACCGGCGCTACATCGATCTGCTGATTGCCGCGGAGGACAGGCATTTCTTTACGCATGGCGGCGTGGATGCGGGCGCGCTGCTGCGCGCGGCCTGGCAATATGGGCGCGCGGGCCGGATCGTCTCGGGCGGCTCCACGCTGAGCATGCAGACGGCGCGGCTGCTGGAGCCCCATCGGCGCGGCGTGTGGGGCAAGCTGCACGATATTGTCCGCGCCTGGCAGTTGGAGGTGCATTACACCAAGCCGCAGATCCTGGGCATGTATCTGAGCCTGGCGCCGATGGGCGGCAATATCGAGGGTGTGCGGGCGGCGAGTCTGACATGGTTCGGGCATGGGCCGGCGCATTTGAGTCAGGCGGAGGCGGCGCTGCTTGTGGCACTGCCGCAATCGCCCGCAAGGCGCCGGCCGGACCGGCACGCGGATGTGGCCGTGCGGGCGGCGGCGCATGTGGTGGCGCGGCTGGAGCGCGCGGGGGAGTTGCCGGCGTTCTGGTCGGGCGGGACGGATTTCGCCGCGTTGGCGGCGGGCTTGCGGCGGCATGACATGCCGCATGCGGCGGCGCTGTTCTGCGCGGGCCTGGTGCGGGGCGCGCCGCCGGGGGCAGTGGTGCGCAGCACGATCGATGCGGCATTGCAGACGCGGCTGGAGGCGCAGATCGCGCGCGACATGGAAGGCGAGGCGCCTTCCGTGGGCGTGGCGCTGTTGATAACGCTCATGGTCCCTCTCCGTTGTGCCGGT
>CAXUNZ010000328.1:0-3421 GCA_964252525.1 uncultured Acetobacteraceae bacterium
ACGCAGCACCTCGGCCACGATCTTCACTCCATCGCGGGATAGCGGCAGATCGTAAAATGTCAGCGGCGTGATGACCGCGGGCGGCCACGCATCCAGATTGCCGCCAAGCCGGCGGTGCAGCGCATCCCCCAGGAAATACACGCCGTCATCGTCGAGGTTCTCTTCCATCCTGGCCTGCAACGTCAGAACCAGGGAGGGAACTCCGCCACTCTCCCAGCTATCGGCCAGGCCCTGCGCATCGGCGTGAATGGCCGCTTCTACCTGGCGGTCCAGCACGCCTGTCGTGGTCCACCATAGGAACAACACCAGGCCGTAGGCGGAAGCGGCGAACAGCAGGCCATAGATCGCGGCGAGTTTTACGCTTGCAGACCGGATCACGAAGAAAAAGCTGGGGCGCGCGCGCCGCGCCCCCCAGACCCCCCGTCTTCGGTTGAGATCACGGGCCTTCCGGCCTCAGCATATAGCCGGCATTTCTGATCGTATGGATCAGCGGCGTGGGATAGGGTTTGTCGATCTTCTGGCGCAGGCGGCTGACATGCACGTCGATCACGTTGGTCTGCGGATCGAAATGATAATCCCACACGCCCTCCAGCAGCATCGTGCGCGTCACCACCTGCCCGGCATGGCGCATCAAATACTCCAGCAGGCGGAATTCCCGCGGCTGCAAATCGATCTTCGCCCCCGCCCGGCGCACCATGCGGGAGAGCAAATCCATCTCGAGATCGCCGACGATCAGCTTGGTCTGCGGCCCGTCCGTCTTGCCCCGCCGCGTCAGCGCATCGACCCGCGCCAGCAATTCGGAAAACGCAAACGGCTTGGTCAGATAATCGTCGCTTCCCGCCTTCAGTCCCGCCACACGGTCATCCACCTGGCTCAGCGCGGAGAGCACCAGCACCGGGGTCGTATTGTTCTGGCTCCTCAGCGTTTCCAGCAGCCTTATGCCGTCGATGCCACCGGGCAACATCCGGTCGAGGATGATGGCGTCGAACGCCTCGCTCGCCGCCAGGAACAAGCCATCCCGCCCATTGTCGGAATGCTCCACGACATGCCCCGCCTCGCGGAGGCCCTTGACGACGAATCCCGCGACGGTGGGATCGTCTTCAACCAGTAAAATGCGCATGGATCGTCCCCCGCAGGAAAAGGAAGTTCTTCTTTTTTGAAAAAAAGAAGCAAAAAACTTTTGTCAGTTGAGCGCGCCGTTTGCCCCAACGCGTACCTGAACAAGCAAAAGTTTTTTGGTTCTTTTTTTCAGAAAAGAACATCTGCACTACTCCGGCGCCCGAGCCGGCTCCGGCGGCCGCCGCCCCACCGTCACGGCGATATCCAAATTCTGCGCCGCCCGCCGCACGCGCAGCCGCGCCGTACCCCCAGGATTGACCCCCGACACCCCTCGGATCAACTCGCGCGAACTGCCGATCCGCTCCCCATTGAACGCCACCACCAGATCGCCCACGCGCAGCCCGGCATGCGCGCCCGGCCCGCCGCGCTCCACTTCGGCCACCAGCGCGCCACCATGGCGCCGGCCGGTCATATCAACCTCCACCCCCAGCCAGCCGCGATCCACCCGGCCATGGCTCAACAATTCGCTGACCACCTGCGTCACGATCTCGGACGGTATGGCAAACCCGATTCCCACCGACGCCCCCGTCGGCGACACCAGCGCCGTGTTCAGCGCAATCACCTCGCCCGCCATGTTGAAGCTCGGCCCTCCCGAATTGCCCGGATTGATCGGCGCATCGAGCTGGAAGAAATCGTCGAACGGCCCCGCGCCGATCTCCCGCCCGCGCGCGCTGACGATGCCCGCGGTCACCGAGCCGCCCAGGCCGAACGGGTTGCCCGCCGCCAGGATCCAATCTCCTACCTGCACCAGCCGCGAATCGCCCCAGGTCACCGCCGGCAGCCGCCGCCCCGCGTCGACCTTGATTACCGCGATATCGGTCAGCTCATCCGTGCCCAGCACCCGCGCCGCCAACTCGGTGCCATCGCCCAGAGAGACCACGATGCGCGTGGCGCTTCCCACCACATGCGTGTTGGTCACGATGATGCCGGATGGGTCGATGATGAAGCCCGAGCCGGCGCCGACCACCTGCTCGGTGTGGCGCTTGAGCTTGTCACGAAAGGATTTTTCGAACGGTGTGCCGCGCAAATCGGCGGGCAGGCTGGCATCCTGGTCGCGCTCCGGAGCGTCCATGCGCACGGCGATGTTGACCACGGCGGGCACCACACGGTGCACCAGCGGGGCAAAGCTGAGCGGAGCCATCTGCACCAGCGGCTGGGCGCGCGCCGATGCCGCCGCGGCAAGGCTGAGAACGAGATGAGCGGCGATCAAGCGCAGGCGCATACGCCCAGAGTCGCACGCACCAGGCAGGGCAACAAGGCGGCGCGAGATGAAGGTGCGGCAAGGAATTGCGGCAACAGCCGTGGTGCATGGCTCTGCACCGCCGTGGAAAAAGAAAGGCCAGGGGCTTTGCCCCTAGCCTCCATCAAAGGCAAGCCTTTGAAATCCCTTCGTTTAGAAGATGGACTTGCGGTCTCCTCGGCTCAGCAAACCTTACGGCGACGGCGGATGACGCCCACCGCAGTCAGCCCGAGAACGAGCGCCGAAAGGCTGGCGGGCTCGGAGATATCTTCCAGGTCAACCCCGGTCAGAAGCGAGAAAGGCGGCTGACCGTTGGGGGTGCCCATCGCCATGAAGGAGAGGGCCTCGCTGGTCGACGTCGCCGTGAAGTCGAACGTCTGCACCATCCAACCGGTGAACCCCTTGGCCTGGTTCTGGACCACGGCGGTCGATTGCATCTGGGAACCGAACGTCACCAGCCATTGTTCGCTCGTCGGGCTTGTATAGCCGCTCTGCTGCGCGCCCGCCCAATCGAACGTCAGTGCATAATGGTCGCCCACGACCAGGCCGGTGATGTTCTGCGTAATCGGCTGAACCCCGAATGCGCCATCCGCACCGATGAAGTTGGCGCCCTTCAAGCCGGCCGGGCCGTTGCCGTCCCACGAGTTGTTGCCGCCATTCGCCGCACCCCAAAGCGAGAGAACGCCATACACGCCTACGGCGCCGACAGAGGTTGCCGTATTCGGCAGAAAATCGAAATTATACCCGTTCGGGCTACTCCAACCCGCGACCGTGCAATTATAGTCGACCTGGCAGGACGTCGTCTGGCTTGTCCCAAGGCTGAAATCGCCGTTGGTGACGAGATTCGGCCCGGCCATCGCGGCCGTCGCCATGAACGTCGCCAAAGCTGTAAAAATGGAAGTCCGTGCGATCATACGAAGGGTCCTGTCCCATAAGGAGCTGTCGGCCGAGCAGTCGGCTTGGGGCCACTGAATAGTTAAGGGGCATTTCTTTAGCAACCATTATATAAGAAAATCTTTTAAATTTCTGTACCGTATCAAATATGCAGCACGTCTCGCAGCA
>CAXUNZ010000329.1:0-3410 GCA_964252525.1 uncultured Acetobacteraceae bacterium
GGCCAGGGGCTCTGCCCCTGGACCCCGCTGGAGGCAGGGCCTCCAGACCTCCATTAGTTTGGACTGAGCGTCGCCTTCGGATAAGGCCCGCTCTATCCCGGCTACGCGAAGGGATCGCGCGCTGCTGACAGTATCCTCCCTCTAGCCAGAACGTCATCGATGTCCGGCTTGACCAGGCGGCCGGCTGCAACATCGCGCAAGCCCTCGTCGATGTCGCGCCGCAGCTCGTCCAGCTTGCGGCGGCGTAGCTCCGCTTTGAGCTGCCAATCGCGCAAAGCCTCTCGAACGACTTCGCTGGAGGAGGCGTAATCGCCGCCGGCGACCGCGCCACGCACCAGCGCAACCATGTCCGCCGGCAATGTGACCGTCAGCCGTTCAATGTCCGCCACACAGGTCCTCCGAGCGCATGATTTATCATACTTTTGGTTGCTCATTCTTCCATGGAACCAGGCACGGTATCTCAGCAAGGTGCGCTTCGGCCTCAGTGAGCGCGGCCGCCAGCCTGTCGATCGCTTCTGGCCTGCCCTTGTGTTCGTAATGATCGCGCAGGCGCCGTATGTCTTGTAGCGCGCGCCGCGCGTAGGTGATCAACCCGCGTGGTCGGGCGGCCCCGGCGAAAATGGGCGCTCCGTGAATAACGCGTGCACCTCGGCCGCCGACACCACGCGGCCCGCCGCTGCGTCGCGCTCCGCCTCATCCAGAGACTCCACCCACTCGGGTGGTGGCGTGGCCACGACTTCACGATTATCCATGCTGGTAAGTATAGCGCCTGACTGGCTAGAATGTCTAACGTCGCGAGGTGGTGACAATCACCAAGAGAGGCTTGCCGATGGCCAAACTAGACGAGCCGCGTCGAACGCTGATTGTGACGGGTTTCGCGCTGGCTCTCATCCCTACCCTCTTTGCGCGCGGGGCGGAGCATTGGTTTTCCATCCGCGGCAGGCCCGAGTTCGCTGACGTGCAGGCTCAGCTTCAGGTCGTTGTTGATGAGCACGCCCGGCATGCGCGCAATCGCTTCTGCGTTATCGGCGAGAGGGCTGGATCGTTCGTGGAAGCTTGGGTCTACTGGCCTGAGGATGGCAAGCTGATCTTGTGGCGGCCAGATCGCGACAATCCGCATTCTATCGTCGGGTCTAATCGCTATCTCGACCTGATGCGTGACGTGGTCTCTGGCGATGACGCTGGCGGCAGCACCTATAAGCTAACACGGGCGACGGCAGACGGAATTGTGCGGGCGTGTGCCCGGCAGGGGAACGAGTACGTGGTTCAGGCGCGACCCGAAAACGCCGGCCATGGCTGATCCACGCGAGAGCGCTCCAGCACCGGTTCTGCTTGATCCGGCAACAACGGATGCGGGCGCGATGGAGCGTCTGTTCCTGCTTGAAGCCATCACGCCTGGGATGCCCGGCTACGTCGCCGTGGAAAATATTCGAGCCATGCGGCTGATGCGCCAGACCATCGAAAACCGGCTGAAATCGCCGGCCGAATACGGTGCGCGCGGGGCCATCACCGAAACCGATATCGTCGACCTTGGCGGACAATTCGCCGGCTTTGGCGGCTATCCTACTTTGGACGCCGACATGGCCTATAATCTGGCGCTGATCCTGCGTCTGGCCAACGATCCGCGTGACCGGCGGCGGACCGCGTATGCCCGATACGTCCAGGACGCGGTCACGGCCGCGACGGAGGCGACCGTGCCGCCGGTGGCGGACTATGTGGACGTGACCGCGTGGCGTACCAGCGGTGCGGGTTCCCCAGGCCCACGCTTCAGGCTACTGACGACGCTCAGCGGCAATGACTTCTACGCTACCAATCCTGTGCCGCCGATGCGCCCCCGGAACGCCCGGCATCGCCACCGTGTGCCGAAGCCGGCGCCTGCTCGTTAGCTCATCGGCTGGCGCCGCTTCGTCGATGGACGGGTTATATCCGCAATGATGATGAGTTGCGATTTATCATCTCAACCATGATAATTTTCCACTAACGTTGATACACGCCTGACAGCGTGACATTGGCGCCGCCGCAAAGGCCATTGTCGTGAGCGACAAGATACGCCGCGCGCATGCTGAGCGTCAGCTTGCAGCCTCGCGGATCATCAGGGTCCGCTAGGGCGAGGTTGCCACCGGATGGCTGGCCTTGAGCGTCGAGGTGGCCTTCATGACCGTTCGGGTCTGACTTTTCGGGCCAATAAGCCTGCGCGGAGACGGCAAGTGCCCTTCCGTGTTGTTTGATGGCAAGGAGGCTATCGCCGTAGTGCCAGATGCCAAGCCAGGCGTCGCGAGATGTCCTGCCGGAAGGTTGTGGTTGCAGACGCGACGTCAGGAGCCAGCCGGCCGTTTCGGCTTTGCCGTTACTGTAATAGGCACAGATGTATTTTCCGTGCGTGGCGCCTGTCAGCAGCAGGTCGCTTGATACCACATAGCCGGATTGCCGGCAGGCAGGCGTCTCGTTCGGACAAGCACCGCGGCCGCTGACGAGGCCAGCGCGGGGACCGGTTCCGATGCGTGCAGCATGGATCGCCTCAACAGGGGTCGCGGGGAAGGAGGCTGTGTCGCAAAGCACGTCGGCCGAACCGGGCGAGGTACCAGCAAGCACCAGCCAAACCGCCATTGGCCAAGCGAAATGAAACGACCGGTTGGTCATCCCGCAGCACCTGGATTGTAGACAGCGCGGTTGAAAAGCGCCTGCTCCAAGAGCCGACGGTTTCGGTGAGCGCACTTGTTACTGACGATGCATACGCTACATAGCAAAGCTCAAAGCTGTTACTAAAACCGCTTATGCGGCTTCGATGGCACGAAAACTATCGAGCAAGCTAGGGCATCGTTGCGGGCGCCTTCATGCTTGTAAATCCATCCTTCTGGTACAGCCATTCTGTCAGTAAAAGAATGTCCTTCCTCAAACACGTGGTGGTTCACCTCTTCCCATCCATACTTCTGCCTAATCAAAAACTCTTGATTTTCCCTAAATTCCTGATCTAGGCGTGCCTCATATCTATGCTTCGGGCCTCCTAATACGAAGTCGATTAATCTTGCGAACAGCCAAATTGGTAGAACAAAGTAGAGCTGCCACGCTAAGACAATCCAGGCATCATTTGTCATCTCCGTCGCAAGGTGTGGTACCCATTGGGGATAGGGTTCCTGAGGAAGGGGTTCGTGTCCGACGATCACTAGAAGCAAACTCCCAGTTAGCATCAGTATCGAAAACGCTAGACCTATACGATCAGGCCACACGATTAGCTTGCCGTCGATCATCGGAGCTCCTTACCAGCCTGAAATTCTTTCCGAAAGCATTTGCTAAGTTCTCTCTCTTTCTTAAGTCTTGCCTTCTGTATTGGATCGACGTTCTTTACATGCTCGTGATAAATCCGGAACAGTTCGATCAAGTTCCACGCGATTTACCTACGCTAGTAACAC
>CAXUNZ010000330.1:0-3388 GCA_964252525.1 uncultured Acetobacteraceae bacterium
GTCTAGAGTTTAGGTATCGTCCAATGATGACGGGGGTTTGGGGGGATGGCACATCCCCCCAACTCTTCACTTATGCAACGCCTTGTTGAATCTTCTTATGTCCTCGACAAACAGCTGCGGCTGCTCAAGCGCCGCAAAATGCCCGCCACACGGCGCCTCGTACCAATGCACGATGGGAAATGCGCGCTCCGCCCAGGCGCGCGGGCAGCCGGTCAAATCGGCCGGATACATCGCCACACCGGTCGGCACCGCGACCTTGGGTGGGTTTCCATCCTGCGCCTGCAGCAGCGCACGCTCGCGATAGAAGCGGCTGGCGGAGGCGATCGTGTTGGTAAACCAGTAAAGCGAGATGTTGGCGAGCATGTCGTCGTAGCTGACCGCATTGCGTATGTCGCCGTGGCAATCCGTCCAGGCGTGGAATTTCTCGGCGACCCAGGCACACCAGCCGGCGGGTGAATCGCTCAGCCCATAGGCGAGCGTCTGCGGCCTGGTGCTCTGTTGTTCGTTGTAGCCTGCGCCCTGTTTTCTGTAATCTTCCGTGTGTTCGAGGTAGATTTTCTCGTGCGGCAGAACAAGCGACATGGGATCGGTCACGTCTTTCGGCGGCAGGGGTTGCAACATGTTCAGATGCAATCCGATGCAATGACCGGGGTCGGCCGCCGCGTTGTATTGCGAAACGCGGCTGCCCCAATCACCGCCTTGCGCGATATAGCGGTCATAGCCGAGCGCCGCCATCAGGCGCGCGTGCCGTTCGCCCACCGCCTTTTGCGACATGCCAGGCCGAGTGGCGGCCGGCGAAAATCCGTAGCCCTGCAGAGAGGGCGTAACCACATGGAACGCGTCTGCCGGCGTGCCGCCGAATTGCTCCGGATGCGTCAGGCGGGGAATGATGCCGAGGAACTCGAACACGGATCCCGGCCAGCCATGAGTGAGAATGATCGGCTGCGCGTTTTCGTGCGGTGAGCGGGCGTGGATGAAATGCAGATCAAGCCCATCTATGTCGAGCAGGAAATGCGCGTGCGCGAAGAGGCGTGCTTCCGCGGCACGCCAGTCGAAGGCGGTGCGCCAGTGGGCGCAGATATCGCGGATGGCGGGCAGGGGTACGCCCCAACTCCAAGCGTCATCATTGACATCCTCCGCGGGCCAGCGTGTCGCGTCCAGGCGCGCATGAAGGTCCGCGATGGCGGCATCCGGGATGCGGTGCGTGAAGGCGCGCGGCGCGCGTGTTTGTGCGACTGTCATAGCGGACCCTTTTTAAAGTCTCAGAAAGGTTGGGGGAGCAGTGCCTGCCCCCCCAAACCCCCCGTCATGATTTAGGCGGAATGTTAGCCAAGTCGCGCAATATATTCCCGCACCCACTCTTCCCAGGTGATGTCGCCCAAGGTTTCGTAATGATATTTTGTTCGTTCGGTGGCCCAGGTCACACCGAGGCGCCGCGCGATCGCCGGATGCACCGGCACACTCCACATTTTCCACCCATCCATGCCTGAAAAGACGGGCGCACGGCCGGCCATGCCCAGCCTGCGCCAAAATGCCGCGGCAAGCGCCTGGAACAATGCGCCGGTCGGATGGGTGCTGTTGTAGAATAGCGGCGTGCGCTGGGATTGCGCGCTCATGAAGGCGCCCAGGCCAAGGCCGGTTTCCTCATCGATCTGCGCCTGAAAGCGTGCCTGTGCGGTGGCAAGCCGGTCGATCGTGGCCGCCTCCTCGAAATCCAGCGCGCGGTAACGCTCCAAGCGCCGCGCGGGCTCGGGCTCTGCCGTGCGCAGACGGGCGAGCACGCCGTCATGGTGGCGGATGACCGCAACCGGCGTATCGGTGATGGCCGCATCCCAGTAGCCGGCCTGGGCATCAAAGGGCCAAAGGCTGCGCTGGACCACGTCCGGAAAAACGATGATCTCCGCGTCGCGCCGCGCCCGCGCTCTGACCGTGATCAGGTGCTCGGCCGGCCTGCTTTGCGCAATGATGAAGCGGCTGTCCGCCAGCCTCTTCTGCACCGCCGGATCGGCCAGGTTGGTCCTGTGAACCGGCAGCGCCACAAAGTCGAAGGACTCTGCAAGGATCGGCTGGGCGTTCAGCCCTTGAGCCAGCGTCTCGGCCAGGCAGGTGCCGACGATCGGCACGATCTGGCGCGCAAGGGCGGTCGCGGCGGAATGCGGTTGCGCCGCCGGCGCGCCAAAGATGGACACGAAGGCGGTCTGGCTGCCGGCGGACGAGGCGGCAGGCGGGTCGACATCGGCACGCTTTGTACGTTTGAGACCAAACATAGGCGACATATAGCGAAATTAAGCGCGTCGTCCCAATTTGCGCGTAACGGGACAACTTTCGTGTCCGCTTCGAAAGATGGACGCTGTCTCGCCTCCAAGGGCGCGTTCCCCTCGGTTGCCCATCCACCTTGCCCCAAGCTTCCCGCTCCGCTACACGCCCCGCTTCACCGGCACCCCTGGAGGCCGGCGTTTTGCATTGGAGCAACACCTATGGCCAATTACGTTACGATTGAGGCCGAGGCGCGTGCGCGAGCCGGTAAGGGGGCGGCGCGTGCGACCCGGCGGGCGGGCAAGGTGCCTGCCATTATCTATGGCGCAAAGACAGAGCCGACCCTGATCGCGCTCGAACCCCGCGCGGTGCTGCGCCAGTTGCAGCAGGGCGGCTGGCGCTCGCGCCTCTTCGAGCTCAAGCTCGGCGGCGAGAGCCACCGCGCGCTGATGCGCGCGGTCCAGTTCCACCCCGTCACCGACGTGCCCGAGCACGTGGACTTCCAACGCCTGGCACCGGGCGAGCACATCCGCATCTCGGTCGCCGTGCATTACCTCAACGACACGATCAGCCCCGGCATCAAGAAGGGCGGCGTGCTCAACGTGGTGCGCCACACGGTGGAAGTCTTCGCCGACCCCGACCATGTGCCGACCTTCTTTGAGGCAGATCTCGGCCCGCTGGACATCTCCGCCAACATCCGCTGGCACGATCTGAAGGGCACGGAGGCGGTGACGCCCACGGTCAAGGAACGTGACTTCGTCGTTGCCACCATCGCTCCGCCCACCAAGGCGCAGGAAGTCGCGGCCGATCCGGCGGCTGCTGCGGCACCCGCAGCAGCACCGGCCAAAGGCAAGGCGCCAGCGAAGGCGGCCGCCGCGGCGCCCAAGGCGGCAGCCCCCGCGGCAAAGGCGCCCGCCAAGAAAAAGTAGCCCGGCCGCGTGCTTCTCTGGGTCGGCCTGGGCAACCCCGAGCCCGGCATGTCCCGCCAGCGGCACAATGTCGGATTCATGGCCATCGACCGCATCGCCGTCCCCCCCCGGGTTTTGCCCTGGCGGCCGCGCGTTAGCGGCCGGGTGGGCGAGGGGCAGGTGGGTGAGGCGCGCGTGCTGGCACTCAAGCCGCTGACCTACAT
>CAXUNZ010000331.1:0-3375 GCA_964252525.1 uncultured Acetobacteraceae bacterium
GGGATGCAACCGCCGGCGGCGGGCGCGTGCTGTTCGTCGGCACGAAGCGCGCGGCGGCCGAGCACGTGGCCGACGCGGCCAAGCGTTGCGGGCAGTATTACGTCAATCACCGCTGGCTCGGCGGTATGCTGACGAATTGGAAGACAATCACCGGTTCGATCAAGCGCCTGCGCCAGATCGACGAAATGCTGGGCGGCGAGACGCAGGGGCTGACCAAGAAAGAAGTGCTGGAGATGACGCGCGACCGCGACAAGCTCGAGCGCTCGCTGGGCGGCATCAAGGAAATGGGCGGGCTGCCGGACATCCTGTTCATCATCGACACGAATAAGGAAAAGCTCGCGGTCGAAGAAGCCAACAAGCTGGGCATTCCGGTGATTGCGGTGCTGGACAGCAATTCCGATCCGTCCGGGATCACGTTCCCCATCCCGGGCAATGACGATGCGATCCGCGCCATTACGCTGTATTGCGACCTGATCAGCGGCGCGGTGCTGGATGGCATCAGCCAGGAGCTGTCGGCGTCCGGACAGGATATCGGCGCGGCCGAGGAACTGCCTGAGGCGGTGCTGCCGGATGCGGTGCCGGACCTGGCGGAGCCTGCGGCGGAGACGGTGCATTAGGCAAGGCGTTCTTTTTTGAAAAAAAGAACCAAAAAACTTTTGGTTTTTTGGCAGCCATGGTCCGGCAACGTCACGCTTAACTTGTAAAAGTTTTTTGGTCCTGTTTTCAAAAAAGGACTGCTTTTTTCTTCTGCACGAAAGAACACTCCCATGGCCGAAATCACGGCAGCCCTGGTGAAAGAACTGCGCGAAACCACAGGCGCCGGCATGATGGATTGCAAGCGCGCGCTGACCGAAGCCGACGGCAACCTGCAGGACGCGATCGACTGGTTGCGCAAGAAGGGTTTGTCTGCGGCGGCCAAGAAGAGCGGCCGCGTGGCGGCGGAAGGTCTTGTCGGGACGGCGTCCGCGCCGAACCGCGCGGCGATGGTCGAAGTCAATGCCGAGACGGATTTCGTCGCGCGTAACGAAGCATTTCAGGAATTCGTGGCGGCCGTTGCCCGGATTGCTCTGGATGCCGGCGAGGATGTCGAGGCGATCAAGGCAACCGCGTATCCGGGAACCGGGCGCACGGTGGCCGAGGAGATGACGCATCTGATCGCCACCATCGGTGAGAACATGATTCTGCGGCGCGCGCGCGTGCTGCATGTGAGTTCGGGCGTCGTGGCGAGCTACGTGCATTCCGCGCTCAAGCCTGGCTTGGGCAAGATCGGCTGCCTGGTGGCGGTGGAGGCGGCGAGTGAGTCGGCCGCGCTGGAGACGCTGGGACGGCAGATCGGCATGCACATCGCGGCCGCGCGGCCGGATGCCCTGGATATCGATGCGGTCGATCCCGCGGCGCTGGAGCGCGAGCGTGCGGTGCTGAGCGAGCAGGCGCGGGCCAGCGGCAAGCCCGAGGCGATTATCGAAAAGATGGTCGATGGGCGCGTGCGGAAATACTACGAAGAGGTCGTGCTGCTGGAGCAGGTGTGGGTGCATGACGGCGAGAGCCGCGTGCGCGAGGTGGTGCGCAAGGCCGGTGCGAAGCTGACGGGGTTTGCAAGGTTCCAGTTGGGCGAGGGCGTGGATCGCGGGCCGCAGGGAGATTTCGCCGCGGAAGTTGCGGCGGCTGCCGGCGTCTAAACATATGACGGGGGGTCTGGGGGGAACGGCTCGTTCCCTCCAACCTTTTTTCTAATACTCAAACTGATAAGCCAACCCGACGCTACTCCCCGGATCATTATCCGGCGTAGCACCCTGCGCCGTACCACCGCCGGTGCCCAGCGTCGTCTGCAACTTCAAATGCCGCGTAATATCCACCTGCACCTGTGCCTGTGTGCCACCGGCGCCGCCGGCGCTCTGCTTGGCGCCGACATAGACGCCGCGCGCCACATAGCGCCCCGCCTGCACCGTGGCGCCGGCGCCGTTCGTGCCGCCGCCCACGGACAACCTGTCCAATCCTAGACCTTTGCGCAGGCTCGCCAGGGGATCGCCACCGCCGCCCACACCGGACAATTCCGCAAGCGCGGCACCGATTTCGGCGATCTGAAACGCGGAAAGCTGCTTCACGCTCTGGCCGAACAGCAGATGCGCCAGGACCTCGTCCTGCGGCAGATCGGGCACGCTGGATAGCGTGATTTTCGGCGCGTCCGCGTAGCCGGTGACCTTGAGCGTCGCGGTGATGCCGCCCTGGCTGCTGTCGGCCTCGAAATCCAGAGTCGGGTCGATCTTGCCGGCAACGCCGGTGCCGTCGAAGCCGACGCGGCCGCGGCTGAAATTCAGTGTGGTGCCGGCAACGGATATGTCGCCGCGGCGCATGTCGAAGCCGCCGGAAATCTGCGGCGCCGCGGACGTGCCGCCGACGGTCAGCGTGCCGCCGAGTTCGGAATCCAAGCCATGGCCGCGCACGAAAATGCCGCTTGGTGCGTCCACGGTCAGGTCCAGCCGCACGATTGCGGCCGGCGCGCCGGCTGGCGCGGGCGGCGGCGGGCGCCAACCGGGGCGGCGCACATTCAGCACGGCAACGCTGGGCGGAAAGGTGTTGGGCACGTTGATGTCGGCCTGGCGCACGCCGATTTTGCCGGCGGCGCGCATCTCACCGGCGGCGTGGCCCTGAACGGTCAAATCGGCATCGAAGGTCGCGGTCAGCAGGTCGGAGGCGAGCGGCCGTGCCTGGCGGGCGGTGATGCGCAGATCGACGGGCACCTTCATCCCATGTCGTCGCGTGTGGATGGAACGGTGCTTGCGGTCTACGCAGAAGACAATCAGAAGGTGAATGCCGGAGACCTGCTGATACAGCTCGACCCCAAGGACTACCAGGTTGCCCTGGACCAGGCAACTGCGTCGTACCACCACGCCGAGGCGCAGACGGCAAGCTCTCGTCCCAATGTGCCGATTGCGGCTTCATCCAATACCAACAACCTCGCTACCGGCCGGGCCGAAGTGGCGAACGCCGAGGCAGCCGTTGCGGCGGCGCAGCAGGACGAGACCAGCACTGGCGCGCAGCTTCGCCAGGCGGAGGCCAACAACGAGAAGGCGCAGACCGACCTGCAGCGCTACACCCGGCTCCTGCAAAAACAGGAGGTCGCGCAGTCGGACTACGATCAGTACCTCACCACCGCACGGGCGCAGGCGGCCAGTGTGGAGCAGCAGCAGGCCGCGCTCCGTTCGGCCGGAAAAAAGGTGGAGGAAAGCCGCGCCCAGCTTGCGGAACAGCAGGCGCGGCTGCAACAGAGCGTGCGCGATGCGCCCCGGCAGGTTCAGATCCGTGAAGCGACGGTGGCTTCCAATCAGGCGAGCGCGGAGTCCGCCAAGGCGCAGGCGGAAACCGCGGCTCTTC
>CAXUNZ010000332.1:0-3355 GCA_964252525.1 uncultured Acetobacteraceae bacterium
CCCCACTGCCCGAGCCGTCTTCGCGCCCGACGGGGCGCCGCTCTCCGAGGGTGGCCGCCTGCAGCAGCCCGAACTCGGCGGCACGCTGGCCCAGATACGCACCGTGGGCGTGGGCGATATGTATATGGGCCTGCTCGGCCACAAACTGGCCGAGGCGACCGCGCAGGCCGGCGGCCCCATCAGCGTCGCCGATCTGCGTCAGGCCCGGCCCGCCTTGCTGCCCGTGCTCAACCGCGATGCCGGCCATGACCACGTGGCCTTCCTGCCGTTGCCCGCCGATGGCGGGCCGGCAAGCGCTGCCGCCTTCGACGTGCTTGCGCATGACCCAACCGCGGTCCAGCGGGCCGGGCAAGCCAGCGAGGCCGCCGCCGCCCAGGCCCGCGGTGCCGCCCTGCCATCTCTGCCGGCGTCCACGAGCTTTGTCGTCCTGGACCGCAAAGGCGGGGCGGTCGCCTGCGCGCTGACCTTGAACAATCTTTTCGGCACCGGCCGCGTGGCGCCAGGCACTGGAATCCTTCTGGCCGCCTCTCCCGCGGTCAAGCCGCCGCCTCTGCTCGCCACGTCCCTGGCGTGGAACGAAAACCTGCACGCTTTCCGCGCCGCGGTGGGCGGCACCGGCCAGAACGCGGCGGCACTTGCGGCCGCTTCGGCCATGGCGCAGGCGCTGGCCGGCGGGGGCGTGAGTGGCGTGCCCGAGCCTGGCCGCGCCAATGTGGCGGTTTGCGGCCATTATCTGCCAGGTGAGCCGGGGAGCTGTCAGTTCGCGACCGATCCGCGCGGGTCCGGCTTGGCGGCGGGTGCCAATCAGTAAAATCAAAACCGACGCGGGTCTGGGGCCTCATTGGCCCCAGCGGGGTCCCAGCGGCGGAGGCCCGGCTTTTTCACGCGTTCGTCTGCTTTCACGCGTTCGTCTGCGCGACTTTCACATGCGCCTGATCGGTCACGCGGGACGCCCCATCGGTCACGACCAATTCTCCCGCCCGTAGCCCCGCGCTGACCACCGCGGCCGTTTCGTTTTGCTGCGTGATCGTCACCGCACGCCGCATCGCCACCTTCTTGTCATCCACCACAAAAACGAACGCCCCCAGCGGCCCGCGCTGCACCGCCTGCGTCGGCACCGTCAGCACGTGTCTGTCCGTGCGCAGCAGCAAACGCACATTGACAAACGCACCCGGCCAGAGCGTCAGCCCCGTGTTGGGAAAAACCGCTTTCAGCTTGATCGTGCCGGTTGTCTGATCGACCTGGTTGTCCAGCACCGCCACATACCCGCGGTCGATCGGCGAGCTTGCATCGCCATCCTGCGCCAGCGCGGTTACCTCCGGCCGGCCGGCATGCATCGCCGCGGCCACATCGGGCAGCGTCTGCTGAGGCAGTGTGAAAACCACGGTAATCGGCTGCAGCGTCGTCACCACGGTAATGGGCGTGGCATCAGTGCTATGCACCAGATTGCCCGCATCGACCTGCCGTATTCCCGTGCGCCCCTGAACTGGTGAAACGATTGTGGTGTAGCTCAGATTGGTGTGCGCGGTATCGATCTGCGCCTGATCCTGCCGCACCAGCGCTTCATCCTGCGCCACGGTCGCGCGCTGCGTATCCGCCTGTTGCGCGGTCGTATACTGCGTCTTGGCCAGCTTGGCGTAGCGCGTCAGATCGACGCGCGCATTGGCCAGCGTTGCCTCGTCCTGCGCCTTTTTCGCCAACGCCTGATCGTACGCCGCCTGATATGTGCGCGGATCGATCAAGGCCAGGACGTCGCCCGGACGCACGTCCTGGCCTTCATGGAATTTGACCGCTACCATTGGCCCATCGACCATCGGTCGGATATTGACCGTGTTCAGCGCCTGCACCGTGCCGATGCCGTCCACGGTCACCGGCACATCGGCGTAAGCCGCGCGCGCCGCGGCCACCGGCACCACCGCCTGGGCCACCGCGGTATCATGCGCCTTGTTCTGCGCCGCCTTCTGGCTGCCGCGATACCATACCAGCACGGCAATGATCGCCAGCACCGCCACGACAGCGAGCAGAAAGCGCCTCAAATCCGAGCCTCCGGCGCGCCCGCCGGCACCGCCCATCCGCCGCCCAGCGCCTTGTATAAATTGACCAGCGAGAGAAAGCGCGTCACGCGCACTTGCGCCAATGTGTCCTGATCGTTGAACAGCGTCGTCTCCGTGTTCAGCACGGTCACGATATCGACCGTGCCGGCCTGCAATTGCGCGCGCGCAATATTGGCCGATTGCTGCGCGGTGCGCACCGCTTCGGCCTCCCGCGCCTCCTGATCGGCGGCAAAGCTGGTCGCGGTCAGGCCCGTTTCCACATCGCTCAGCGCCTGGATCACTGCCTTGACGTAATCGGCCGCCAGCTCGGCGAAACGCCCCTTCGCCTCGCCCAGCGTGCCCGATTTCGCGCCATTGTCGAAGATCGTCTGAGTCAATTGGCTCATCAGGCTGGCGACCACCGTGCCCGGCCCGGTGATGGTGGACAGCGCCAGGCTGGACAGCCCGCCCGAGGCGGTCAGCGTCAGGCTTGGAAAGAAAGCGGCATAATCCTGGCGCACGGTCTGGTTCTGCGAAATCAACTGAGCTTCGGCATACGCCACATCCGGCCGCCGGCGCAAAATGGTGCTGGGTAGGCCGGCCGCCACCGCCGGCAGGCGCAAATCGGTCAGATGCACCTCACTCAAGGCGATGCGCTCGGGCGCTTCGCCCACCAAAATCGCCAGCGCAATCACCTCCTGGCGGAACTGGCTTTCCAGCGCCGGCAGATTGGCGCGGTAGCCCGCCACCAGCGCCTCCTGCTGGCTGACATCCAGCGCATCGGCCGTGCCCACGCTGAGGCGCGCGCGGTAGGCGTCCAGCACCGCCTGCGCATCGGTCAGGTTGTGTTGCGCAATGCGCAGCCTGTCCCGATAGCCAAGCGCCTGAAAATAGGTCGTGGCAATCGAGGAGATTGTTGTCAGCCACACTGTCTGCGCATCGTAACGCGAGCCGCGGGCCAGCGCCACGGCCGCGCGGTAGGCATCCAGATTCTCGCCCCAGAAATCGACTTCGTAGGAGGCGTTGAGCTCGGCGGTGTAGAGGCGCGTTTCGGTGTAGCGGTGGCCATTCTGCAGACCGGTCAGCAATTCGGCCGAGCGGCCGGTCGCCTCGCTACCGGTGCCCGTGCGCTGCCAAGTCTGGCTTGCCGTGCCGGTGATGCCCGGCAGCAGCGGGCTGCCGGCCACGCGCGCGGCCTGGTCGGCCTGCACCACGCGCGCGGCCGCGGCGCGCACGTCTGGGCTGCCGAGGCGCGCCACCTCGATAACCCGGTCGAGCTCGGGCGCGCCGAAACCCCGCCACCAATCGATGTCGGGCGGGGC
>CAXUNZ010000333.1:0-2596 GCA_964252525.1 uncultured Acetobacteraceae bacterium
TTTTCGCCGTGGCGGCAGCGCTTTCGCGGCCTGGTGGCCGAGGGGCAGGTGGGTGAGGCGCGCGTGCTGGCACTCAAGCCGCTGACCTACATGAACGAGTCAGGGCAGAGCGTGCAGGCTGCGGCCGCTTTCTACAAGCTCGCACCTGGAGATGTGACGGCGTTTCACGATGAGCTGGATCTGGCGCCCGGGAAGGTGCGGGTGAAGCGGGGAGGGGGCGCTGCGGGGCATAACGGGCTGCGCAGCATGGATCGGCAGCTGGGCTCGCCGGAGTATTGGCGGGTGCGGCTGGGCATCGGGCATCCGGGCAATAAGGATAGAGTGCTGGGCTATGTGCTGGGAGATTTTTCCAAGCAGGACCAAGAGTGGTTGCCCGACTTGCTTGATGCCCTGGCCGACGCATCGCCGCTGCTGGCGGAGCGGAAGGCCGAAGCTTTTATGAGTAAATTGGCTATCTGAAGCCAGGGGCTCCGCTCCTGGACCCCGCTGGGGCCTGAGGCCCCAGACCCCCATTTGTTATACCGAAAATAAGGGGGTCTGAGGTCTCAGACCCATTGAGGGCAAGGGGGCAAGCCCCCTTGAATCAAAGGAAAACACTCATGGGCTTCAACTGCGGCATCGTCGGCCTTCCTAACGTCGGCAAATCCACCCTCTTCAACGCGCTCACCGCCACCGCCGCCGCGCAAGCCGCCAACTACCCCTTCTGCACCATCGAGCCCAATGTCGGCCGCGTCGCCGTCCCCGACCCTCGCCTCGGCGCGCTCACCACCATCGGCAAATCGCAAAAAACCGTTCCCACCAGCTTGGAATTCGTCGACATTGCCGGCCTGGTGCGCGGCGCCAGCCGCGGCGAGGGCCTCGGCAACCAATTCCTCGCCAATATCCGCGAAACAGACGCCATCATCCACGTGCTGCGTTGTTTCGAGGATAGCGACGTCACCCACGTCGAAGGTGCGATCGATCCCATCCGCGACGCCGAGATCGTGGAAACCGAACTCATGCTCGCCGATCTCGACAGCCTGGAGCGCCGCATCACCGCGTTGCAGAAAAAGGCCCGCGGCGGCGACCGCGAAAGTGCCGCCACCGTCGCGGTGATGGAACCGCTGATCGCGGCCCTGACCGCCGGCCGCCCCGCGCGCACCGCCATCGCCAAAGGCGAGGAGGAGGCGGTGCGCCGCCTGCAACTCATCACCAGCAAACCCGTGCTCTACGTCTGCAATGTCGAGGAATCGAGCGCGGCGACAGGCAACGCGCACGCCGCGCGTGTGGCCGAGCGCGCGCGCGCGGAGGGTGCGGCCTGCGTCATCGTCTCGGCCGCGATTGAAGCCGAAGTCAGCCAGTTGGCCGAAGCCGACCGCGCCGAATTCCTCGAGGGCCTTGGCCTGCACGACAGCGGCCTGGATCGCGTCATCGGCGCCGGCTACGGCCTGCTCGGCCTGGTCACCTATTTCACCTGCGGACCGAAGGAAACGCGCGCCTGGACGATCACGCGCGGCACAAAGGCGCCACAGGCGGCCGCGGTCATCCACAATGATTTCGAGCGCGGCTTCATCGCGTGCGAGACGATCGCCTACGATGATTACGTCGCCTGCAAGGGCGAGGTGGGTGCCAAGGAGGCGGGCAAAATGCGTGTGGAGGGCAAGGAATACGTGGTGAAGGATGGCGACGTGCTGCTATTTCGCTTCAACGTTTAAGACCTCGGAAGATGTGTCTAGCGCTTTAGCGAAATATCCTCCTGCACCACCCTGCTACGTACCGTAAAAACCCCTTCGCCCGACAAGATCGCCCCGCGCGCGAGCAGCCGCCCATTTTCCCAGTTCGACAAACCGAGTTCGGGCTGGAGCAGCGCATATTGCCCATCGACCCAGCGGGTAAAACCATCGCCCACGAATGGTGCATTCACGCCCGCGAAAAACCGCGCCTGCGCCACGCCATCCTCGCTGATCAAGGACGCGCAGAATTGCGGGCTGTAACGATTGAACAGCGCCATTGCGTGGTCGAGGTCCTCCGCAATCACCAGGGAAACCTCCGGCGTCTCCTCCCACTCCCACTCGCGCCCGAGGGCTTCCTCAGCGAGCGCCTCGACCACTGGCTCATCGACATCGCCACCGGCGCGGCGAACGTGCGCGCGCGCCTCGCGCCACGACAAAGTCAGACCGATGTTGCCCACCACGTGCAGCTTGCAGCCATGCCCGCGCGCCGCCCCCGCCGCCTGCAACGCCGAAAGAAACTCGCCAACCAGATCGTCCGCGCGCGCCCGCACGATGCAGCATACGTTCAACGTGTTGCACACCTTGCGATCCAGTGAATGCCGCACCGCCGCGCCGAACCGCGCGGCATCGGCCGCCACATCGGCCACCATCCACGCCCCACCCGTGCCGTGCAGGCTGACCGCAACACCTGCCTGGCGCGCCACGCTGCCTAATTGCGCGACCGCTTCACCCGATCCGCGCGCGACGGCTAGAGCCAGGCGCCGGTCCGAAAACAGCGCCCACCCGGCGGCACGATCCGCGCTCTCGATCAGACACATCGCCCCGTCGGGCAAGCCGGCTTCGGCCAGCGCCGGCGCCAGCGCATGGTGCAGAATTGCCTGCGC
>CAXUNZ010000333.1:2606-3348 GCA_964252525.1 uncultured Acetobacteraceae bacterium
GCCTGCGCCGTGCCCAGCGCGTCACTGCCGATGCGCAACACGGCGGTATTGCCGTGGCGGAGCACGCCGGCCGCATCGGCAAACACGTTTGGCCGGCCCTCGAAGACGAAGCCCACCACGCCCAGCGGCGCGCTGACCTGCTCTATGGTCCAGCCCTGGTGCGCCAGCCGCGCCAGCACCCGCTCCCGACCGCATTCGCCATCGCGCCACACTTGCAAGCCCGTCACCATGTCGGCCCGCATCCTGGAACTCACCGCCAGGCGCGTGGTGGATCGCCCTGCCGCGCGCGCAACCTCCACATCGCGCGCATTGGCCACGGCGATCGCGCCCCAGGCGGCCTCGTCCTGTAGCCGGGCGGCAAAAGCGGCGAAGAAGCGCGTGATCGCCTCGTCCGGCACGTCGGCCAGTGCGGCAAAAGCCGCCCATGCCCGATCGACCGCGGCGGCGGCCAACGCCTTCTGGGCCGCGGGAGTGCGCAGCAACGTGCCGCTCTCCTGCACGACAAGCAGGTGGTCACCCGGTTGGAAAGCGGCCGCCAGCGCGTCCGGCACGGCAACGGCGCGATTGCCGCCGAAGGGGATCAGCGTGCCGGCGGTCAGGCGGTCTAGGGAGAAGTGCGCCATGGCTGCACCTTACCGCCAAAAAAGTTGGGGGAGCAGTGCCTGCCCCCCCAAACCCCCCGTCTGCATTTAGAACACCTTTCAAAACCTGCGATACAGAGCTCTGAGGCAGATAAGCGAAC
>CAXUNZ010000334.1:0-3319 GCA_964252525.1 uncultured Acetobacteraceae bacterium
GGGTGGGTGAAGGAGGGGGTAAAGGTCTTCTTTCTTGAAAGAAAGAAGCAAAGAACTTTTGTTCTTTAGACATAGGTCGTCGGGTTCTTCAGCCGGCCAATCGCTTGTTCTGCGGAAACATGTAATCACGCGCCGCCTGATCCATCTCCTGCTTGAAGCCATGCCGCTTGGCCAGCCCCGCGGCACGCATAGCGGCCGGTCTGGCACTTACCTCATCATACAAACGTTTCACGTGCGGAAAACGCGACCAGGCATCAGGACCGAAGATGAACGACAACGCCCGGGCGGTGCCCCAGCCCCAAACCGCCATATCGGCGATTGAGTAATTCTCGCCCGACATGAAGCGCGTGCGGGCCAGCCGCGCATCCAGCAGTGACCAATGGCGTTCAGTTTCATATACGTAGCGATTGACCGCGTATTCCTTGGGCTCTGGCGCGATCAATGTGAAATGAACAGCCTGACCTGTGAACGGACCAAGTCCGCTCGCCACGAACATCAGCCAGGACAGCATCTGCGCGTGCTCAGCCTCGCTCTCTTGGGCGAGGAACCGGCCCGTCTTGCGCGCGAGGTACAGCAGTATGGCGGTCGAATCAAACAAAGCCACATCACCGTCGGTGAGCGCGGGCGTCTTGCCGTTTGGATTGATCGCCAGAAACTCGGGCGTGAATTGTTCACCCTTCCACGTGTCGATTGGAACGAGCTCGTAGGACAATTCCGCCTCTTCAAGAAAGAGCGCGACCTTGGCCGGATTGGGCGAGGGGTGATAATAGAGCGTGATCATGGTTGTCCTCTCTGCGGAATGTCAAACCTCCGGCGCTTCCTGCAAGCTTATCGTGCGTGCGAAGCACGAAGTCACCCGCTTTGTACAAAGCGGCGCTACCCACTTGTTTTGGTGAGGCATTGCCGCGGCTGAGCTGGACCCGCATTATGCCCAAGAACTGCTTGCAAAGCCGGCTTTATAAAAGCCTCGGACGCACACCCGCCGTTCAATCCCACCGTGCAGCAGACAAATCGTCCGCATCGGCCGCATCCACCCAGCACGCCTCGCCGCTGGCTAAACTCTCTTGCTTCCAGAATGGCGCTTTCGTCTTCAGCCAATCCATCAAAAAGGACACCGCGTCCAAAGCCGCATGTCGATGCGCGGCGGAGGCACCGACGAACACGATCTGCTCTCCCGGCTCCAGGCGCCCGACGCGGTGAATGATCGTGCAGGACAGCAACGCGAAACGCGCCTCTGCCGCCGCGGCAATGCGCGCCAGTGCCGCGTGCGTCATCGCCGGGTAATGCTCGAGCGTCATGGCGGTGATGGGCCGCGCAGCGTTGCTGCGCACCACGCCGACGAAGCAGCCGATGGCGCCTGCCTCGCCGCCGGCTTGGCCCAGGTGCGCAATTTCGCGGCCCGTCTCGAAATCCTCGAACTGCACCAGAATTCGCGCCATTCGCCCTCTCGAACAAGCCAAGCCGGGAGTGGCCCCCACGTCCAACTGATGACGGGGGGTTTGTTGGGGATGGCGCATCCCCCCCAAACCCGACTTCCTTCACCCCCCCGTCACCGGCGGAAAAAACGCCACCTCGTCTCCATCCCCTACCACCGTCTCCGGCAGCGCAAACTCCTGATTGACCGCGGCGCGCACCACGCGCCCAAGCGAGAACACCGCCTCATGCCCCCTGCCGCGCGCGCGCAGCAGCCCAATCAGTCCGGCCACGTCGCGCACATCATCCGGCAACTCGACGCTCTCTCGCGCGCAACCCACGCGCTCGCGCAGCCAGGCGAAGTAGAGGATCGTAACACGGCCCACGCCGCTACTTGGGCGTCGGGATCGTGCTGACCTGACCGGTCGGGCTGATCACCGTGCTCGTCCCATTACCGTTGGGCACCACGATGTTGCTTCCGGCCGAACCGGTAGCGGGCGCCTTGTAGCCCTGATCGCCCAGGATCGGCACGTTTCCGCCTGTCGTCGGCACGACCGCGCGCGGGAAGGCCTGCGCGGGTATCGGCGAGGTGACATCCTGCTGCGAGATCTCGTAGCCGGGCAGGGAGGGCAGCGGCGGCAACGGCGCCAGGCCGGGAGCGCCCGAACCTCCCTGTCCGGTCTCGGCCGATTGCTGCTTCTGCAGATCCTTCAACGTGGGCACGTTCTGCGTCGGTCCCGGCCAGATGTCGCCGGCTTCGGTCATCAGCGGCGGCGGTTCGGCCGTCGTGCCGTGACGGGCGCGCAGATAATTCTCGCTGGAGCCGACTGGAAGGTTCGGGTTGGCGCCGGGTAGCGTCAGCGTGTCCTCCTCGTACCGCCAGAATCCGGAGCCCGAACAGCCGCTCAGCAGCAGGGCCGAGGCAAGCAAGGCGTAACGCGGCATTCAGAACTCCCCCTCGGACCAGACGCATGGCGCCTGGCCGGTTTTGCGGCCGGCACCATGCCTGCTTGGCGGCATTGTCTCAAGCGCGGGTGAATCGTGTGTGGCCGAAATGATGAGAGAGGCAGAAAGACTTGGGGGGAGTGTGCCACTCCCCCCAAACCCCCCGTCGACTATTGGCCTCGCACTAATGCTCCCCCGGTCTTCCTAAGTCGGCTGGCCACTGACCAGGTGCTGCAATCGCTCCAGCCGCTTGCCCCCGCCCTCGGTCTGCGGATCGAGCTCCAGCACCCGCCGCCACGCCTCCAGCGCGCGCTTGTTATCGTGCCGCGCCTCGGAAAAGTGCGACAGATCCACCCAGGCAGGAATTGACCGCTTCTCTCGGCTCAGTGCCTGCGCCAGATCGGCGAATGCCCCCTTGTCGTCGCCCAGGCCGAACTTGGCTTCCGCGCGGCGGCGCCACAGATCGGCAAGGTCGGGCTGCAACACGATGGCCGCGTCGCTATCGGCGAGCGCGTCCTCCATCTTGCCGCCGGCACCTGCCTGCGCGGCGTGGTCGATCAGCATCTGTACTGCCGGGCTCGCCTGGTCATGCCAGCTCTCCTGCAGCTTGGCTTCCAGCACGCCCGCGGCTGCGGCATCGGGAGCGCGGCGCAAGGCGTCGAGCAATCGATCCATCGGGGAAGGAGGTGCGGCCGCCGCGAGAACCAGCAGGCCAAGCGCCACCCGGCGCCTCATGCGGCCACCCGCGCCGCCAGTCCGGCGGGGGTGGGGCCGCCCGCCATCCAGTCCAGCAGCTCGACCGTATGGATGGCCGGGATGGTGCCACCCAATTGCGTCAGGCAGCCGATATTGCCGGCGGCGATCAGGTCCGGCGCCAGCGCCTCGATCGTGTCCAGCTTGCGCGCGCGCAGCCGTCCGGCGATCTCGGGCTGCATGATGTTGTAAGTGCCCGCCGAGCCGC
>CAXUNZ010000335.1:0-661 GCA_964252525.1 uncultured Acetobacteraceae bacterium
CCCCAATTCCGCGCGCCTTCCGCCCCGCCCATCCACCACGATCCGGCCGGCGCGCGCGCCCTGCTCGATGAAGCCGGCTGGCGCCAGGCCCAAGACGGCACCCGAACGCACAACGGCACGCCCTTGGCCTTTTCCATCCTCTACAGCGCCGATACGCCCGAGCGCGCCGCGCTCCTGCAAATCCTCCAGCAGAACCTCGCCGGCATCGGCGTGCGCGTGTCGCTCCACCCCGTCGGGATGGCCCAGCTCCTCGCCACCGCTTCGGGGCAGGCGGGTTGGGATGCCATTCTCCTCGGCCAGACGCTCACCGGCCTGCCGGACGGCACCGGCTTCTTCGACACCAACGGCGCCAACAACTATGGCGGCTACAGCAACCCCCAGATGGACACCCTGATCGCCCAGTCCACCGCGTCTCCCGGCCTAACTGCCCTCTTCGCCTATCAGGATTTTTTCGCCGCCGAGCAGCCGGCGCTGATCCTGCCGGACGGCGCCGTGCATCTGCTGGTGTCGGCGCGGGTGCGCGGTGTCGCCGACTTCGTCAATGCGGAGGGTTACCTTAGCCCGGAGTACCTTTCCGTAGAAGGTTGTCAGAAGAAAGACTGGGGGGAATGAAGCCATTAACCCCACACCCCCCCAAAAAAAATAAAAAAAAACACAAAAA
>CAXUNZ010000335.1:671-3190 GCA_964252525.1 uncultured Acetobacteraceae bacterium
AACACCCCCCGTATACTTTAAACACCGCACCAAAAACCCGAGGGGGGGCGTGGGGGGGAGGGCTCGCCCCCCCCAGCCTTCGCTTCGCCTTGACTTTGACCATCCTGATCACCCTGACCTTCATCTCCGCCCACGCCGTCCCAGGCGGTCCCGCCTATGCCATCCTGGGCCTGAAAGCCTCGCCGCAAGGCGTGGGCGCCATCAACCTCCGCCTGGGTCTGAACGTCCCGCTCTGGCGGCAATACCTCACCTGGTGGGCCCACCTGCTGCACGGCAATCTCGGCACCTCCTACCTGCTCAACCGGCCGGTCACCGCGCTGCTGGCCGAATATCAATCCCGCACGCTGGCCCTCTACGGCGCCGGCCTGGCCCTGGGCACCGCACTGGCGCTCGCCGGCGGCCTGGTGCACGGCCAGTTCCGCCACGCCTGGCCCGGCCGCACATTGGCGGCGCTCGAACTGACCCTCTACGCCGCCCCCAGCTTCTTCGTCGGCACCGCACTCATGGCGCTGTTCGCCACAAGCCTGCACTGGCTGCCCGCCGCCGGCGCGCAGGATCTGCGCCTGCCTGCGCCCACGCTGCCCGACACGCTGGCCCACCTGGCGCTTCCCGTCACCACCGTGGCGCTCGCCGTCTATGCCAACCTCGCCCCCTACTTCGCCCACAGCGTGGCCGAGGAACTGGCCCGCCCCTATGTCCGCACCGCCCGCGCCAAGGGCCTCTCCCCCACGGCGATCCTGTTGCGCCACGTCCTGCCCAACGCGCTGCGCCCGCTGGTCACGCTGCTCGGCCTGTCGCTACCCAGCCTGATCGCCGGCAGTGTCGTGGTCGAAAGCGTCTTCAGCTATCCGGGCCTCGGCTGGCTGCTCTGGCGCAGCGCGCTGGCGCACGACTATCCGGTGCTGATCGGCATCGTGCTGCTGGTGGGCCTGGCCACCATCGCGGGCAACCTGCTGGCCGAATTGCTCAACACCTGGCTGGACCCGCGCGCGCTGTATGTCTGACCGGGCGCGCTGGGCGTTACCCGTTGCCATCGCCGCCTTCTGCCTCGCGGGTCCCCTGCTCTGGACCACCGATCCCGCCTTCATCGATGTCACGGCCGCGCTGCACCCGCCCAGCGTCGCGCACCCTGCCGGCACGGATGCGCTCGGCCGGGACCAGCTCGCCCGCCTGATGGCGGGGGGTGCCGCCACGCTGCTGGTCGCCGCCCCGGCCAGTGTGCTGGCCTGCGCGCTCGGCACCGCCTACGGCCTGGCCGCGGGATTGGCGCCGATGTGGCTGGACGCCGCGCTGATGCGCCTGCTGGACGCCATCCTCGCCTTGCCCTCGCTGGTTCTGCTGATCGCGCTGGCCGCGTTGCTGGATCTGAACACCGCCAGCCTGATCCTGCTGGTCACAACCACGGCCTGGCCGCCGCTCGCCCGCCTGGTCCGCAACGAAGTCCGCGCGATCCGCCCGCGCGATTTCATCCTCGCGGCCGAGCAGATGGGCGCCACGCGCATCGGCCTCGCGCATCTGCACATCCTGCCCAATCTGCGCCCGCTTCTGCTGGTCAACCTGACGCTGCTGCTCGGCGACTGCATCGCGCTGATCTCGGCCTTGGGCTTTCTGGGCCTGGGCGTGCAGCCGCCGGGCAGCAGTTGGGGCCAGATGCTGGCCGAGGGTCTCGGCCTGATCGATCTCGACGCCTGGTGGCTGATCGCCCCGCCCGGGCTGCTGATCGCCGCCAGCCTGCTCGCCACGGCCGCGATGCTGCACGGGCGGGCATCGTGACGCTGCGCATGGAGGCAGTCAGCGTCGCGCTTCCCCGCCACGGCCAGCTGGTCCCCGTACTGGAAGATCTCGACCTGGCGATCGATGCCGGCGAGATGCTGGCCCTGGTCGGCGAGAGCGGCAGCGGCAAGACCACGGCCGCCCTTGCCATTGCCCGCCTGCTTCCGCCCGGCGCCCGCCTGAGCGGCCGCATCACGCTGGCCGGCCAGGATCTCACCACTTTGGCCGAACGCGATATGCGCGCGCTGCGCGGCCGGCGCATCGGCATGATCTTCCAGGACCCGGCCGCGGCGCTGAACCCGGCCCAGCGCATCGGCGCCCAGATCGGCGAAGCCATCCGCCTGCATCGTGGCCTGGGCCGCGCCGCCGCCTGGCGCGAAGCGGTGGCCCGCCTGGATGAAGTCGGCATCGCAGAGCCGGCCCGACGCGCGCGCGACTACCCCCATCTCCTCTCCGGCGGACAGGCCCAGCGCGCCACGATCGCGCTCGCGCTCGGCGCCGACCCGGCGCTCTTGATCGCCGATGAGTGCACCACCGGCCTGGACCCGATTCGCGTGCAGCAGGTGCTGAATCTGATCCGAGCCCTTTGCGTGCGGCGATCGATGGCGGTGCTGCTCGTCACCCACGACCTGGCCCAAGCCCGCCGCCACGCCGACACCGTACAAGTGCTCTATGCCGGCCAAAGCGTCGAGCGCGTTTCGGCGCGCGCCGTGCTCGCACGCCCTCTGCATCCCTACACCCTTGCC
>CAXUNZ010000336.1:0-3140 GCA_964252525.1 uncultured Acetobacteraceae bacterium
AAGAGCTGGAGGAGTTGCGCCATCCCCCCGTCGGGTTTTTGTTGGGGAGCTTTTCTATAAGGTATAATTTAGGAACAAGTGCGCGTCTGAGAACGGAAATGACCTACAACACAGTGCTCGTCGAGCAAACCGGCCATGTGGCGACGGTGACGATAAATCGTCCCGCGGCGATGAACAGCTTCGACAAGACGATGCTCGATGAATTCAGGCAAATCTGGCACGCCTTTGCCGAGGCGGATGACGTTCATGCGGTGGTGCTGCGCGCGGCGCCGGGCCGCGCCTTTTCCACCGGCGTGGACGTGAAATCCATGATGACGCCTGAAGGCGCCATCATGCACGGCAACATCTGGACCGCCGCCGATCCTGGCGAGGCGCCCGGCCCCAAGCCAATGGTTGCTGAAACCGGTGGTCTGCGCGGTGCATGGCATGGCGGCCGGAGGTGCGTTCTATTGGTTGAACGAGGCCGATATCCTGATCTGTTCGGACGATGCGACCTTTTTCGACCCGCACGTCGCTTACGGCATGACCGCCGCGCTGGAGCCGATCGGTGCCACCTATCGCATGCCGCTCGGCGAGGTGCTGCGCATGGTGCTGCTGGGCAATGACGAGCGTATTTCCGCCGCAACGGCGCTGAGGATCGGACTCGTCTCCGAGGTGGTATCGCCTGACGCGCGGTGGAACCGCGCGGACGAACTGGCGCGCATCATCGCGGCCAAACCGCCCGCGGCGATTCAGGCAGCGTGCGCGCGATCTAGGAATCGCTGACATGCCCCGCGGTGGCGTTGCGTCTGGGACTGAAATATTGCCAGCTCGGCAATCCGGTCGGCACGGCGCAGGTCGATCTCGCGGCGATCATGGGCCAGGCAAACGCTACAACATTCGCTGACGCAGGCGCGGTAGAGCACGAGGTCACAGCGCCTCGATGATGGTCACGTTTGCCAGGCCGCCGCCCTCGCACATCGTCTGCAGCCCGTAGCGGCCACCACGGGCGCGCAATGCGTGCACCAGTGTCGCCATCAGCTTGGTCCCGCTGGCGTCGAGCGGGTGCCCGAGCGCGATCGCGCCGCCATGCACGTTGAGCCTGCCGCCATCGGCGCCGACATGGCGCAGCCAGGCGAGCGGGATCGGCGCGAAGGCCTCGTTCACCTCGTAGAGGTCGATATCGCCGATCGACAGACCCGCCTTGCGGAGCGCCTTGTCGGTGGCGAAGAGCGGCTCCTCCAGCATCACCACAGGGCCGCCGCCGGTGACGTAAGATTGACGATGCGCGCCAGCGGCGTGAGGCCATGCTCCTCCAGCGCGCGTTCGGAGGCGACAAGCACCGCGGAGGCGCCGTCGCAGATCTGGCTGGCATTGTCCGCGGTGATCAGGCCGCCTTCGGTCAGCGGACGGAGCGCGCCGATGGATTCCATCGAGGCATCTTCACGTATCCCCTCATCACGCTCATGCACCGCTTGCGAGCCGTCCGGCAGCGTCACCGCCACGGACACGATCTCGGCCGCGAACGCGCCCCGCCAGTGGCGGCGGAGGATGCGCGGCGGCGGCGGGCTTGACCGCGCCCATTGAAGCCCCGGCGTTTGCCAAGCGTGGACGAGGCCTGTAGCCCTTGAAGCCTTGTGGCTTGGCGGAATGGCGGATGCATGGCCGGTAAGAAGGCGGTTGGCCGGCGCACGCCGCCCCGGCAAGACCCGGCCGAGGCAGCCAGGCCGCGGCCGGCGCCCAGGGCCAAGGCGGCGCGCCAGCGCGGCGAGGGGAAGGGGCGCATCCTTTCGGCAGCGTTGGAATTGTTTGCGGAACGAGGCTTCGACGCGGTTTCGACCACCGACATCGCGGAGCGTGCGGCGAGTTCGCAGTCGGTCATCCTGTATCATTTCAACACGAAGGAAGAGCTCTGGCGCGAGGCGATGCGCAGCCTCTTTGCTTCGGTCACCGTCTCGCCCCGCTTCGACGAGGCGATGTACAAGGACCTCGATCCGCTGTCCCGGCTACGGATTTTGTTGCGCAGCTTCGTTCACGTCTCCGCCCGCTATCCCGAACTCGGCCGTGTCATCAATCGCGAGGCGTCGAGCGGCAGCGAGCGCCTGCTTTGGCTGGTCAACGAGCTTGCCCGCCCCAATTACGCGGTGTTCGAAAACCTGTTCAAGGAATGCATCGAACGTGGACTGATCAAGGATTATCCGCCGATGATCCTGACGATGATGCTGCACGGCGCCGCGGCGACGGTGTTCAACCTGGCCGGCGTTTACGAAATCCTGGTAGGGAATGATCCATTCGCGCCGGGAACGGTGGATTTGCAGGCCGATCTTGTCGTTGACACCTTTATCAACGGGCTGACCGTCGGGCCGGCCTGAGTGCGGCGCTGACCGCCGGCTGCTCAAGACAAGGAAGACGGGGAGATGCGCCATTTTCACCGCATCCAGCATGATTTCAGGCGACCGGACGTGACGCGCCGGTGCAGGCGGTCGCTAGAGTTGCGCCGCTAAGCGGTAACGTACGTCAACCGGATCAGGTCCTCGGCGATGAGATCGTTGGCAACCAGGTGGAGCGGCGGACGAGGGCCGGCGAAAAATGGCGTGCCGCTCCCCAGCACGACGGGGCGGAGATAGAGCCGATACTCATCGATCAGGCCGGCCCCGGCCAGGCTTTGCGCCAGGACCGGGCCACCAACCTCAATCTCGCCATCCAATCCAACCTTCAACTTGCCTATCGCCACCTCGAAGTTCTCGGCGATCAGCGTGGCGTTGGGGCCAATCGCCTTGAGCGAATGCGACACCACCCATTTCGGCTTGCTCCGCCACGCCGCTGCAAAGTCGCGGTCATCCGCGTCCCACTCAGCTTGGTCTTCATCCCAGTACCGCATGATCTCATACAGGCCACGGCCGTAGATGCAGCCCGTCAGGCCACGCATATGCTCGACGAAGTGACGGAAGGCCGCGGGCGGCGGCGGCCCCAATTTCATGTGGTCGACGTAGCCATCCAGAGACTGGTTCAGTCCAAACACGAGTTTCGCCATGCTGCAAATCTCCTTGCGGAAATCTTCAGACTAGCTCGGGCCGACGTCCCCTGGAAGCGAGACTCCTTGTCTTAGCAGGTTGCGGAAAAACACCTTCCCAAATCGGCTTCGAGACGATTCAATGGCG
>CAXUNZ010000337.1:0-3128 GCA_964252525.1 uncultured Acetobacteraceae bacterium
GCCGCCTGACTGGATTGCCGATGAGCCCGAGCCGCTGCTGGAGGCTTTCAGCCCCGCGCCGCCGCCGCCGGTGGCGCTGCCCGCGGACTGGGCGGCCGCGCCAGCCCCTGCCGAACCCGTCGTGCCGTCATCGCCCCGCCCGGTTCAGGCTGCCACTCCGCCGGCCGCCTCGGCCCCCGAACCGCCGTCGCCGGCATGGAGCCCGCCACCGGTCGAGCCGGCGCCGCGTCCGGATCAGAACTCGGCGGCGGCACTCGTCGCGGCGTTTCTGGAAGGTGCGGGTCTGCCCCCCGGCACGCTGGGCGATGTGGACGGCCAAGCCGCGTTCCGCGACATCGGCGAGATGGTGCGCGCCGCCATTGAAGGCGTGCGGGACATCCTCAGCACGCGCGCGCTGGTCAAATCGGAATTCCGCATCGATCAGACGGTGCTGAAGCGCACCGACAACAACGCGATGAAGTTCGCGCCCGATGCCCAGCGCTGCCTGGCCGCGATGGTCGGCGCGGCCCCGCCCGGCTTCCTGCCGGGCTCTGCGGCCATGCGTCAGAGCATGGACGACATCAAGATGCATGAACTGGCGCTGGTCGCCGCAATCAATTCGGTATTTGCCGATTTGAGCCAGCAACTCGACCCCGAGAATATTATGGTTCGTGCGAAACAGGAAACCGGCTTGGGCACGATGCTGCCCTATGCGCGGGAGGTGCGCTGCTGGAGCATTTACACCGAAACGCACGCGCTGTTGCAGGATAGCGGCGCGCACAACACCGGGGGCTCGCTGCTGGCGCCGGTGGCGCAGGCTTATGCGCGCCAATTGCGGCGGAGCGGCTAGCGAGTATGGGAGAGTGCACGCCACCAAGCCCGAACGTGCGAGCGTTTCTCAAGCTGTTACGCTTTGCCGAGAACAGGCCGCGTGACGATGATGAACTTTATTACCGTCTGTTCGGCGGCGGCACTTTTACCGACACGCGCGCGCACCCAAACAAGCTCGTCACGATCGGAAAATACTCCTCCACCGCGGCGGGCGCATACCAACTCCTCTACAAAACTTGGTTGAGGGCGAAACAGGACGGCGTCGTTGCGGATTTCTCACCCGCGTCCCAGGATACGATTGCGTTTGAGAAGCTCAGGAGCCACCTCGCACGACAGGATGTTTGCGATGGCGAGGTAGAATCAGCCATCGCCGGCATCCAGATGCGCGGCGTCATGCCATAAAAACCGTCAGCAGGAGCACAGACCATTCCACGCCGCGCGCCATCAGGGAAACCCATGTTCGATTTTCGTCTTGCACCGCTCGCACTAATCAGCGTTCTGGCGGCTTGCACGCCTTCGCCCGTCACCAGCGTCCACCTCTCGCTTGTCGGCGCACCCAGGCTGAACCCCGACGAAACCGGGCTGGCCAATCCCGTGCAGGTGCGCGTCTTCATGCTCAAGAGCAGCGACGCGTTTACCAACACCGATTACTTTCAGCTCGCGGACAAGGAGCGCGCGGTGTTGGGAGGCGATCTGCTGGCGCAGACCAATGACATATTGCGCCCCGGTCAGACCCACACCATCGATTTGCCTGTGCCACAGGGTGCGAAGTTCCTCGGCGTGTCGGCCGCGTTCCGCAACATCGATCAGGCGACCTGGCGGGTCGCCACGCCGCTGGCCCACAAGATTACCGTCAATGCCAGCGTCAACACCCTGACGGTGGCGGCGCCGCCGAAATGACGATTGCCCACTGATGCAATCGGGCAATCGTGTTGTCTGGACCGAAGGGATGTTCCTGCGCGTCCAGCATTTCCAGCAGGCCGATCGCTGGACCGAACAGCTTGTGCAATCCTCGGTGCGCGACATCCAGCCGCATCGCTGGGGTGTCGCCGAGATCGCGTTCAACCGCGACCTTCTGCATATCGGCAAGTTCGCCCTGTCATCCTGCCGCGGCACCATGCCCGACGGCACGCCGTTTTCCATCCCCGATGACACCGACCATCCGGCGCCGCTCGAACTGACGGGCGCGGAACGAGGCGCCACGGTCTATCTCGCCATGCCGCTGCGCCAGCAAGGCGCGTCCGAGACCGGCGGGGAGCGGCGCGAGGATGCCGGCACGCGCTACCTGCGGCGTGCCTATGATGCGCCCGACGCCAATGCCGGCAGCTTCGCCAACGCCACGCTGGAAATCGGCCGTCCTCGCCTGAGCTACCTGCTCTCGGGCCAGCCCACCGCCGGTTACGCGTTATTGGCTGTCGCCACCATCGTGGAAATGCGACCTGATCTGTCGGTGACGCTGGACGAGAAATTCATCGCGCCCAGCCTCAATTGCGCGGCGCAGCCGATGCTGGCCGGCTTTCTGGCCGAACTGCAAGGTCTGATCACGCATCGTGCCGAGGCCATTGCCGTGCGCATGGCCGATCCGTCGGTGCGCGGCACCGCCGAAATTGCCGATTTCATGCTGCTGCAAAGCATGAACCGCGCCGAGCCGCTGCTGCGCCACCTGCTCGCCGCGGCCGCCACCTTGCATCCCGAGGCGCTCTATCAGCATTGCATCGTGCTCGCCGGCGAACTTGCGACCTATACCGCGCAAAGCAAGCGCGCCGCGGTGTTTCCGCCCTACAGGCACGAGGCGCTTTACGCGACCTTTTCGCCCGTCATGGCCGATTTGCGCGCCTCCCTCAGTGCGGTCTTGGAACAGACGGCGGTGATGATCCCATTGCAGGATCGCCGCCATGGCGTGCGCGTGGGCATGATCACGGACCGCTCGCTGTTGCTGGGCGCCACCTTTGTGCTGAGCGTGCACGCCGAAGTGCCGGCCGAGCAGTTGCGGCGCAACTTCCCCAACCAGATGAAGATCGGACCGGTCGAGCAGATCGCGCAACTGGTCAATATCGCGCTGCCCGGCATTCCGATCCGTGCCCTGCCCGTGGTGCCGCGCCAATTGCCGTACCGCTCGGGCGCTGTGTATTTTGAGCTGGAGCGCGGCGGGCCGATCTGGAAGCAACTGGCCAATTCGGGGGCGATCGCGCTGCATCTGGCGGGCAATTTCCCGCAGATCGAAATGGAACTCTGGGCGATCAAGGATTGAGAAACATGCTTGTCGGCGCAGAAAAAGAAAGGCTGGGGGGGATGTGCCATCGCCCCCAGCCTTTCTT
>CAXUNZ010000338.1:0-3124 GCA_964252525.1 uncultured Acetobacteraceae bacterium
GAACCGGCCCGGAACGGCGGCGCCCGCCCCTGTTCCGCCCCGCCGCACCACGGCAGCCATCATGCGCACCATCATCGCGGCCAGATCTGGATCGATCACCTGCCGCGGCGCCGCCCAGGCCACCGAGATGGGCTTGCCGTCAGCCGTGCCCGACAGCACCGCGTGCGGCGCCACGGCGCGCCCGCCGTTGAAAAAGGCCGCGTAGGCGGTGGTCATCTCCAGCAATCCCACCTCGCCCGTGCCCAGCGCGAGCGAGGGCAATTCCGGCAGCTTGGAGGCCACGCCCAGCCGGCGCGCCACGGCCGCCACCGCGGCCGGGCCGCCATACTGCATTTCCAGCCGGGCCGAAGCTGTGTTCAGGCTCAGGGCAAGCGCCTGTTCCAGGCTGACCTCGCCGCGCCAGCCCGGTTCGAAATCGGCGGGCGACCAGGCGCCGATGCGCAGGGGGCCGTCCAAAACCAGATCGTCAGGCCGGGCGCCGTGCTCCAGCGCATTGAGCCAGACGAAGGGTTTGAAGGACGAGCCGGGCTGGCGGCGCGCCAGTGTCGCGCGGTTATAGGCGCCTTGCCCGTATTCCCGCCCGCCGGCCATGGCGCGCACGGCGCCGCTGGCGGCATCCATCACCACGACCGCACCCTGATGCGCATTCGCCCGCTGGCCCGCGCCGTCCAGCAACGCGCGCAGGCGAGACTCAACGATGCCTTGCAGGTGCAGGTCCAGCGTGGAGCGCAACACCGCGTCCGTGCCCGGCGGGACGGAGGCCTCGGCCTGGCCCGCGGCCCAATCGGCGAACCAGCCGCCGCCGGTGTTGTGAGGGGCAAAGACCATGCGCTTGCTGGCCTGCTCCGCCTGATCGCGCGTGATGGCGCCCGCGGCAACCATGGCCGCCAGCACTTCCCGCCCGCGCGCGGCGGCCGCGGCGGGATCGGTGCGCGGGTTGAAGCGGCTTGGCGCGCGCGGCAAGCCGGCGAGCACGGCCGCCTGCCACAGCGAGACGTGGCGCGCACTGACGCCGAAATAGAGCCGCGCGCCGGCATCCATGCCCCAGGCACCCGAGCCGAGATAGACGCGGTTGAGCCAGATTTCGAGGATTTCGGCCTTGGTGAAGTGACGCTCCAGCCAAAGCGTCAGCATGAACTCCTGCACCTTGCGGCCGAAGGTGCGGGCATTGGTCAGGAACAGGTTTTTGGCGACTTGCTGGGTGATGGTCGATCCGCCCTGGCGCAGATGGCCGGCCAGGAGATCGACCGTGACGGCGCGGGCCATGCCCCAGGGGTCGATGCCCCAATGGGTCCAGAAGCGGCGGTCCTCGACCGAGACCGCGGCCTTGGGCAGCCAGGGGGGCATGTCGGTCAGGCGCAGAGGCTCGCCCACCACGTCGCCATAGGTGGCAATGATGGCGCCGGCCTGGTCGCGCAGGGTCAGGCTGGGGCGGCGGATGGCGTCGAGTGCGTCCTCGGGGCGGGGCAGATCGCGGGCGAACCAGATCAGCACGCCGGTGAGGGCGAGGCTGCCCCAGACGAATGTGATCAGCGCCCAGCGCAGCGCGCGGCCCCATCGCCGCTTGCGGCGCCTCCGCGGTGGCGCCGGCCAGGGTTCTGCGAGCGGTGCCAGGCGCTGCGGCTCGGCCATGGTGCTGGGCGCGCGGAACATGGGGCGTACTAGCCTGCCGGCGCGTGGTCAGGGAAGCCGGCAGGCAAACTCCGTCGACTTGGGCACGCCTGACGTCAATTTATCATTTGGCCGGCGGTCATCCCGCGCGGAATCGATCGCCCTCTACGGCATAATTGAGAAGATCGTGCCCTGGCCAAATTGACCTCCGGCCGCAGTCGTGCCGAAAAAAGACCCCTGATGGTACAGGAGTGGAGTCAAGGCGTTCGAACCCTCCGATCCCGAAAAACTGTGAAGAACCTTGAAGCTGCCTGTCATGATGTTGAGCGAAAATATCGTGCCGCCGCCCCCGGTACCGCCACTCGTGGTCGTGCCGTAAAGAACCCCGTCAAGCAGCGTAAGCCCCGCAGCGGGAGCCATCCCCTCGGTCTTGCCGGCAAACTGATGGAAAACGCTCTCTGTTCCCGCCGCTATGTCATAGCGGTAGACAAATCCTTTCGATTGACTTTGCGTACAAGACGCAACGCCATACAGGCTGCCCTGATAATACACCTGATAGCCGGTCGGAAAGGAGCCGTTGTTTCCGCCTGCAAAACTATAGAGCACCTTTTCGGTGTTCGTTGACAGGTCGAAGCTGAAGATGGTTCCGGAATGGGAGGCGCCACCCAACTCCGTTGTGCCATACAGTTTCCCCTTGAAATACAAGGGCGAGCCTTCGGGATAAAGACCGTCCGGATTGCCATTCACGCCGGAAAAACTATACAGCTCCGTCTCCTTCGAGGTAACAGGATCCACGCTGAATATCGTGCCCGCCGCGTTTGCGCCACCCGTGCGTCCGACACCATAAAGCAATCCGCCGCCCTCGGTTAAGCCATATGGAGAACTCGTTACGCCATCATTACAAGGCGGAAAGCTGTAAACAACAGAAAACTTGTCTCCAAGAGGATCGACCGCATAGATTGCACCGCAGGCTGAAACACCATAGGCGGTTGCGCCATAGAAAATCCCATGATGGTTGACCAGCCCCACCTCGGGCACGTGACCGTCGTCAGCATCCTGGAATTGATAAATCGTTGTTTCCTTCTGCGTGGCAACGTTGAACTTGTATATGACGCCGCTGTACTGATCTTGCAGACCGCCCGATGATGTGACGCCAAATATGTCTCCGTGGCGGTAGAGAATGGCGCCGACCGGCGCGGCCCCGTGCGGCCCGTTGGCCGATGAGAAATTATAGAGTGTCTTAAACGTCGCGGGAGAAGCCGTTGTCGAAACCGCACAACTCGCGAAGAAGGAAGTCATTGCCAGACAACGATTGATCGACATGTGAGATCCTCCGAGTTTCTTAAGACAAGCGTAGCAACCGACCCCATTTACGTCAACGAAGGTGCCGTCGTGAGTTGTGCGGATTCGGGTGGCGGTGCTCTGCACATCACCTGCAGCTTTGCCCGACCGCAGAATGTGACAGTTTAAATCTGAATTGATACTAATCCAGATCCACCCACGACAGATGCCC
>CAXUNZ010000339.1:0-3063 GCA_964252525.1 uncultured Acetobacteraceae bacterium
GCCCTACACGCTGCAATTCGTCTGGGCGCCGCTCTTCGACCGCGCCCCGCCTGCCTGGGCAGCCCGGCTCGGCCGCCGCCGCTTCTGGCTCGTCGTGACGCAGTGCGCCCTTGCACTGGCTTGCGCCGCACTCGCCCAGACCGACCCGGCGCGCCACGCCGCCCTGACCGCACTGGCCGCCTTCGGCGTGGCGCTGTGCTCGGCCAGCCAGGACATCGTCATCAATGCGTGGCGGATCGAAACCTTTCAGCAAGACCGGCAGGGCGTGGCGCTTGCCGCTTATATCTGGGGCTACCGCACGGCCATGTTCGTCTCCGGCGCGGGCGCCATCGGCGCGTCGGCCGCCTTCGGCTGGCACGTGACCCTGCTCTGCCTTGCCGCCATTCTGGCCTGTGCGCCACTGCTCAGCCTGGCAACGGCCGAGCCCGCGCCGGGCGCCGCGCCGCCCAGGCCACAAGGTCCGCTTTCGGCCATCCGCCAGTCATTGATCACGCCGCTGCTCGAGTTCCTGCGCCGCCGGCATGCCATCGAGATCCTCGGCGTGGTCATCCTCTTCCGCCTCGGCAAGGTGTTCGCCGACAACACCGCCGCCTCCTATTACCATCAGGCGCTGGGCTTCTCCTCACAGGTCGTGGCCAAGGCCAATTTCGCCCCATCGCTGGCCGGCACCTACGCCGGCGCTGCCTTCGGCGGCTGGCTGGTGATCCGGCTGGGCACGATGCGCGCGCTGCTTCTGACCGGCGGGCTGCAGGCCCTCTCGCTCGGCCTCTATGTGGCGCTGCTCGCCGCACCGACACCTTGGATGCTCTATGCCAAGGTCGGCGGCGAGTTCTTCGCCGGCGGCGCCGCGGACACCGTCTTCCTGGCCTTCATCTCCGCCCTCTGCGCGCGAGAGTACACTGCTAGCCAATATGCGCTGCTCTCCTCATTGGCCGCGGTCGCCCTTCACACCGTCAGCGGCTTCGCGGGTGACGCGGCGGCCACACTTGGTTGGCGGAATTTCTATGCGGCCACCATGCTAGGCAGCCTGCCGGCCCTGGTCCTGGTAGTGCATCTGCGGCGCCATTTCGCCGCCTCGCCACCTATCAGCGCCTCAATTACAGGTTGATAACCGTCTTAATTTCCTTGCCTCTGGAGGAGAGTAGGAAAGGGAAGATGAAGCGGCTTTCACGTTCCGGCGATCTCGACCTTGTGCAATCAGGCAACACCACCCTCGCCGCCTAAGCGCCTCAGCAAGCAAGGTTTTGAGCGCCCCATCCGACTGCAAAGTCTAAATCGACACACATTGACACATTGCAAGTGTCACAGCGGAAAGCGGTTGCGCCGCCGCAACCACGCCGTGTCGAAACGGCAGTAGAGCAGCCCAGTTTCACGGCTCTACTTGTTATCGATAACGCGGCTTACTGCACGTCTTCGTCCGGGTGGTGCACTGCACTACGCCCACATTGCGCCGGGCTCGCAAAATCGCCCCCGCCGAATTTTTTACTTGCCACGATGCCCGGTTCCGGTCCTCATTGGCCAACGGCATCACAGCTCCGCGACCAGTGCATACGCGCCAGACATCAAGGACCATGAGGATCGCATGTTAGCCAAAACGGCTTTTCTTCTGACCAGCCTTCTCGCCTGGGGCATGGCGGCTCACGCAGCCACGGTGACGGAACCGGTGCTCGATACCGGCCAGGCCAGTTGGTACGGCCCGCGCCACGCCGGCTTGCGCACCTTCAGCGGCGAGCGATTCGACCCGAGCCGCATGACCGCCGCCCATGCCAGCCTGCCTATCGGCACGATGGTCCGCGTCACCGACATGGCGACAGGCCGCTCGGTGATCGTGCGGGTCAACGATCGGGAGCCGCCGCACGGCGTACGCTGCATCGACCTCTCCGAAGGGGCGGCGTTCGCGCTTGGCATGCATGGCCGAGGCGTGGCCGATGTCACCCTGACCGCGGTCGCCCCGCAGGCCGCCACCGCCGATAACGTGGTCGAGGTCGCCGAGGCGCCCGACGAGGCCTCACCGCCCGATGCGCCGATCCACCGTACTAGCGCGCAACATGGTCGGCGACATAGGCGCCACGCCGGCCGATAAGCTTCTCAGGCTCGCCGGTGCTGTCGCGCACAGTCTGCAGTTCAAGTTCGGCATTCAACTCGGCGCCAACGAGCACCACGTAGGCACTGACATAGAACCACATCATCACGCCGATGACGGCCCCCAGCGGCCCGTAGGTTGCGTCGTAGCTCGCGAAGTGTCCGACATAATATGAGAAGAGGGCCGATGCCGCGAGCCACAGCAGCGTGGCAAGCATTGCGCCCGGCGTGACCCAGGACCACGCCGCCGAGCGCCGCGACGGTCCGAAGCGGTAGAGCATCGAAAGCGCCAGCAGCACGAAGAAGATCAGCATGGCAAAGGTCGCCAGCCGCACCAGCACCTGCGCGCCGGCCGAGATGCCCACGAAGGTCAACACGGCCGGCAGCAGCACCAGCAGCGCGATCCCCACGGCCCCGGCCACCATCCCGCCAAGCGTCATGCCCAGCGCGGTCAGTTGGAAGCTGAGGAAAGTTCGCTTCTCCCGCTCCTCATAGGCCAGATTGAGCGCACCCAGGATGGATTTGGTGCCCGTGGCCGACGACCAGAGCGCAATGCCGATGGAGACCAGCAGGCTGAGGGTCAGCGCGCCGGGCGGCTTGGTGACCAGCACATGCACGCGGTCGGAGATGAGGTGGTAGGCGCTCGGCGGCAGCAGATCACGCAGCGCGGCAAGCTGCGGCTCCACCGTGGTGGGGTCGAAAACCAGGCCGTAGATCGAGATGATCATAGTGATCGTGGGAAACAGGGCGAGCGTTGCGTAAAAGGCGCAACCCGCGGCGACCAGCGAGACGCGGTCGGTGATGATTTCGTTACCCGTACGTTTGAGAACGCGCTTCCAGCCGGCCCAGGGGATTTCCTGCGGCCGCATGGCCTGGCGCCCGAGCGCAATGGCCGCCGGCGTCTGGGCGTCCTTGGCCGGGGGGGCGAGGTCGGCGCGGGAGCGCGGCGCTTGCGGGGGGGCGTCACTCATCGGTGACAGC
>CAXUNZ010000340.1:0-3062 GCA_964252525.1 uncultured Acetobacteraceae bacterium
GCCCGCGGCCAAGGTGCTTGACGCTCATGGCGTCCTCGGCGAGCATGGCGCGGTAATGCAAATCCGCAATGTCGCGCACATCGACCAGCGGCCAGCCGAAACGCGGCACGCCGGGCACGGCACCTTCCATCAGCCGCTTGACGGCTTCGATCGAGGCGGAAAAATCCCGTCCCAGCACCGGCCCTAGCACGAGGCCGGGATGGATGGTGACGAGTTCCAGCTTCGCGCCTTCCGCGGCGAACCAGGCGCGCACGGCGCGCTCGGCGACGGTTTTGCTTCGTTCGTAGGCGGAGGTGTCGGTGCGATTGGTCTCGTCGGTCCAATCGGCTTCGGTCTTGGGCGTGTCGTAGCTGCCGTGGCCGTAGGCGATGCAGGCGGTGCTGGCGGTCATGACAACGCGCTTTGCGCCGGCCGCCTTGGCCGCGCGCATGACGCGCAGCGCGCCGTCCCGCGCCGGCGGAATCAGGTCCTCATCCTTGGCATTTGCGGTCGGAAGAGGGCTGGCGACGTGCTGGACGTAGGTGCAGCCTTGCACGGCCTCTTCCCAGCCGGCGTCCGCGTTGAGGTCGGCGGCGAAGAAGCGGACGCGGTCGGCGGCATCGGTGATCTTGCCGAGCGTGGCCCGCACATCCGCTTCGCGCGCCAGGCTGCGTATGGTTGTGTGCACCGTGTGGCCTTGGGCAAGGAGCTGGGCGATGCAGAAGCCGGCGATGTAGCCGGAGCCGCCGGTGACGAGGACCGTCTCGTTTGTGTCTGACATGGGTGCTGCCTTGGACGTTTGCGCGCACGGGAACACTAAACGTTGTTAAGGTCAATGTTCGGGGTGCTCGTCGAGCAATGAGCCCAGCCGCCGGTTGTGGCTGGCATAGCGCGGGGCAAACAGCCCAGCTAGGAGGCTTTGAGAAGATGTACAAAAAACTCCTTGCCGTCAGTCTCGACGACAGAACTCAACTTCAAACCCACAAGTCCGCATCGCTGAGCAGGTTCATAAATCTGCACAAAAGACTTGGGTGTAAAGACATTGCAATGCACGTCCACATAGTCTCCTGCATTGACATGCCTGGCTAATTCGATGGCGTTCCGCAATCCGGCTTCGTTCCTCGGCTCTTTTAGATTCGTCCCGGACCATTCTGACACACCAATCACATGGCTAAGAACCTGACGCGGGCTTGGCCGGTCCAATTTCATGATATAGGCCGCCACCAAGTCCTCGAACGTCGAAACGGCACGGCAGGCATCGAAGGTTCGCTCGCCATGGGGAAGCGCGAGCGCGACGCAACCTCCTTCTTCCAGCACTGCCTCTATCTGCACGAGCCAGCCTATGAAGTCCGCGATATGCTCGGCTACGTGAGAGCCCAGCACCCACCCGAATTTGCGATCCTGCACCATTTGGCCGAGGGAGCGTTCTTTTGTCAAAACATAGTCGATCGATACGATGCGATGTTGGTCGACTTCTGGCATGTGCGCGAATTTGTCTTTCAGACCCTGCTGATCCTTGTGATCCACGTAGAAGACTTGCGCGTGCCTGCGAGGTATGGTCGGCCGATCCAGGGGGCCGAACTCCAGGCCAGGCCGTGTGAAGTCGAATCCTGACACAAGCAGCATCAGGCGCTCGAGGTGGGTGTTGCCCTGTTCAGGAGCCAAAAGGCAGTTGTTTGACAACCTGAGTGTTACACGATCGGCGAGCCACAAAGGCGAAGGAAACACGAAGCGGAAATTGCGCGCTTCCTCGACGCCTTCAGCCACAATGTCATCCCGCACATCTTCTCGCGATGCCCTGCCGCAAAATTCGCCGTTGACGAAGACCTCCAGTGAAGGCGCGTTGGTCCAACCCCTGATCGCGTGCTGATCGCAGAATTCGACGTTGCCCCTGACTTGCTTCAACATACTCTGGTCCCTGGCATCACTCGAGGGAATGTCGATTCTTCGTTCGCTTTTCCCCTTTGCACGGATGGGCGTTTATTTCTACGTCCTGCTTTAACGTGTACGCCCAAGATCCATGAAGAGCCATTGCACCAGGCAGACACGGAGGATCAAGCGCCGATGACACCCCCCCCGATAACCGCCCTGCTGGAAACGTCGCTCTACGTCGCCTCGCTCGACCGCAGCCTAGACTTCTACCAGCGGCTGTTCGGCTTCCCAGTCTACCTCCAAGACGATCGGATGGTCGCCCTCGGCGTCCCCCAGCGTGGCGTGCTGCTGCTTTTCGCGCGCGGCGGCTCCACCCTGGGCAGCGACACGCCGATCGGCGTCATCCCCGGGCACGACGCGGGCGGCCGCCAGCATATGGCCTTTGCCATCCCGGCCGAAACGTTGTCGGAATGGGAAGACCATCTCCTTCACCAAGGCATTGCTGTAGAAAGCAGGATCACCTGGCCGAGAGGCGGCACCAGCCTCTATTTCCGCGATCCGGACAACCACTCGCTGGAAGTTGCCACCCCCGGCTTATGGCCGAATTATTGATAAAAGTCTTTTGGTTCTTTTCTTCAGAAAAGAACGTCTTCCTTACTTCTCGTCGGCCATTTCCTTCAGACGATAAATCAGCGCTAACGCCTCGCGCGCCGAAAGCGCCTCCGGATCAATGGCCTCCACCGCCGCGCGCAGCGGATCGGCTGCGCGCTCAGGCTCAGGCAACGACGCAAACAGGGGCAAATCCGCAATCATCGGCCCGCGCTCCTTTTCCAGCCCGGCGAGCAGCGCGCCGGCGCGGCGCACCACCGCGGCCGGCACGCCGGCCAGCCGCGCCACGTGCACGCCCCAGCTGCGTCCGGCCGCACCTGGCGCCACCTCGTGCAGGAACACCACCTCGCCCCGCCATTCGCGCACGCGCATCATGTGCGGCGAAAGGCGCGGCAAGGCGTCGCTCAGTTGCGCCAGTTCGTGGAAATGGGTCGCGAAGATGCACCGGCAGCGCAGCTGGCTGTGCAGCGCCTCCAGCACCGCCCAGGCGATTGCCAGCCCGTCGAGCGTGGCCGTGCCCCGGCCGATTTCATCCACGATCACCAGGCTGCGCGGCCCCGCCTGGTGCAGCAGCGCGGCCGTTTCGGTCATTTCCACCATGA
>CAXUNZ010000341.1:0-3047 GCA_964252525.1 uncultured Acetobacteraceae bacterium
GCCCAGCCTGTCCGGCCCAAGCGACACCAGGCCGGCGAGCGTCGCGGTGGCAGGCAGCGTCGCGACAAGCCAGACGCAGGCCGCCCGCCATGTGTGGAAACGGCCGATCTCCCAACCCTCCGCCATGGCGCGCGGCAGCCCCAGCGAGATGGCGGGCAGGCCGAAGGAAAGGCGCAGGAGTGCGAGCAGCGCCAGAACAACGCCCGGCAACACCAGTATGAGAGAGAGCGCGGTGGAGACGCGCCCGAGCGCAGGCAGCAGCACGTCAGGCAGCCACAGAGGCAGCGCCAACGCCGCGGCACCGGCAAAGGCCAGCAGCAAGGCAGTGCCGAACATCCTGGCCGAACGCGCGGCCGAGGCTCGCAAGCCTGGTGCCGGGACGTCCAGGATCATCCGGTGCTGCAACGGCCAGAGCATTGCGGCGAGCACCAGCGGACCAAGATCGGCGATCAACGCAAGTGCAAGCAGGGTAGCGACCTGCGGCAGCGTCAGCCTGCCGCCGGCCGTCACATGCGCCTGTGCAAGACCACGAAGGCAGACAAAGCGGATGGCCGTCCAACCGAGCAGCGCAGCAGCAAAAACGATCGGTGTTTTCCGCCATGCCAGCCAGCTCAACCGCCACGCGCCGCGCGCGTCCCGCACGATGCCGAAGCTGCGGCGGCTGCGTCGCGGCAGGCGGTCTTGAAAATCGGCACGGATCGTGGTCACGGCACGGTTTGCGCCGATTTCCACCTGCCTTCCACCGGGTTAACGGTTGGCTGCTGCACGGTGTCCGCCAAGTGTCCGCCGTGTCAGTGGTGTCAGCGGCACCGGGTCGGCAGCCTCGCCTCAAACAGGCGCCTTTACCCCCGATTGCACTCCATCGACGGCCGCCGCCTTCGCCTTGCCCGCACTCCGGAACGCCTCGACATATTTCCGCCGGTTCTCATCGCGCGAAATCTTGCCGCTCGTGCTCTTCACCAGCCAGCGGTCCTCCACCACGCGCACATCGCGCGGCTTGATGAGAAACACATCGGCCACCACGCGGCTGAGCTCAATGCGCACCTGCGCCGCCGGCACGCCCGCCTCACCATCATGCTCGGCCACGACCACCAGCTCCTCGCTTCCCGTCTGCGCGCTCTCCATGCCGAAGGCCACGGCACGGCCGCGGCGCACGCCCGCCACCGTGTTCATCGCGTCCTCGATATCACCGGCGAACAGATTCTTGCCGTTGACGATGATCAGTTCCTTCAGGCGGCCAAACACGTAGAGATGGCCATCGATCAACGCGCCGAGGTCGCCGGTCAGGAAAAAGCCATCCGTTCGCAGATTGCTGTCCGCGCGCGTCAGGCCACGATAACCTTCGAACAGGAACGGGGCGCGCAGGGCGACTTCGCCATAGATGCCCTCAGCCGCCGGCGCGCCGCCGGCCAGCACGGCAATCTCCATCCCCGCGACCGCGCGACCTGACGAGAGCACGAGCTTGTCCGCTCCTTCCTCGCCCGCGGGGCTGTCGATGACCCGTGCGCCCTCGGCCGCAAGATCCGCACCGGGCAGTACGTTATGCGGCACGGCCAGGCCACGCTGCTCTCCGGGTGCGGCCTGGGTTGCCGCAAAGACCGTCTCGGCCATGGCGTAGCAGCCAAGCACCGATCCGGCCGGGACACCCCAGCCCGAAAAGGCGCGCTCGAAAGCTTCGGTGTCCACCATGCGGCAGGGCTCCGAGCAATCGATCCAGAGCTTGACCGAGGAGACGTCGCGCCTCTCCATGCCAGGCGCCAGGCGCACGAGATGGCGGAACGCGAAATTGGGCATCCAGCATGCCGTGCAGCCATCCGATGCAATCATGTCGAACAGCAGCGCGGGTTTGGCGATCCAGTCGAACGCATCGGTGATGGACACGCAATCCCCGCCGATCACCGGCAGCAGCAGAGACGTAATCAATCCCATGTCGTGGTAGAGCGGCAGCCACGAGGCGATGCGCAGCCGCTCGGCGCCGGCCGCGTTTCGCAAGGCCGGCCAATAGGCGCGGTACTGCGCGGCAAGCGCCTGGCCGGTGATGGCCACCGCTTTCTTGATGCCGGTCGTGCCGGAGCTATGCTGCACGAAAATCGGTGCGGGACTTGCTAGCCTTTCGAAAAAACGCGAAGCGGCCGCTTGCGCATCAACGCCATGCGCCGGCGTCTCTTCCGGCACAAGAACGACGCGCGAGGCGAAGGCGGAATCGACGCGCGCGATCGTTTCCGCCAGATGCGGCTCGAAGATGTAGATGGCGGCGGGATCGATCTTGGCAAAGGCGGCGCGCTGCTGGGTGAAATAGGCGGCCTCGTCCTGCAATTTGGCACTCGGCGGAAAGATCGCGGCCAGTCGCCCTGCGGCAATCAATGCCACGAACAGCGCGATCTGATCGGGCCCGGTATGGCCGATGACGAGAGCCACGCCGTTTATGTGCGCCGAGGCATCGATCCGCGCGATATGGCTTGCGACCAATGCCCAAAAGCGCTCGGCCGTGTAATCCTTCCGGCCCGACGCGCCCCAGAACCGGAACAGGTTCCAGCCAGCGTCCTTTATATCGTATACGAAAGTACCGGACGGAACGGTCAAGGCGCCATCCTTTCGCAAAGGCGGAAAGCGGGCGCATTTACCGCCGCACACGCGCAGTTTACAAGGGCCGCCGGATCGTGAAGCGGACCACACCGCTTCGACCGGAGGTGCCGATGGACAAGCCTGTCACGCGCGAGCGCGCGCCCAAGGCCAAGAAGGATGCCGCCAAGCCTTCGGCGCGCGCGGCGCTGTTCAAGGCAGCCAGCGCGCTGCACAAGGAAGGCAAGTATGCCGCCGCGCTGGAGCGCTGGGCGGAACTGCGCCGGGAAGCGCCAAAGCTGCGGCTGGCGCTGTTGGGTGCTCTGCGCTCCGCCAAGGAGGCTGGCAGCGGCGACCTGGTCGAGGAGCTTTTGGCCGAGGGTAAGGCGCTGTTTCCATCGTCCTTGCAAAAGCTGCAGAAGGCGGCTGGCAGTGATCTCGCCACGCTGAACGATGAGGCCGCATGGCAGGCGCTGCAAGCCGAG
>CAXUNZ010000342.1:0-2998 GCA_964252525.1 uncultured Acetobacteraceae bacterium
ATTCAGGGCCCGACTTTGCCCGCTTTGTCCGCGGCCACGTTATCGGCGCCGGCGGTCGAGGCGCCCCGCCCGGTGATCGAGCGTGCTCCGCCGCCCGTGCTGCGCGCGGTCTGCCTGCCGCGGCCAGGCGCCCGCGTGACACCGTGCTGCTGGCCGATCGGCGAGCCCGGCACGCGGTCGTTCCGGTTCTGTGACGTGGACGCGATCGCCGGCAAGCCTTATTGCGAGGAGCATGCGGCTTTGGCGTATGTGCGGGTGCGGGATCGGCGGGAAGACGCAGCGTAACGGTAAAGGAAGATTCTTCTCTTTTGAAAAAAAGAAGCAAAAACTTGGTAGTGTCTCAGTTTGAAAGTCTGTAATTCTGAGACACTATAGCGGGCCGGCCGCTCCGGTGCTATGCTTAGCGGTAAGCAGGAGCGAAACGCGCCCACGGCATGCGAACGAAGGTCATAGTCAACCACGCAAATGAGACCCGGGAGTCGTGCTGGACCTTAGTCCAGGAAGATGATCGCAGTCTGCACGTTCACCAGCGGGCTATATACCCCGACGGGGTTACACGTGAACGCACCCTACCGATTAACGACTTCATGCGCGAGAATGGGCCACCTCCGCGAGTCCTCCAAACCTTGATTGATCGGATGTTTGATTATGCCCAAGGATCCTAGAGGCGGGTCCCGCCTCGCCGACGTAGCGCTCTAAACGGTCCATTACGATGTCGTGCGGATGCACAAGACGCTGAAATGCAGCCCGGCCATGGCGGCGGGTATCAGCAAGACGCTATGGAGCATGGAGGACGTGGTGGCGCTGATTGACGCGCAGGCGGAGGCGCCGAAGCACCCAAGGTTTATCAAAAACGCAGGGCGTGATATAAGGCGGGTGTCAGCGTTGCTGAATGGTAAGGCCACATTACAATGTGCTCCGAAAGCATGCGGGTTCGACCCCCGTCGCTGACAAGGCCGCCCCTTTGAGGCGGCATTTCTTTTTAGCTTTTCAAACTGAGGCACTACCAAAAACTTTTGTCCCTTTAGGTGTCGGTTTGACCATCTCGCATGAGCGTGTCGACGGAATGAGCGCGAAGTAGCTTGCATACCGATGTTATCGGGTCTATGAACCTTGCATGGCAAGGTTATCCGTCTGGGTAGATGACGCGATCGGCAGATGGGAAGTCCAGTTGCGCAAGGGCGTGCTGGAGCTTGTGATTCTGCTCTCGCTGCGTGAGCGAGAGCAGTACGGCTTTGAACTCATCTCCGGCATTGCCAAACGCGCGTTGATCGACCTTCCCGAGGGAACGCTCTACCCGCTATTGTTGCGCCTGGCCAAAGACGGACTGATCGCCTCGCGCATGGCGGAAGGCGATGGCGGCGCGCCGCGCAAATACTACGCCCTGACACCGCAGGGCAACGAACTCCTCAATGCCATGATCGCCTCATGGACGAAGCTGACATCCTCGGTCGGTCGCCTACTCACAGGAGCGAGCGCATGAATCCTATGCTCAAGGATCCGGCCGCACGGCGCCGTTGGGACGGCTACTTCAGAGACGTCGACCGTCTGCTCGCAAGCGCCGGGGCTGAGGCGGCCAGCCTGAGGCTAGACCTGCAAGCCCATGTCGCCGACAGCATGGCCGCAGCGCCGAATTCTGCCAGCGAAAGCGAGTGTCTGGAAGCGGCCCTGGCCCGGCTGGGGCGGCCGATCGATTATTTGCGCCCCTTGCTGGCGGACGAGTTGATCGAGAGGGGAACGCGCACCTACAGCCCCTTGATCATCGGGCGCGGCCTCTTGCACGCCATTTTGGCAGGCTCCGGCCGTGCGGCGGCCGGATTTCTGTTCGGCTTCGCTTACCTGCTTCTCGCCATCTTCATCATTCTGGCCGTCCTGAAACCGCTCTGGGGCGATCATGTCGGATTGTTCCGTTGGAATGATGGAACCATGAGCTTCGGCGTCATTGCGCAAGCGGCGGGGGCGCGTGAACTGCTTGGATGGTGGTCGATCCCGATTTCGCTGGCCATCGCCGCGGCCCTCTACGTCGCGCTGACCTTGGGCCTGCGAGCGGCGCGACACCGGCGATGAGTTTTGCCCGAAAACATCGCATAACAAGGATTGCGGACATGATTGAAGGGGCAGATCGCCGGCGCCCGTCCGGTGCCGCGGCTTACGTGTTGCTGACGGTTGCCCTGAGTTGGCCGGTCTGGATCATGACCTGGCTCGCCGTGGGCCGGCCGAGCACCTTGACCACCTCGAACGCGATGATCGCAGGCGTTTACGCCGGTTCGTTCGCACCCGGCGCCGCAGCAGCGATCCTATTGCGCATGGCCGGACGTGGCGCGCTGTGGAAATGGCTGCTCGGCTTCGTTCGCTTCCGCTGCGGCTGGCGAGCTTACGCGGCCGCGCTCCTTCCGCTTCCCTTGACCTTGCTTCTGTTGACTTTCCTGCTCGGCTACACGCCGCGCCTGGACAAAGGGCACGGCATGCCGGCGCTTTTCTTCTACCTCACCATCTTTCCGATTTCCCTCTTCAACGGCTTCATGAACGTCATTCTGGGCGCCGGACCGCTCGGCGAGGAAGGCGGCTGGCGCGGCTACCTCCTGCCCCGCCTCTTGGAGACAAGAGGCGAAACCGGAGCGTCGATCATCATCGGCGTGATCTGGGCGCTGTGGCACCTTCCCATCATGGCAATGTTCGCCGACTGGCGGGGCGGCGTGGCACTGGCAGTCTACCTTCCGCTCTACATGAGCGGCGTGATCGGGCTTTCCTTCGTCATGTCCAGAGTGTGGCTGATCGCCGGCGGCAGCTTGATCCCGTGCATCTGGTTTCACGGTTTGATCAACGCGGTTGGCAGCATGGCCTTCGATCGTGATCTCTGGGCCAGTCACTGGTCCGCCGAGGTCAGCACGGCGCATTTCGCTTTGGCGAGCCTGATCGTCGGCGTCTTGCTCAACGTCGCGACTCATACCAACAAGTAGAAAGATTGACTCTTCAGAAGACTGGGGGAGATGTGCCA
>CAXUNZ010000343.1:0-2965 GCA_964252525.1 uncultured Acetobacteraceae bacterium
AGGCCAATGCTCTGCGCCACCACGGTCAGCGCAGGAGGGCCGCTTGCAGCGTCGCCCCCGCGCTGTTGGCCTCATTAGCCGCAACGATGGAGAACCAAGGTGATCGCATCCAACGGCGACCTGCAAGCATTTGAGATCAACCACCACTCCTTCTCCGCAAGCTTAAGCCCGAGCCACCCGCCGGGATGGGCGCTGCGCCACCTCGGTCGAACGCCGCAAGGCACGCTCACGGGAATAAACCGACATGACTGAAGCTGATTGGGCCAAGGCCGTCCTCGGGTTCTGCACCGTCGGCACTTGCGTCGCGTTCACGATCGCCGACCTTCTGAACAGGCTGCACCTGTTCAACCCCGAATGGCCGCCTCACGCCCGCTTTCACAACGCTATGCAGGGGACGAGCCTCTATCTGGTATCGCTGTTCTCGCTCGCCGCGCTGCTCGGGCCACTGACCTGGCCGAAGGCTCTGGCCGCAGCGCTTGCGTCGATCACCTTCTGGCCGGGACTGTTTGCGGCCTTGCCGATCCCGGGCACATCAGTCTGGGCGAGCAAGGCGCTCGAAGAGCGTGGTGTTCCATGGAACCTCATCATCGCAGCTCTTTTCCTCATCATCACCGGACTGGGGCTCTGGCTCGCTTGGCGAGCCGTGTAGGCAGGCGAGATGTCCTGACCCTTAAACCAGCTTCGGAGCCACAAGATGCCCGTCATTGCCGCCTCGCGTGGAGTGATGGCGCAGGCCAATGCTCTGCGCCACCACGGTCAGCGCAGGAGGGCCGCTTGCAGCGTCGCTCGCACAATGTCGGCTTCGTACCTGCAACGATGGAGAACTAAGGTGATCGCATCCAACGGCGACCTGCAAGCATCCGAGATCAGCCACCACTCTTTCTCCGCAAGCGGCACGCGGATCCACTACCGGCGGGCCGGCGCAGGCTCCGAAGCCGTCGTCTGCTTCCATGGTTTCCCGCAGACCGGGCGCCTCTGGGAAAGGCTTGCGGCCCGGCTTGCCAATCGGTTCACGGTTCTCGCTCCTGATCTGCGCGGTGCGGGCGAGTCTCAGCGGACGGCGACAGGCTACGACAAGAAGACGGTGGCGGCCGACATCCACGAGCTCGTGGCTTCACTCGGCTTCGACCGCGTCCACCTTGTCGGCCACGACATCGGCGCCGCGGTCGCCTATGCATATGCCGCGCAGTGGCCGAGCGAGGTCGCACGCCTCGTCATGATCGAGATGCTGCTGCCAGGTTTCGGGCTTGAGGCCCTGTGGGCCATCCGGAAGCCCGGCGAGTTCGCGCACATGCCCTTCTTCATGACGCCGGATCTGCCGGAGTGGCTGATCACGGGTCGCGAAGCAGCCTTTCTTGATTGGTTCATCCGGAGCATGGTCGCCGACCAAGCAGCGTTCGGTCCTGATGACATCGCGGCCTACGCGCACGCATACGCGCGGCCGGGTGCGCTGCGCGCCGGCTTTAATGGGTACCGCGCGTTCTGGCAGGACGCCGAGGACAACAAGCGCTTCGCTGAAACGAAGTTGAAGATGCCAGTGCTCGCGATCGGTGCGGAGCTGAGCGTCGGGACGGCCCTCGCGCAATCGTTGCAGCCGCTTGCCGAGAACCTGCGCGGTCTGGTGTTCGAGAACTGCGGACACTTCGTTCCGGACGAGCAGCCGGAGCGGCTTGCGCGCGAGCTCGAAACTTTCTTCGGCGAGGGCCATGCGAATCCGGACCACCTCACGCCGGGCCATCAGCCATGACGCTCTGCCGGGTACTCCTCGGGCCTACCGTAATGAGCGTTCCCGTCAACCTGAAAGGCGACAACCATGAACGCCTATGTCGCTCCTGAAACCGCTGTTTGCACCCCTGAGGCCGCAGACTTACAGTTCACGTTCAAGCCTACCTTTCTTAGGTCCAAGCGCGTGCTCAAGAGGGCGCTCGCTGCTGGCGCGGCGCTCGCGATCCTGGCTGTAGGCGGGCGATATGGGTGGAACTACTGGGAAACCGGCCGCTTCCAGGTCTCGACCGACGATGCATACGTCAAGGCCGACTACACAACAATCGCGCCCAAGGTGTCCGGCTACATCGGCGAGGTGCTCGTCGTTGACAATCAAACGGTCAAGGCTGGCCAGCTACTGGCCCGGATCGATGATCGCGACTACTGCGCCGCCCGCGACCAAGCAAAGGCGGACCTGGCGAACGCCGAAGCGGCAATCGGAAACGTCGATGCCCAGATTTCCCTCCAAGCTGCGGCGATCATGGGAGCGAAGGCGAACGTCCAGTCCATGCAGGCGGCGCTCGATTTCGCCTTGGCCGACGCTACCCGCTACCACGATCTGGCCGGAACCGGCTTCGGCACGCTGCAGCGAGCTCAGCAGACCCAATCAACGCACGACCAAGCCATCGCGCAGCTTGCCAGTGCGACGGCAGCCTTCACCGCAGCAGAGCGTAGGGTGGTCGTGCTCGCGACGCAGCGGCAGCAGGCCGTCGCCCAGCGCAATCACAGCGCAGCGGTCGAGCGGCAAGCCGGGCTGAACCTGTCCTATGCCGAGATCAAGGCGCCAATGGACGGCTTCGTCGGCGAGCACAGCCTCCGCGTGACCTTGTTGCACGGATCTGGCCGCGTTGGCTGGGGTAGGATGCGGCGGGAGCCATTCTCCGTCACCGGCAGGGGTGTGAAGTCGTGCCGTTCAAAGCCAATGCCGAGTGTCGCCACCGCATTCCGAAGCAGCGGCACAGGGTGACGAACTCAGCGGCTTACGACATGGCCCTACGCCAGCGCGGCAGCCTCACGGTCTGGTTCACCGAGGCGGCGATCTCGGCCTGGAAAGCCGAGCCAAGGACGACGCGAGGCGGTCAGCCACGTTACTCGGCCCTGGCGATCACCACGGCGCTGACGCTGCGGGCGGTGTTCCGCCTGGCTTTGCGCCAGACCGAAGGGCTGATCGGCTCCATCCTCGCCCTGCTCGGCCTGGATC
>CAXUNZ010000344.1:0-2943 GCA_964252525.1 uncultured Acetobacteraceae bacterium
GGGCGGGCGCCGGCGGGGGCCGCGGGGGGGGGGGCGCAGATGGTTTCGGTTTAAGTGGAAGAAAGTATGTTCTTTTTTGAAAAAAAGAACCAAAAAACTTTTTCCAGGTTGGTGATCCGATATTTCATTCGGATCGATCCACGGCTTTTCCAGCTTGCTACCTTGTCCGGTCTGCTGGTCGTGGGTGGGACTCATTTTGATGTGGTGACGGACTGGCGGCAATTTGCGGTCACGTTGGCCGCTGCGTTGCTTGCGCAATATGCCGGCGCACGCTTGCAAAGCCGGTCGGCGGATTGGCGCAGTCCCGCCATCACGTCGCTCTCGCTCAGCCTTCTGCTGCGCACGCATGATCCCGTTCTTTGGGCCGCGTCCGGCGCCCTGGGCGTCGGATCGAAATTCCTTTTGCGGATACGGGGCAAGCACCTCTTCAACCCAGCCTGCCTCGCCATCGTGGCGCTGCTTCTTGGCACCCATCGCGTCTGGGTCTCGCCCGGGCAATGGGGCGCCTTGGCATGGTCCGCGGCCGCGTTGGCCTGTGCCGCGGGGCTGGTATTGTCCCGCGCGCGCAGGCTGGACATGGCGGCGGCGTTTCTGTGCGCCTGGGGCGGGCTGCTCGCGGCGCGCTGCCTCTGGCTGGGCGATCCTTGGACGATCCCGCTGCACCAGATGCAATCAGGCGCGCTGCTGATCTTTGCCTGCTTCATGATCACCGATCCGCGCTCCACCCCCGATGCGCGGGCGGGGCGCATCGTGTTCGCGGCAATGGTCGCGGCACTCGCCTACGTGCTGCAATTCCGCTACCAATTGCGCGAGGGGTTTTTCTACGCGCTGATGCTCGTTTCCCTGACCACGCCGCTGCTCGATATCCTCTTTCGCAAGGAGCGTTTCGCATGGAGCCACGCCCATCGCATGGCACAGGCGGCCTGATGCGCCTGCTCAGCCTGGCCGTGGCGGTGGTGTTCGCCTGGCAATCGGCGGCATGGGCGTTTTGCGGCTTTTATGTCGCCACGCAAGACCAGCCGCTGGTCAACAAGGCCTCCCGCGTCGTGCTGGTGCACAAGGACGGCCATACGATTGTCACGATGGCCAGCGATGTGCACGGCGATCCGCGCCAGTTCGCGCTGGTCATCCCCGTGCCCACGGTGATCCAGCGATCGCAGGTGCATATCGTCAGGCCCGAGACGGTCGAGCACCTCGCCGACTACAGCAAGCCGCGCCTGGTGCAGTATTTCGATGACGATCCTTGTTTCGATGTCCGCCGCAGGATGATCGTTCCCGCGCCCATGGCGGCAATGGCACCGCAGGGCGCCATTAGGGCGGCGGGTTTGGGCGTGCGCATCGAGGCGGCTTTCAGCGCCGAGGAATACGACATCATCGTGCTGTCCGCGACCGAAAGCGGCGGCCTGATCACGTGGCTAAACGCGCATGGCTACCGCATGCCGCAGGACGCGGCACCGGTGATCGGCAGCTATGTGCGCCAGAACATGCATTTTTTCCTGGCCAAGGTGAATCTCGACAGGATGAAGAACAACACGAGCGGCTTCCTGCGCCCGATCCGCGTCGAATACGACACGCCGAAATTCATGCTGCCCATTCGCCTGGGCACCGTGAATGCCTCCGGCCCGCAGGACATGATCGTGCTGGCGCTGGCCCGCGCCGGCCGCGTGGATGTGACCAGTTATCGCACCGTGCGCATGCCCAGCGGCGTGAACATTCCCGAATACATCCAGACGAAATTCGGCGCGTTCTACGACGCGGCCTTCGCCAGGCAGGTGGCCGAGGCGGATGGCTCGGCCGTGTTCCTGGAATATGCCTGGCCGATCGCGGCGGGTGCGGCGCTGTGCGATCCGTGTTCCTCGCCGCCGATGATGCCGGCGGAAATGAGCGAACTCGGCGCCGATTGGCCCGACCAGGCCCAGGATGCGGTTTTCCTCACGCGGCTGCACGTGCGCTACGATCGCGCGCACTTCCCCGAGGATCTGCAGTTCCAGGAAACGCCGGACCGGGACAATTATCAGGCGCGCTTCATCACGCAGGTGGCCTGGAAGGGTCTGACCGAGCCGGCCTGCCCTGCTTACGAGCGCTATCGCCTCGCGCTGAGAAACCGCTGGCGTCAGGAAAACGCCACGCTGGCGCAACTGACCGGCTGGGAGCCGGCCGATATCCGCCGCGACATGGTCGATTACTGGATGCAGACGCGGCAGCACTAGAGATGTGGGTCTGCTGAGACTGCTGGCCTAAAACCGAGGAGAGGAGCGTCGGGCATGACTTTTTTGGCTCGGGTGCCGACCACGATGACGGCCGAGGAATTCATCGAAACGGACCAGTCCGTCTTCGGCAACGAGTGGCGCTACGAACTGATCGGCGGACTGATCGAAGCCAATGCCGCGCCGACCGAAAACCACGCTCTAATCCTCACCAATCTGGCCGCGGCTCTGAAAATCCGCCTGCGGCACAATCCCGAAGGCTGCCGCGCGCAAACAGGGGCCGCCGTCGCACCCTCCCGAAAGCAGCGCGACACCGCGCGCATTCCGGACGCTCTCGTGCGCTGCCGCGGTTTGCCGCGCGTGACGTTCGAAATCGTCTCGCCCTCGGAACTGCGTAATATCAGGAAGCGGGACAAGAAGCGCGAGGACGTCAAACAGGTCGAGGGAGTGGTGCAGATCGTCGAAATTTATCAGCACACCATGGCGGCCCACCTGCACGGCAAGACGGAGTCGGGCGTGTGGGAAATGGTGCCAATCAGCGGCAGGGATGCCGTGTTGGACATGCCGAGCCTGGGCATTTCAATTCCGCTGGCGGATTTCTACGAGGACGCCATGCCGCCCGACGAGGATGCAGGCTCCACCGAGGTACGTGCGCCCGCACCCTAAGTGTCTGTCCGGGACCCCCTTGAGTCGTTTGAGTCACTTGTGATTCGCTGCTGTGTGCACCGATTCGCAG
>CAXUNZ010000345.1:0-2940 GCA_964252525.1 uncultured Acetobacteraceae bacterium
CTGCGAATCGGTGCACACAGCAGCGAATCACAAGTGACTCAAACGACTCAAGGGGTTCCCGGACGGACACTAAGGACTTGTCCTTAGCGGAGGTCCAAGGGGCAGAGCCCCCTGGCCTTCCAACAGTGTTCACGCCTGAGCCCGCTCCACCTGCGTGATGCCGCTGACCGCGCGCAGGGCGGCGATGACGATGCCAAGGTGGCGCAGGTCGCGCACTTCGACGTCCATGAGAACTTCCATAAAGTCCTGCTGACGATTGATGATTTTTAGCGTGCTGACCCCGCCTTCGTGGCGGGCGACCGCATTGGCCAGGTTGCTGAGAATGCCATTTTCGTTGCTGGCAGTAACGCTGATGCGGCCGACATGGCGTTCCGCCTTGTCGGCGGCATGACGCGCGGCTTCCCAATCGACATCGATGAAGCGCTCGGGCGTGGCGGCGAAGGTTTCCAGCGTCGGGCATTCCTTGGTGTGGATCGTGACCCCCTTGCCCGTGGTGACGATGCCGACAATGCCATCCCCCGGCAGCGGGTGGCAGCAGCCGGCGTAATGCACGGTCATGCCGGCGACAAGGCCGGTGATGGCGCGTGATTCGTCCTGCGCAAACTGGCGCGCCGGGCTGGGACGGGCCAGCAAGGTCGGCAAATGGCGCGGCCCGCGCGCGGCATCGCGCAATTCGGGATAGGCGGCGTAAACCACTTCCTTGGGCCCGATCGTGCCGTTGCCGACCGCGGCGTAAAGGTCGTCCAGGCTGGCCTGCTTGAAATGCTTCAAGAGAGGTTCGAGGATCTTTTCCGATCCATCAAGCCCCTCCTGACGGAACGCCTTGGTCAGCGTGCCGCGCCCATTTTCGATCGTCTGTCCGCGCTGCTGTTGTGCGATATAGCGGCGAATGCGCGCGCGCGCCTTGCCGGTGACGACCCATTTCTCCCACGATGGCGAGGGCGATCCGCCGCGCGCGGTCATCACCTCCACCTGGTCGCCATTTTGCAGTTCGTGGCGCAGCGGCATCAGCCGGCCATTGACCTTCGCACCGACGCAGGTGTCGCCAACCTGGCTGTGCACGGCATAGGCAAAATCGATCGAGGTTGCGCCGGCAGGTAATTGGATCAACTGGCCCTTCGGCGTAAAGCAAAACACCTGGTCCTGATAGAGTTCAAGCTTGGTGTTTTCGAGGAATTCGTCGGGCGCACCAGAATTGTCGAGGATTTCAAGAAGGTCTTGCACCCAGCCGAATTTCTGCGCCTCTGCCGCGGCCTCCCGCACATCCTCCTTGTAGCTCCAATGCGCGGCAACGCCGTTATCGGCCAGATCGTGCATAGCCTTGGTGCGGATTTGCAGTTCGATCTTCTGATTCCGCGGCTGGCGCAGCGTGACGCCGGTATGCAGGCTCTGGTAGCCGTTGGTCTTGGGTGTACTGATGTAATCTTTGAACCGCCCGGCAATGACGGGGTAGGCCGCGTGCACCGCACCCAGCGCCATGTAGCATTGCTCGCGCGTGGGCACGACAATGCGGAAGGCCATGATATCGGAGAGTTGCTCGAAAGCAACGTTTCGGCGTTGCATCTTCTCCCAAATGGAGAAGACGCTTTTTTCGCGCCCTGAGACTTCGAGCACGTCGACGCCGTATTCGCGGCAGACGCCGATCAGCTCGCGCCGCACATCCTCGATCACGTCGGCACCCTGGCCACGCAGATAATTCAACCGTGCTTGCACGGTACTGTAGGCTTCAGGTTCCAGGATGGCGAAGGCGCGGGTCTGCAACTCCGATTTCATGGCATCCATGCCGATGCGCGCCGCGAGCGGCGCGTAGATGTCCATCGTCTCGCGTGCGATGCGCGTCCGGCGCTCGGCCTTTTGCACAAAACCCAGCGTGCGCATGTTGTGCAGCCGGTCGGCAAGCTTGACCAGCAGCACGCGTATGTCGCGGCTCATCGCCAGAACCAGCTTGCGGAAATTCTCCGCCTGCTTGGTGCGGTCGGACTGCAGTTCCAGGCGCGTTAGCTTTGTTACGCCATCGACCAGACCTGCGACCGTGGCGCCGAACTGGCGTTCGATCTGCGCAAGCGTGGCCGGCGTGTCCTCGACCGTGTCATGCAGCAACGCTGTGCAGATGCTCGGTACATCCAGGCGGTAACCGGCCAGAATGTCGGCCACCGCCAGCGGGTGGGTGATGTAGGGGTCGCCATTCTCGCGCGTCTGGGCGCCATGCGCGGCCGCGGCGTAGGCATAGGCATCCTCGACGAGCGCGGTGTCGGCCCCGGGCGCGTAGGCGCGTATCTTTTCGATCAGCGGGATGGCGGCGCGGGCGCGTGCCGGCGGGCCATGCGTACCTTCAGGCGCATGCGAAGGACAAGGCAGGACAGGCGCGACGATAGCCAGGCCCTCCCTTCGTTAACTCAGCGGCGACGACCGCCGAGTTCGGCTTCAATGGCCGCCTCGATATCCTCGGGCGAGAGGTCTTCCTGCGGCATCTGCGAGGCCTCTTCCTCGGCCGAGACGTCCTGCAGCCCGAAAATGTTCTGGTCGGTCGGGATGAGGTCGAGGACCTCTTCGTCCGCCGGCTCCGGCTCGGGCGAGCGGGACAGGCTCTTGACCAGGTCCGTTTCCAACCGGTTGAGGTCGATCGTCTCATCGGCGATTTCGCGCAACGCCACGACAGGATTCTTGTCGTTGTCACGCTCGATGGTCAGCTCCTCACCGCGGCTGAGGTTGCGCGCCCGCTGGGCGGCGAGCAGGACAAGCTCGAAGCGATTGGGGATGCGTTCGACGCAGTCTTCGACAGTCACGCGCGCCATGGGGCGGGGCTCTCTCCGGTCAATTTCGGTGCGAGTGGTTCAGTTAGGCCGGGCGGGCGGCGGATGCAAGGGTTTGCTGCGCTGCGGTGCGTGAGCAGCGTTGCGGAGGAAAGAGCTGGGGATGTGCCATGGCCCCCCCCCCCCC
>CAXUNZ010000346.1:0-2934 GCA_964252525.1 uncultured Acetobacteraceae bacterium
ACCCATGCGGCGACGGTCCTGGGGATTTCCATTCGCGCGCTGCGCAACAAGCTGCGCGATTATGCGGCGGCGGGAATTGCGGTGCCGCCGTCAGGGGTGGCGGCGTGAAAAAGGTTGGGGGAGATGTGCCATCCCCCCCAAACCCCCCGTCATCATTTAGACGAGGTCCAATTTTCGACGGGGGGTCTGGGGGGGGCGGCACGCCCCACCCAGCTTATTCTTGAGTCTTCTAGCGTCCCTTCGTCGCTACGCCCCAGGCACCGACATCGGCCTGGCACTAGGCGTCTTCTGCCTATTATCGTTGCTCGTCCTTCCGCTCCCCACGATGCTGCTGGATTTGGGCCTGTCGCTTTCCGTCACCGCCTCCGTCCTCGTCCTCATGGTCGCGCTCTTCCTCGAACGCCCGCTAGACTTCACGAGCTTTCCGCAACTCCTCCTGCTCACCACGCTGCTGCGCCTCTCGCTTAATGTCGCGACCACGCGCTTGATCCTTTCGCATGGCAGCGAGGGTCCGCTCGCCGCCGGCCATGTCGTCGCGGCCTTCGGCGGCTTTCTGATGGGCGGCGATGTCGTCATCGGCCTGATTCTGTTCACGATCCTGCTGATCGTCAATTTCATGGTCATCACGAAAGGCTCAGGACGCATCGCTGAAGTTGCCGCGCGCTTCAGCCTGGACGCCATGCCCGGCAAGCAGATGGCGATCGATGCCGACCTCAACGCCGGCATGATCAATGAAAAAATCGCGCGCGGCCGCCGCCGCGAACTGGAGGAGGAAAGCGGCTTCTACGGCGCCATGGACGGCGCGGCGAAATTCGTCCGCGGCGATGCCATCGCCGGCCTGCTGATCACCTCTATCAACATCGTCGGCGGCTTGGCCATGGGCCTGTTGCGGCACGGCATGGCGTTCAATGACGCGGCGAACACCTTCACGACGCTGACCGTGGGCGACGGGCTGGTCACGCAAATTCCCGCGCTGCTGGTTTCCACCGCCGCGGGCATCGTGGTGACTAAGGGCGGCGTGGAAGGGCGCGCGGATGCGGCGCTCGTCGCGCAATTGGGCGGCAATCCCAAGCCGCTGGCACTGGCTGGTGCGGCGGCCGCGGTGCTGGCCACCATGCCGGGGCTGCCCGCCCTGCCCTTCCTTGCGCTTGCCGCGCTGGCTGGCGGCGGCGCGTATTTCCGCATGCGCAACCCGCCCGTGGCCGACAACGAAAACGCCGATCCCGCCATTGCCGCAGCCGCCCCGCAGGGCAACGCCGAAGCGCCGATTGCGGAATCCATGCGCATCGACATGATCCGCGTCGAACTCGGCTACGCACTGCTGCCGATCGCCGGCGGTGACAACCCGAAGCTGACCGAACAGATACGCGGCCTGCGCCGATCGATCGCCGCGGAGATGGGTTTTGTTCTTCCGCCCGTGCGCATCCACGACAACCTTCAGCTCGGCGCCGAGGAATATTCAATCCGTGTCAAGGAAATCACCGCCGGCGGCGGAGAGTTGCGCGCGCTGATGCTGCTTGCCATGGACCCCGGGGGCGCGATCCCCGCCATGGCCGGCGAACGCACGACCGAACCCGCCTTCGGCCTGCCGGCGCTTTGGATCGATCCCGCGCAGCGGGAGGAAGCGCTCATGCGCAACTGCACCGTGGTCGATCCGCCCAGCGTTCTTGCCACGCACCTGGCAGAATTGGTGCGCGACATGATGCCCGAACTGCTTTCCTACGCCGAAACCCAGAAACTGTTGGACGAGTTGCCCCGGCCAAACCAGAAACTCGTCACCGACCTGATCCCAGGCCTGATTTCCACGGGCGGCGTACAGCGCATCCTGCAGGCGCTTCTGGCGGAGCGTGTCTCCATCCGCGACCTTCCCACGATTCTTGAGGGCATCCACGAAGCCTGCACCGCGCAGGCGCGCGGGATTGCCGGCATCGTCGCGACCGTGCGCACGCGCCTGGCGCGGCAATTGTGCGAGGCATATGCGGGCGCGAACGGCATCCTGCCGCTGATCACGCTTTCCAACGATTGGGAAAACGCCTTTGCCGAAAGCCTGATCGGGCCGCCGGAAGATCGCCAGCTTGCCATGGCACCGTCACGCCTGGGCGACTTCATGCGCCGCTTCAGGGAAGTTTTCGAAACGCACGCCGCGGAGTCACCTGCGCTGCTGACAAGTGCGGCTCTGCGCGCGCCGCTGCGCCAGGTCATCGAGCGTATCCGGCCCAGCACGCCGGTGCTGGCGCAGACGGAGATTTTTCCACGCGCGCGGATAAGGACGATCGCCAATATCTGATACGCATCGGAACCGATGGACAGTTGGAAGAAGGCTGGGGGAGATGTGCCATCCCCCCTGACCCCCCGTCATTTATTTATCGCGCCCTGAAATAACGACGGAGGTATGGGGGGAATGGCACATTCCCCCCAGTTCTTTACCTTCTTCACCACCGGTCAATCCCCAGCGCGCTAATGGCCAAGCCATGCGGCTGAAGACCTATCGTGCCGGCTCCACCGTGCAGGCGATGGCCATGATCCGCGCGGAATTGGGCGCCGATGCGCTGATCCTGCACAGCCGGCGCGTCTCGGGCGGCGTGGAAATCGCCGCGGGTCTTGAAGGTGAAGACGAAGAACCGCCGGAATTGCCGAAGCTGCCGGCACCTGATCCACCCCCCCAGCACCGCCAGACCCGCGCGCGCTGGCAGCCGCGGCCGGCAAAGACCAGCCCGGACACGCTCAACCGACTTGCCTGGCATGGCATCCCCGCCCACCTCGCCGCGGGCCTGGCCGCCACCGATCTGGCGCGCGGCCTGGCCGACCACCTGCATTTCGGAACCCTGCCCCTCGCGGCCGAGGCGCCCCTTCTGCTCGCCGGCGCGCCCGGCGCAGGCAAGACGCTCACCATCGCGCGCCTGGCCACACGCCTTGTGCTGGCCGGGCACATGC
>CAXUNZ010000347.1:0-2926 GCA_964252525.1 uncultured Acetobacteraceae bacterium
ACATAAGGCCGCCCATCCCGGCTGCGCTGGTCGTGCCCGCAATAGACCGTCACGCCGGCGGGGATGTGGTTGACCCAGCGCAGCAGCCGCTCGGGAAACCCGTCGGCCTGCGTGCGCCCGGTCGTCTCACCGAACAACGCGCGGGAGAGCAGCGGATCGACCGGTCCCAGGCCTTCAGGCGGCGCATGGGCCAGCATCGCCGTGTGAAACGCCGCATGCACGAAGAAGCGCGAGCCCGACAGCAACCAGGCCGGCGCGCGGCGTATTTCGCCCAGAACGCGGGTGCGCAACGGCTCGTCCAGAGCGGCGAGCGTGGCTTCCAGGTCCGGACCCACGCGCACCCGGTCGCCCGCCAGCACGCGGCCGAGCTTGCGGTCGTGATTGCCCAGCAGAAACAGGCCGCGGCCCTCATCGATCAGGCGGTGCATCAGGCGCAGCGCGCCGGCGCTGTCCGGTCCGCTATCGGTCAGATCGCCGAGCTGGATGACGAAACGGTCAGTCTCGGCCGCGAACGCAAAGGCACGGCAATCGCCATGCACATCGCCCACGACGCGCAACTTCGTGCCGGGAGGGATCATGCCCGCGCCGCCGCACCTGCCTGTGCTGCGCGGCGATAGGCCGTGAGCGCGCGCGCGCGGCCGGCGGTCAGATCGATCAGCGGAGAAGGATATGTGCGGCCGAGGATCACGCCTGCTTGTTGCAGCACGGGCACGGGCGCGGTCCAGGGGGCATGCAGATAGCGGTCCGGCAAGGCCGCGAGTTCGGGCACGTAGGCGCGCACATAGGCGCCCTCGGGGTCGAATTTCTGGCCTTGGGACACGGGGTTGAACACACGAAAGAAGGGTTGGCTGTCAATGCCGGTGCCCGCCACCCACTGCCAGTTGGTCGAGTTGGAGGACAGGTCTGCATCCACCAGCGTGTCCCAGAACCAGGCCGCACCTTTGCGCCAGTCGATCAGCAGGTGCTTGACCAGGTAGGATGCGGCGATCATGCGCACCCGATTATGCATCCAGCCGATCCGCCAGAGCTGGCGCATGCCGGCGTCCACGATCGGCACGCCCGTCAGGCCGCGCTGCCAGGCGCGCAGGGAAGCCGGGTCGGTGCGATGCACGCTTGCGAACTCGGGCCGCAGAGCGGTGTGGGCGAGTTGGGGTTTGTGCCAGAGCAAGTAGCCGGCAAAGTCGCGCCAGATCAGTTCGTTGAGGAAGGTCTGCTCGCCCTGGCCGAGCTTGCGCTTGCGGATTGCGTGCCAGAGGCTGGCGGGAGAGATTTCGCCCCAATGCAGATGCGGCGAGAGGCGGGAGGTGAGGTCCTGGCCGGGAATGTTGCGCCCGGTGTGATAGTTTGCGGCGGCGCGCGAGAGGAAGTTGGCGGCGCGTGACTGGGCGGTGGCCTCGCCTGGCGTCCAGGTGGCGCGCAGCCCGCCGGCCCAATCGGGGCGGGTGGGGAGGAGCTTCCAGTCGGCCAGCGTATCCCTTGCCGGGGGTTTGGCGAGCCCAGGGACGCGCCTGGGGGTGGGAAGAGGTTTGGGCGGATCGCCGAGCGCACGCAGCGCGTTCGCGAAGGGCGTGAACATCCCATAGACGCCGCCGGTTTTGGTGCGGATCTGATCGGGCGGAAAGAGGCGCGCGGTGTGGTGATGCACCAGGCGGGTTGGCGTGCCGTCAAGCAGGGCAGTCAGGCGTTCGTCGGCCGCGCGCCACCCGGGCTCGGCGCAGAGGCCGGCGTGGATCGTCTCGGCGCCTGTTTGGGCGGCAAGCTGGGCGAGGATGGCGGCAGGGTCGCCGCGGCGCAGGCAGAGTTGCGCGCCTCGGGCGGCCAGCGAGCCGGCCAGGCTTTGAAGGCTGGCGTGCAGCCACCAGGCCGAGGCGCCGCCGAGCCGATCCCACCGGTCGCCGCGCGGCGGGGTGAGGTCGTTGAGAACGTAGATGGGCAGGATCGTCTCTGCCGCCGCAAGCGCCGCGGCCAGGGCGCCATGATCGGCCAGGCGCAGATCCTGGCGGTACCACAGGATCGCCGTGCGGGGCTGTTCACTCTTGTGCTTTGGCATGCCCAGGAATTTGGCCGTCGGTGGGTGAGAGACAAGCCGACTAACGGTGCGCGAAGCTGTTGACACGGAGGACTCTGCGTTTTAGAGTACTCTTGTTGCACTGGCCAGAGGCGGCCAACAATGGAGGTTCGGATGAACAAGATCGGCATCATGATCATGAGCGGCTTTGCCACGTTGTGGTTCGTATGGGGGCTATCGGCGGTACAGCCGATAAATGGATTGTGGCTGGTGGTGCCATTCGCGGTTTCGGGGGCGATGGTCTCGGCCGCAATGCGTCTGCCGATGTCGGCTGGAGAGGCGGACAGGCGCCGAACGGGAAAGGTTGTGGGCTGGGCCAGCGGTATCGAAGGCGTTGCGATATTCTTTTCGATCAACGTGCTTACCAATCTTGGGCACGGTGCGTATGGCGTTGTGGCGGCACTGGCTATCGTCGGGTTGCATTTCCTGCCGCTGGCGTATTTCCTGGCCGTGCCGGCTTATTACGTCACCGCGGCTTCCATGGTGGGTTTGGCGCTGTTCGGATGCACGGTTGCGGCTGATGCGACTCGCTTGCTGGTTCTGGGAACAGGTGCCGCGGTGTTGCTGTGGCTGACTTGCCTGACGTGTTTCGCCAAGCAGCCCGCACGGGCGATCGGTTGAGGGCCATATCGGAAATAGTGGGGTCTAGGCCTCATGACCCAGCGGGTCCGGGGTCTGGTCCTTCTTCGCTTTCGCAATCCGGTCGATCCGGGCGTCCTAACCCAAATCGCGTGAGGCGCTCTGGCGCCCGCGGCCCGGTTGGCCTACATGCGCCTTGGCCCGGGGCGTAGCTCAGCCTGGTAGAGCACCTGCTTTGGGAGCAGGGGGCCGGAGGTTCGAATCCTCTCGCCCCGACCA
>CAXUNZ010000348.1:0-2227 GCA_964252525.1 uncultured Acetobacteraceae bacterium
GGCGGGCCCCGGGCACCCCGCGGGTGGCCGGGCCGCCAGACCTCCGTTCGTTAGGCACCGCAGTAATGCAAGTCGGGCGGCTCTGCCGCCGGCGACGGGGGGTTTGGGGGGATGGCACATCTCCCTCAACCTTCATTCCATTGACTATGTGTCAGTCTCAATGCCACTCGAAATAATCTCCGACCAGGCGGCTTTCTTGCGTCCGTGTAATCGCGATGCGTAAGGCAGCATGAAAAGATACAACCCGGTAACAAGAAGCAAAATCAACGGGAGCAGCGGAAAAAGCCCGAGCCATCCGGGCGGTCGGCCGCTTCTCATCGCCACGATGTAGATTCCGACGCCGAGTGTAAACGCGATCGACAGCCAACGATGAAGCTGCCGAATGACGCCATTCATGGTCATATACCCTCCGAAACAGAAAACACACGCCTCGAATCAGTCCACCCTCTCAAGGACCCCTTCCAGCTTCGCCACGAATTGCTGCCAGCCGAAACCTGCGCCACGGAACGCCTGCGCCTGATCCGGCCGGAATCCTGACTGCTCCATGCGCAAATGCGTGCCCGTGCGCGTGGGCGTGAGCGTCCAGGTCACCACACTGTCCAGGCCCATGGCCGTCCAGGTGTAGGAAAGCGTCCTGTTGAGTTCTACTTCCAGCACGCGGCAATCGACCGACCCCCACTCCGCGCGAAAGGCAAAACGGTGGCCAACAACGGGCGCAAATTCGTTTTTCATCAGCCATTCCTCGATCAAATGCGGCTGCGTGAGCGCGCGCCATATCCTCTCGGGCGGGTGAGGCAAATCTCGTTCGAAAATGACGGAGCGTGTGCCGGGCGGATTTTCGCTCATTGGTCCATTCTCTTCAGGAGATCTTCAAGGTCATCGAACCGGTTTTGCCAAAATCCGGTCATCTGGCTCGTCCATTCGATCAGCGGCGCCAGGGCGCCGCGCCGCGCGCTGTAAAAGGCCTGGCGGCCGTCCTGGCGGTCGAGCACCAGCCCGGCTTGCCTTAAAAGGCCAAGATGTTTCGAGACGGCCGGTTGGGAGACGCCGGCCCGCGCCGTCAACGCGCGGACCGTCTGTTCCCCGCTGCGGCAGAGATGCTCGAAGATGGCCCGCCGCGTCGGATCACCGAGCGTCTTGAAGAGCGCGTCACGATCAGACGACAAGAACCCATAACCCCAAGGTTATTAGTTGGTCCATAGCCAACCGGTTATGCGTGCGTCAACCGACAAAAGTTTTTTGGTTCTTTTTTTCAAAAAAGAACCGCTTCCTTCCTACCCGTAGCGGCGCGGCCACGACCAAGCCATAAACCCGCCAGCACCAACCCGCGCCTGGAGACTCGATGGACCGTATCCGCATCCGCGGCGGCCGCCCCCTGTCAGGGCAGATCGCCATACGCGGCGCCAAGAACGCCGCCCTGCCGCTGATGGCGGCCGGCCTGCTGACCGACGAGCGCCTGGTACTGACCAACGTCCCGCAGCTCGCCGATATCGACACGATGGCCGCCCTGCTCGCCCAGCACGGCATCGCCACCGACCGCGCGGCCAATGACGGCCGCACGCTCTCCCTCGGCGGCGCCATTACCAGCACCGAGGCGCCGTATGACATCGTGCGCAAGATGCGCGCCTCCATCCTGGTCCTCGGGCCTCTGCTGGCCCGCTGCCGCCGGGCGCGTGTTTCGCTGCCTGGCGGTTGCGCCTTCGGCGGGCGGCCCGTCGATCTGCACCTCAAGGGGCTGGAGCAGATGGGGGCCACGATCGACCTGGAGGGCGGCTACGTGAACGCGGCCGCGCCTGCCGGCCTGCAGGGGGCCCACATCGTCTTCCCTTTCGTCTCCGTCGGCGCCACCGAAAACCTGCTGATGGCCGCCAGCCTGGCGCATGGCCGCACCACGCTGACCAACGCCGCGCGCGAGCCGGAAATCACCGACCTTGCCCATTGCCTGATCGCCATGGGGGCAGCCATCACGGGCGTGGGCAGCGGCCAGCTCTGCATCGAGGGTGCCGCCACTCTGCACGGCGCCACGCACCCCATCGTGCCCGACCGCATCGAAACCGGCACCTATGCCTGCGCCGCGGCCATTGCCGGCGGCACGCTGAACCTGGTCGGCGCCCCCCGGCCCCCCAACCCCCCGGGTTCCCCCCCCCGGGCGGCCGCGGGCGGGGGCAACACACCCACCCCCGCCGGCCGGCCGTGAACGCCCGCAGCTCGCCGAACAGCCGCGCCA
>CAXUNZ010000348.1:2237-2925 GCA_964252525.1 uncultured Acetobacteraceae bacterium
CCTGACGGTGCGGCGCCTCGATGGCCTGCACGGCACCGATGTGCAGACCGAACCCTATCCTGGCTTTCCCACCGACATGCAGGCCCAGTTCATGAGCCTGATGTGCGTGGCCGAGGGCGCGGCCATGCTGACCGAGACGATCTTCGAAAACCGCTTCATGCACGCGCCCGAGCTCAACCGCATGGGCGCACGCATCAACGTGCACGGCGCCAGCGCCATCGTGCGCGGCGTGGCTCACCTGCAAGGCGCGCCCGTCATGGCGACCGATCTGCGCGCCAGCGCCTCGCTTGTGCTGGCGGGGCTGGCGGCGCGGGGGGAAACGATCGTCAACCGCGTCTATCACCTCGACCGGGGCTATGAGGCAATCGAGCGCCAGCTTGCCGGCTGTGGCGCGGATATCGAGCGCCTGTCCGATTGAGTGTCGAAAGGTTGCGGACACAAACCTGACGCACGGCCGCGCGATATAGCGACCACAAAGCTGCCAAGGAGACACTCGATGATTCGCAAGTTCGGCGCGATCGCCATCCTGCTGGCCGCCGCCATCGGCCTGTCCGCCTGCGTGGTGGCCGAGCCGGGGCCGGTGCGCGTCGGCTGCGTGCCTGGGCATTATGGGCCTTACGGGGCCTGGCACCCTGGCCATTGCTAGAGGCTTGGGCGGGGATTGGGGCCGGGGGGAGATGTTCCATCC
>CAXUNZ010000349.1:0-365 GCA_964252525.1 uncultured Acetobacteraceae bacterium
GGTCAGTGCCGCGGCGCCGAGTGTCGCCACACGCGCGGCGCCGAGCGTGGCCGCACGCACCACGCCGACGCGGCCGGCGGCACAAGCGGCGACGCCGACCTCCACACTGCGCCTCGGCGCGGGGCGCGAGGATGACGAGGGCCGTGTCCGCCGCACCGCCGGGGGTCTGCCGATCCGGCGCGTGCCCACCCCTGTGGTTGCCAAGAAAGGTCCCGGCGAGGGACGCCGCGGCGGGCGCATCGACGTGCAGGCGGCCATCGAGGGCGAGGACGAGAAGACGCGTTCGATCGCCTCCGTGCGGCGCCAGCGTGAGCGTGAGCGGCGCCAGGCCGAATTGGAGCGGCTGCGCTCCGATCAGGTGCGCC
>CAXUNZ010000349.1:375-2924 GCA_964252525.1 uncultured Acetobacteraceae bacterium
CGCCATCACCGTGCAGGAGCTGGCCAATCGCATGGCCACCCGCGCTGGCGAGGTGATCAAGGTGCTCATGAAAATGGGCGTCATGGCCACCATCACGCAGACGCTGGATGCCGATACCGCCGAATTGGTTGTGCAGGAGTTTGGCCACCGCGCCCGGCGCGTGTCGGAAAGCGATGTCGAGCAAGGTATCGAGGGGCTGGAGGATACCGACCTCGAACTGGTGACCCGCGCGCCGGTGGTGACTGTGATGGGCCATGTCGATCATGGCAAAACGTCGTTGCTCGATGCGTTGCGCGCCACCGATGTTGCCGCGGGCGAGGCTGGCGGCATCACCCAGCATATCGGCGCCTACCAGGTCAGCCTGAAATCCGGGGCCAAGATCACCTTCATTGACACGCCGGGCCATGAGGCCTTTACCGCCATGCGCTCGCGTGGTGCGGCGGTGACCGACATCGTGGTGCTGGTCGTGGCCGCCGATGACGGGGTGATGCCGCAGACTGTCGAGGCGATCCGGCATGCCAAAGCCTCCGGCGCGCCGATTATTGTTGCCATCAACAAGATGGACCGCGCCGACGCCAACCCGAACCGCGTGCGGCAGGAATTGCTCCAGCACGAAATCGTCGTCGAGGAACTGGGTGGCGAAACGCAGGACGTTGAAGTCTCCGCGACGAAGAAGACGAATCTGGACAAGCTGGAGGAGGCGATCCTTCTGCAATCCGAAATTCTCGATCTGCGCGCCAATCCGGAGCGGGCGGCCGAGGGTTCGGTCATCGAATCGCGGCTGGATCGCGGACGCGGTCCGGTGGCGACCGTGCTGGTGCAGAAAGGCACGCTTCGGCAGGGCGACATCGTCGTCGCCGGCGCGGAGTGGGGGCGTGTGCGCGCCATGCTCGACGACCGCGGACGGGCGATGAAGGAGGCGGGGCCTTCCGCGCCCGTGGAAATCCTTGGCCTTGCCGGCGTGCCTTCCGCGGGCGAGCCGTTTGTGGCCGTGGAGGATGAAAGCCGGGCGCGCGAAATCTCCGAGTTCCGCACACGCAAACTGCGCGAAAAGGCGGCCGCGGGTGCCACCGCGGCGCGCGGCACGCTGGAGCAGATGCTGACGCGCATCGCCGCCGGCGCGCAGAAAGAAGTGGCCGTGCTGATCAAGGCCGATGTGCAGGGCAGTGCCGAAGCGCTGCAAGGCACCGTGCTGAAATTGGAGCACGAGGAGGTGCGCGTGCGCGTTCTCCTCGCCGGTGTCGGGCAGATCACGGAGAGCGACATCCAGTTGGCCAAAGCCAGCAATGCGGTGATCGTGGCCTTCAACGTGCGTGCCACCAGCCAGGCGCGGGAGATGGCGCAGCGGGACGGCGTGGATATCCGTTACTACAGCATCATCTATCAGGTCGCCGACGATATCGAGCAACTGGTGCGCGGCAAGGTGGCGCCGAAGATTCGCGAAAACTTCCTCGGCTACGCGGAAATCCGCAAGGTTTTCGACATCACCAAGACCGGCAAGGTCGCGGGCTGCATGATCACCGAGGGCCTGGTCAAGCGCGGCTGCGGCGTGCGCCTGCTGCGTGAGAACGTGGTTATCCACGAGGGCGAGCTCTCGCAGCTCAAGCGCTTCAAGGACGATGTGCGGGAAGTGGCGCGCGGGTATGAATGCGGCTTGTCTTTCGCCGGATACCAGGATCTGCGCGAGGGCGATGTGGTCGAGTGCTACGAGACGGAGCTGGTGCCTGCGTGAGCAGGGCCGCCCGCCCGGACGGCGCCACGAAGGGCCGCTTGCCACCGGCGAAAAAGACGGGTGCGGCCAAGCCGGCGAGCCAGCGGCAATTGCGTGTGGGCGAGGAAATCCGCCACGTGCTGGCGCAGATATTCGCGCGCACCGAGTTTCGTGATCCAGAGCTCGCGGGCGTGGTCATCACGGTGACCGAGGTCCGGGTGTCGCCGGATTTGAAACATGCGACGGCCTTCGTGACGCGGCTGGGGCGCAGCGATATTGCCGAAAAATTGCCCGCGTTGAAGCGCGTGGCCGCATTCCTGCGCGCGCAGATCGCCCATGAGGTGCGGCTGCGCGTGGCGCCGGAGATTTCGTTTCAGCCGGACACTGCGCTGGATTATGCGATGCACATCGATGAGCTGCTGCATTCGCCGGAGGTGGCGCGGGATTTGGGGTGAGGGGTGTACGGCGCCGGGCGCGTTGCGGTCACGCGCGCCGCTGCAAAACCCTCGCTTTCGCGTTTTGCGGGCAGGCCGCTCGAGTAATCTCGATTCGATACGACGGTCTGCGTGCCGGCCGGGCAGAGGTTTTTTGCCGGGGTCCTCTCGGTCGATCTATAGAAGGATTCAATCGGGCTCGCCGAAAAGCGGCGCCGCAAGCCCTTCAAGGCGCCACCACCGCCAGCGGCCCGCTCGCATCCCGCACCAGCAGCGGCGCTACCCCCGCCGGATCGCCATCCGCCTGCGCCGGCCCGCCGCCGAATACCTCCACCCGCGCCGCCCGCAGCAGCCGCATCCCCGGCGCCCGAGGCAACAGGTTCATCACCAGCGCGGTGCCATAC
>CAXUNZ010000350.1:0-2875 GCA_964252525.1 uncultured Acetobacteraceae bacterium
TGTCGGCGTGCTCGCTCATGGACCGGGATGCATTGCGGGCGCGCATGGTGTGATCACTCTCGCGCAGCGCCGCCATGGCGGCTTTGATTGGCGCCAGGGACGCATTGGCGCGGGCGCTCGGGTCTTCATGCAGCGCCTGGCGCGCCTCGGTCAGTTCGTGAAGGGCGCGAGAGAGTTCATCGCTGTCCTTGGCGGCAGCGGCGAGCACGCCTGAACGGCTGGCGATCAGGGCGCCCAGCACGGAAGATTGCGCGGCGTTGAACAGCAGCCGCGCCGGCTCGCCGTCCTGCGCGCGGCCCAGCCGCACGAGGATTGCAGCGACCTCGCCATCGGCGGCGGCGCACTCACGGCGGCGCTGCGGCAGGTCCAGCTCCGCGCCCATGTGGCGCACACGCAATTTGATCAGCGGATCGAGGCGGCCGGCGAGCCTGAGCGCGCGCGCATCGACCGTGACGGCCTGCAGCGCCCCGGACACGCGCCTGACCTCCTCTTGGGCCCGCTCGCTCTCCGAGCGGTGGTGCGTTTCACCACGCTGCAAGGCCGGCAATTCACTCAACCATTCCGGCGGGGCTTGCGGCAGATCGGGCAAATGCGCGATGCGCTCGAACAATTTGGCAAGGGCGACCATGCGCGGCAGTGCGGTCAGCTTACGGCGTACATGATCCCGTTCCCCCTGCACCACGGCGCGTTCATCCAGTGCGGCGGTGTACTGAGATGCGGCCAAATCCCTCGCCGCTGCAAGCCGGTTGTACTCGGAGGCCAACGTATCGATGTTCTCGCGCGCCTGTTTCAGCCTCGCCAGTTCCGCCTTGAGCTCCTGAAGTTCCCCGCTGCGTCCGCCTTGCTTGGCAAATCCGTCGGTGCCGGCCTTCAATTCGAGCAGCATGCGGCCGAGATCGGACAGACCCGCGCTGGCCGAGAACAGCAACTGGCCCAGTTCGCCGCGGCTGGCCAGGATGCTGTTGCCGCCTGCCTCCAGCGTGTCGTCATCGAGCGAGAACATCATGCGGTAGGCGTTGCGGTCCAGCCCGCCTAGCTCACCAAGTATGGCCGCCTCGGGCACAGGCTCATCGGCGGCGTTGCGCAAGCTCGATTGCGGGCGCTTGATGCGCACCAGCTCGCGAGGGCCGCCCGAGAGTTCGAGGCAGGCGCCGATGCGCATCGTGGCATAAGGGTGCAAAAAGCCGTAGCGGCTCTGCGTTTCGATGCCGAACAGCAGATCGAGAAAGGCGGCAAAGGCGGTCGATTTTCCCGCCTCGTTCGGACCATAGACGATGTGCAGGTCAGGCGCGCCGTCGACGCGTTCGCCAAAATCGATGCTGCGTTCAGTGAACTTGCCGTAGCGCGTCAGATCCAGGCGGCGCAGCCGCATCAGCCGCCTTCCGCGCCCGCGCCGCTTCGCAGACGCGCCAGAACGTCGTTCACGCCCTGTTCGGCGGCTGCGGCCAGGGTGGCCGCAAAGCCGGCTTCGTCGGCGCCCAGCGCTGGCCGGCATTCGATGGGCAATTGCTTGCGCAAATCCTCGGCGATTGCGGTGATGTCGGCGCGGTAGGAATCGTCCTGCGTCACCTCGCTCATCAGGCGCCGCAATTCCTCAAGCGGGTCGGCATCCCCGTCGGTGCGGGCGGGCGCACCAGGCGGCTCGCATTCGAGTTCGACCTTGTCGATCCAGCCTTTGCCGACCGCGCGCGCCTGGTCGGCGGCCTCGGTGTGCAAGAGATCGCGGTCCCGCCGCAGGCGCCAGAACAGCGGCGTGGCTCCCCTCAGATGCAGCCGTGCGACCAGATGTTCGGAGGCCACGGCGGGGCGTGCCCGCTCCAGGGCGCGGCCGAGCGCGCGCACCATGTCGCGCCAATCCTCAATGCCGCTCAGGTCGACGGGGATGCGCTCGAATTGGGCGACACTGGTCAGCCGCTCCTCGATTACAATGGCGCCGTCATCCATGATCGTGGCCAGCGTGGCCGATTTCGCGCCGGCCTCGTTGATGTCGCGCCCCTGCGGCATGCCCGGCATGACCACGGTGGTCAGTCCTTCCACGGCGGTGCGCTTGTGGATGTGGCCGAGCGCCCAGTAGCGAAAGCCGCTCGCGTGCAAATCGGCCAGGTCGCACGGCGCGTAATTGTCATGACCGGCCGCGCCGCCGAGACTCGTATGCAGCAGACCGATATTAATCGCGCCCTCGGTGGGCGGGCGAAAGCGGGTGAGCAGGCTCTCGGGAGCATGTGCGTTGGCGAAGCTGATGCCATGGATTGTGACAGGAAGCGCGCCTCGCTCGCGCTCGATGGGGACGGCACCGGCACGTCCGCCAAAGATCGTGACCTCGTCTGGAAAGGTCAGTTCCTTTGTGATGCGCGAAAGCGCGTCGTGATTGCCGCGGATGATGAAGACGCGGATGCCGGCCTCGTGCAGCTTGCGGATTTGGTCCGCAAGGAAGCGCGCGGTCTTCATCGAGGTCTGCTCGCCGTCGTAGAGATCGCCCGAGAGCAGCAGCGCATCGACATGTTCGTCCAGACACAGATCAACCGTTGCCGAAAACGCGCGGCGCGTGGCGTTACCGACGAGCTCCGCGAGGTCCGGATCGCGCAGGGCGAGCGAGCGTAGGGGCGAATCCAGGTGGATGTCCGCGGCGTGGACAAAACGGAACGGCAGGTGCGACTCCGTGTTTAGGGGTTGCCGCCAGGCTAGACGAATGAAGGGCTGAATTCCATCGAAGCGGCCGGCAGCTCCCGACACATGGCGCAGGCAGAACTTGCGCGGTGCCTGCCCCAAGACTACCCCGGTATTTACAGTCTCCTCTCGGGCGCGATGGGCAGGCAGCTGTACAGGGACCGTCCGCCAGCCTTCCTACCCGCTCAGGAAATCCCCCGCATCCATG
>CAXUNZ010000351.1:0-2851 GCA_964252525.1 uncultured Acetobacteraceae bacterium
TCCTGGAAATCGACCCCTACACCCCAGGTGTGTCCGCGCTCCCCGGCCAGGCGCGGGTGATAAAACTCTCCTCCAACGAGGGCGCTTTCGGCCCGCCCCCCGGCGTGGCCGAGGCGCTTTCCCGCGTCGCGCCGGGCGCGCACCGCTACCCCGAGGGCGGGGCTGCGCGCCTGCGCCATGCGATAGGCGAACGCTTCGGCCTCGATCCCGCGCGCATCGTCTGCGGCGCGGGTTCGGACGACCTGATCTACCTGCTCTGCCACATCTATGGCGGGCCGGGCACCGAGCTGATCATGACCGCGCATGGTTTTTCCATCTACGCCATTGCCGGACGCCTCGCCGGGTGCCGCATCGTGGCCGTGCCGGAGCGTGACCTCACCGCGGACGTGGACGCGATCCTGGGTGCGGTCACCGACGCCACGCGCATGGTCTTCATCGCCAACCCCAACAACCCGACCGGCACCTTCATCCCCAGCGCGGAAGTCGAACGCCTGCGCGCCGGCCTGCCCGATCACGTGTTGCTGGTGCTGGACGCCGCCTATGCCGAATACGTGGATCGCTCCGATTACGATCCCGGCACTGCTCTGGTCGATCAGTCCGACAACACGGTCATGACACGCACGTTTTCAAAGATGTTCGGCATGGGCGGCCTGCGCCTTGGCTGGGCCTACGCGCCGGCACCTATCGTCGAACTGCTTGGCCGCGCGCGCAGTCCGTTCAATGTCTCGCTCGCCGCGCATGAGGCGGGAATTGCCGCCCTGGCGGCAGACGGCTGGGTCGAGCGCAGCCGCGCCCACAACACCGCCGAGCGCGCGCGCGTCGCCGGCGTGCTGACGCAAGCTGGCCTGCGCATCGTTCCCAGCGAGGCCAATTTCGTGCTCGCCGATTTTGCAACACCCGCGCGCGCGGAGGCGGCGGACGTGCATCTGCGCGCGCGCGGGCTGATCGTGCGGCGCGTCGGCGGCTATGGCCTGCCGCATTGCCTGCGCATCACCATTGGCACGGCGGAAGAAAACACGCTGTTGCTGGATGCGCTCACGGAGTTTCAGGCGCACGCCGATGGCTGAGCCGCCGCCGCTTTTTGCGCGTGTGGCCATCATCGGCTTCGGCCTGATCGGCGGCTCGATCGCGCGCGCCCTGCGCGCGCGGCCGGGCATTGCGGGCGAAATCGTCGCCTGCGAAAATGGCGCGGAGGCGCATGCCCGCGTCGTGGAACTGGCCATCGCCGATCGCGTCACCGAAGATGCAGGCCAGGCCGTGGCCGGTGCCGATTGCGTCATTCTCTGCACGCAAGTCGGCGCCTATGCCAACCTCGCCGAACGCATCGCGCCGCATCTGGCACCTGGCGCGGTATTGTCGGATGTCGGCTCGACCAAGCAATCGGTGTTGCGGGATATCGGGCCGCTGGTGCCCGAAGGCGTGCATTTCGTGCCCGCCCATCCGCTGGCAGGCACCGAACATTCAGGCCCGGATGCGGGTTTTGCCACGCTTTTCGAAGGCCGCTGGTGCCTGCTGACGCCGCCGCCGGGCACGGACGAAGCCGCGGTCGCGCGCCTGGCCGAATTCTGGCGGCGTCTGGGTTCGATGGTCAGCACGATGGAGCCCGCGCACCATGACCGCGTGCTGGCCATCGTCAGTCACCTGCCGCATTTGATCGCCTTTACGATCTGCGGCACCGCGGACGATCTGGCCGACGAAACCCGCCAGCAGGTGCTGCAGTTCGCCGCCACCGGCTTTCGCGATTTCACGCGCATCGCGGCGTCCGATCCGACGATGTGGCGCGACGTGTTTCTCAACAATCGCGAGGCGCTGCTGGAGATGCTCGCGCGCTTCACGGAAGATGCGCAGGCGATGGCGCGCGCGGTGCGCTGGGGGGATGCGGCGTATATCGAGGACCGGATCGGGCGCGGGCGGAAAATCCGGCGCTCGTTGATAGAAATCAAGCAGGCGTAAAAAAGACGGGGGGTTTGGGGGGCGCGGCGCGCGCCCCCCAACTTTCCTACAGCGCCGCCAACTGCGTCCCGCTCAGCGCATTCAACTGCACCGCCGTAAAGTCGTGCACCTGATTGGACGTAAACGCGCCCAATTGCGCCGTGCTCATGCACGCCATTTCCGTGGTCGTGAATGCCGCAATTTCCGTGCTGGTCAGCAGCGGAATTTGCGCGGTCGTCAGCGCGCCCACATCGGCGGTGCCCAGCGCGGGGATCTGGCTGCCCAACATGACCACCAGATTGGCCGTCGGCAGGGCTGCCACCTCCGCGCTCGTCAGCGCCGCGATGGCCGCCGTACCCAGGGCGGCGAATTGCGCCGGCGCCAGCGCCTCCAGGCTGGCGGTCGCCAGGGCGGCAATCCCCGCCGCACCGAAGCCCGCCATGCTTGCGGTGGTCAGCCCCGCCACCTGGGAGGTGCTCAGCCCCGCGATATTGGCCGTCGGCATGGCCGCGATCTGGGCGCTGGTCAGCGCCCCGACCTGGCTTGTGGAGAAGGCGGCGGTCTGCGCCGTGCTCAGGCTGGCGATGTCGGCGGTGCTCAGCCCATGGATCTGCGCCGTGGTCAGCCCCGCCACCTGTCCGGTCGAAATCGCGCCCAGTTGCGCGGCACTCAGTCCGGCCACCTGCGCCGTGCTCAGCGCACCGATCTGCGCCGTGCCGAACCCGGCCAGCGCGGCCGTGCCCAGCCCCGCCAGGGCGGACAGGCTCAGCGCGGGCAGTTGCGCCGTGCTCAGCGCATCGATGGCATCCGAACTCAGCGAGGCCAGAAGCGCCGAGCCCAATCCCGCCAGGCCGGCGGCGCTCAGCCCCGGCATCTGCGCGGTGCTCAGCGCCGCCGCATCCGCGGTGGTCAGCCCGGC
>CAXUNZ010000352.1:0-2848 GCA_964252525.1 uncultured Acetobacteraceae bacterium
TGTCTAATACTAAAGCTAGATTGTTCATACTCATTAGCGTCTCTGGATGCTCCTTTACAAATAAGGATCAGAAGAAGAAAAGCATTTTGATGATCTAGTTCTACGCCTGATCATAAAAAAAAAACGGCGGACGGTCGGCGGCAATCGCCCCGCCCTGCAGATCGTGCCACCAGGCGACAGGTGTCAGCACCGGATTGCGTTCGCATCCGGCCAGGCAAAACAACGCTGCCAGAACTTGAACGGTGCGGCGTCGCGGCCTACCCTTCAACGGTCTGTTTCGCCCGCATGCAAGCGCGCCGAACTCACCCATCAAGACAACCGCTCCCGGACCATCCGCCTGATCTAGCGGGGCCCGGCCCAGGCGGAAAGGACGTCCGCACCATGGCCGACAGCTCCATCCCCGAAGTCCCGTTCAAGCTGCCCGATCCGGAGGTGCTCGGCCGGTCCATGGCCAGCATCGCCGAGCGCTCGGGCCGCCTGGTGGCCGATTGGGTGGAGCGCCAGGGCAACACCACGGCGACGCCGGGCGCCGATCCTCTCAACATTGGCAGCGCGTTCCTGGAAATGACCGCGCGCATGATGGCCAATCCCGCGCAGGTCATGCAGGCCCAGCTCGGTTTCTGGCAGGATTACCTGACGTTGTGGCAGAACACGACGCGGCGCATGATGGGCATGGACAGCGCCGCGCCCGTCATAAGCGCCGACGCCAAGGACAAGCGTTTCCGCGACGAGAGCTGGCAGCAGAACGAAATCTTCGATTTCATCAAGCAGAGCTACTTGCTCTCGGCGCGCTACGTGCAGGATGTGGTCAAGCACGTGGACGGGCTGGACACCAAGACCGCGCGCAAGGTCGATTTCTACACGCGCCAGTTCGTGGACGCGATGAGCCCGTCCAATTTCCTGCTGACCAATCCCGAGGTGCTGCGCAAGACCGCCGAGACCGGCGGCGAAAACCTGCTTCGCGGCCTGAACAATCTGCTGGGCGACCTCGAACGCGGACGCGGCAAATGGACGGTCAAGATGACCGACATGGATGCTTTCCGGGTGGGCGAAAACATCGGCGTCTCGCCCGGGCGCGTCGTGTTCCAGAACGCGCTGATGCAGCTGATCCAGTATTCGCCGACCACGGAAACGGTGCTCAAGCGTCCGCTGCTGATCCTGCCGCCCTGGATCAACAAGTTCTACATCCTGGATTTGCGGCCGAAGAATTCCTTCGTGCGCTACGCGGTCAGCCAGGGCCACACGGTGTTCGTGGCGAGCTGGGTCAATCCGGATGCGGATTTGAGCGATGCGGGGTTCGAGGATTACATGAAAAGCGGCGTGCTGGCCGCGCTTGACGCCATTGAGGCGGCAACCGGCGAGGCTCGCGTCAATGCCATCGGCTATTGCCTGGGCGGCACGCTGCTGGGTTCGACGCTGGCCTGGATGGCCAAGAAGCATGACGACCGGATCGCCTCGGCCACATTCTTCGTCTCGATGCTCGATTTCTCCGAAGCGGGCGAACTTGGCGTCTTCATCGACGAGGAGCAGCTGACCGCGCTGGAAGGCAAGATGAAGGAGCAGGGCTACCTGGAGGGGTCGGACATGTCCACCACCTTCAACATGCTGCGCGCCAACGACCTGATCTGGTCCTTCGTCGTCAACAATTACCTGTTGGGCAACGAGCCTTTTCCCTTCGACCTGCTGTATTGGAATTCGGATGCCACGCGCATGCCGGCGCGCATGCACAGTTTTTATCTGCGCAACATGTACCAACAGAATCTACTCGCCCAGCCAGGCGGCATGACGCTGGAAGGCGAGACCCTGGATCTGGGCGCCGTGCAGGTGCCGGCTTACTTCCTCTCTACACGCGAGGATCATATTGCGCCGTGGCGCAGCACCTATCGCGGCGCCAGGCTGCTCGGCGGCCATAACCGGTTTGTGCTCGCGGCATCAGGGCATATCGCGGGCGTGGTCAATCCGCCCGATGGCGGCAAATACAATCACTGGATCAATGACGCACTGCCGGAAACGGCGCAGGGCTGGCTGGACAGTGCCACGGAAATGGCGGGCTCCTGGTGGCCGGACTGGAACCGGTGGGTGGTGGCGCATGCCGGCGCCCGCGTCCCCGCGCGCGTGCCCGCGGAGGACGGCGAGGCGGCGCCGGGGGCGTACGTGAAGGTGCGCGCGGCTTAGGCGCGCTCACGAGACGATGGAGAAGCTGGCGGAAGGCGAAGCGGGCGCCCTGTTTCTGCTGCTGTTTCTTCTGCCGGGTTTTCTTGGCGCCGCCGTGTACGATTATCTGGTAGAGCGCGAAAAACCGGAGAATTTTGATCGCATCATCGAGGCGCTGGTGCTTACGCTTCTGAGCGCATTGGTGGTGCACGTCGCTTTTCGCCTGCCGATGCTGCCACAGGCCAGCACAGGTAAGGACACGCCTCTGCCGCAAGTCATTGGTGCGTTTCTGACGACGACCACGCTCTATACGGCGGGCTGCTCCGTGGCTCTTGCCGTCTTGTTTGCCGTGTCAAACAATCGCGATCTCGTGTATGGATCAATGCGCCGGCTGCGCCTGACCTATAAAACGAGCGATGGCGACGTGTGGCAGGATGTCTTTTACCGTCACCGCCGCTACTGGGTGCAATTGCGTTATGAAGACGGCACGACATTGGTTGGTTGGCCGCAATACTATTCGGCGATTGGCAGGCCGCGCGAACTATTCCTGGCCGAGGCAACGTGGCACCCGATGACGCCGGCGGGTGCTGGGCCATCTCAAGACGTCGACGGCCCTGGCGTTTACGTGTCGGACTTTAGTAAGGTGGTCAGCATTGAGATGCTGCGTTAAGGAGCGAGCCATGGGTGAAGTGGT
>CAXUNZ010000353.1:0-2789 GCA_964252525.1 uncultured Acetobacteraceae bacterium
GCTGAATTCGTCGGCCAGCGCGCCTCGCGCGAAAACCTCGCCATCTTCATCGCCGCGGCAAGCGGCCGCAAAGAGGCCATGGACCACGTCCTGCTTCACGGCCCGCCTGGCCTGGGCAAGACCACGCTGGCCCAGATCGTCGCCCGCGAACTCGGCGTCGGCTTTCGCGCCACCTCCGGCCCCATCATCCAGCGCACCGGGGATCTGGTCGCCATCCTGACCAACCTGCAGCCGCGGGACGTGCTCTTCATCGACGAAATCCACCGCCTCCAGCCGGCGATCGAGGAAGTGCTCTACCCCGCCATGGAGGATTTCCAGGTCGATATCATCATCGGCGAGGGCCCCGCCGCGCGCGCCCTGCGCATCGACCTGCAACCCTTCACGCTGGTGGGTGCGACCACCCGCGCCGGCCTGCTCGCCACCCCGCTGCGGGACCGCTTCGGCATTCCCCTCCGCCTGGTCTTCTACACGCCCGAGGAACTGACCCTGATCGTCACGCGCGGCGCCGAAAAGCTCAGCCTGGACCTCACCCCGGAAGGTGCCACCGAAATCGCCCGCCGCAGCCGCGGCACACCGCGCATAGCAGGCCGCCTGCTGCGCCGCGTGCGGGACATCGCCCATGTCGCCGGTCACACTCGCGTCGATCGTGCCGCGGCCGACGCGGCGTTGGCCCGCCTGGAAGTGGACCGCCTCGGCTTGGACGCCGCCGACCGCCGCTATCTGCGCCGCATTGCCGAACACCACGCCGGCGGGCCGGTGGGCGTGGAAACCCTCTCCGCCGCCTTGGCGGAAGCCCGCGACACGCTGGAAGACGTCATCGAGCCCTATCTGATCCAGGAAGGCTTCATCCTGCGCACCAATCGCGGCCGCATGCTGGCCGAGCCGGGTTGGCGCCATCTCGGCCTCAAGCCGCCACCCCGCGCGCAGGCCGATCTGCTGGCCGAGCTGATCGCCGACGCGCCGCTTCCAAACGATTTGTCATGATCGCCCACACCCACAATGTGCGCGTGTATTTCGAAGATACCGACGCCGGCGGTGTCATGTACCATGCCGCCTACCTGGGCTTTGCCGAACGCGCCCGTACCGAAGCGCTGCGGGATGCCGGCCTGCCGCATGCCGCGATGCTGAACGAACATGGCGTGATGTTCATGGTACGGCGCGTGCAAATAGAGTATCTGCGCCCGGCGCGGCTGGACGACATGCTCACGATTCGCACGAACACCCTGGCCGCCACCGGCGCCACAATCACCCTGGCCCAGGGTTTTTTCCTGGGCGAGACCAAGCTGGCCCACGCGCAGGTCCTGCTGGCCTGCGTTCGGCAGCCGGCCGGCAAGCCCACGCGCATTCCACCACGCTGGCGCGACGCGCTGGCTGTTCGCAGGAGCGACGAGACGTGAACTCTGCGGTGGATGCCTCGACTCTGGCCGCCCCCGGCGGCGACCTTTCGCTGATCAGCCTGTTCATGCAGGCCGATATCGTCGTCAAACTCGTCATGGTGGCGCTTCTCTGCGCCAGCATTTGGGTGTGGGCGATCGTCTTCGAGAAGCTGACTTCGCTTCGGCGTGTGAACCGGCTCGCCGACGGGTTCGAAGACCGCTTCTGGTCCGGCGGCAGCCTTGAAGACCTCTTCGAGCAGGAAGGCGCGCGGCCCGCCCATCCCATGGCCGCCGTTTTCGGCGCCGCCATGGGCGAATGGCGGCGCAGCGCGCGCGTGGCCGGCGCGGATATGAGCCGCGGCAGCGTCAATGACCGCATCGACCGCGCCATGAACGTGACCGTGGCGCGGGAGATGGAGCGGCTGGAGCGCTGGATGGTGTTCCTCGCCTCGATTGGCTCGATTGCGCCCTTCGTCGGCCTTTTCGGCACGGTCTGGGGCATCATGCACAGTTTTTCGGCAATCGCCGCGATGCATAACACCAATCTGGCTGTCGTGGCGCCCGGCATCGCCGAAGCGTTGTTCGCCACCGCCATCGGCCTGGTGGCCGCTATTCCCGCGGTGCTGGCCTATAACCAGATTAGTACAAGCATCGGGCGATTTGCCGGCCGCCTGGAAGGTTTTGGCGCGGAGTTCAGTTCGATATTGTCGCGCCAGAGCGAGGAGCGCGCATGAGAAAAGAAAGAAGTTCTTTTTTGAAAAAAAGAACCAAAAAACTTTTGCCGGTTGGAGGCGCGTTGTAATGGCGGGTGCGCTCATCGGCAAACGCGGCGGCAAGGGGCGGTATCGGCCCATGGCGGAAATCAATGTCACGCCCATGGTCGATGTCATGCTCGTGCTGCTGATCGTGTTCATGGTCACGGCGCCCATGATGACCAGCGGTGTCAACGTCGATCTTCCAAAAACCGACGCCAAGCCGCTCAACACCGACAGCGAGCCGCTGACCGTATCGATCCAGGGTGACGGCAAAATCTACTTGCAGACCAACGAAATTGCCTTGCCCGACCTAGTGACGAAACTCTCCGCCATTTCCGCGGGCGATATGGGACGGCGCATTTTCGTGCGCGGCGACAAGGGTATTGCCTATGGCCAGGTCATGGCCGTGATGGGCACGATCGCCAATGGCGGTTTTACGAAGGTGGCGCTGCTCGCCGACGCTTCGGGCGCCGCGCCGGCCAAACCGGGCGGCTGATTGGCGGCCGTGGGTGTCAGCTACGATCGCTCGCGCCTGTCGCGTGGTGCCGCGTTTTCGGCCGGCATGCACGTGCTGGTGCTGCTCGCGCTGATCGTGGTCATCCCCCGTCCAACGCCGCCCGCCCCGCCGCCCGAGGAAAGTTTTTCCGTGGATTTCTCC
>CAXUNZ010000354.1:0-2789 GCA_964252525.1 uncultured Acetobacteraceae bacterium
GGTTCAGACCCGCCGCCCACCCCAAATGCCCCCAATCGATCACCCCGCGCGCCAGCACGTCACGCAGCCCCTCGAACACGTGCGCCGCCGGCAGCGCCAGCACCAGCGGCTGCAGCCAGTGCGGCATGCTGGCGACGGGATAGTAAACCGCCGCGAACGGTGCCAGGCCCGCCAGGACCGACCACACCAGCGACTCCGCGCCGCCGCCATGGCTGAGGATCAGCGAGACGCAGGCCAACGCCACCCACCACCCCATGATCATCAGGTTGGCCGCGAAGAGCACCACCACCGGACCTACGCTCAGCAGATTGAAGTGATAGAGCAGGGCGGCAAGGATTGCGGCTGGCAGAACGCCCGCCAGCGCGCGCAGGAACGACATTCCCATCAGGGCGGCCAGCATCTCCCACGGGCGCAGCGGGCTGATGAAGACGTGGCCCAGATTGCGCGACCACACCTCCTCCATGAACGTCACCGCAAAACCGAGATGGCTGCGCAGCGCCGTTTCCCACAGCAGCACGCCGCCCAGCAGCATGCCGATGGTCACCGCGCCGTGATTGCCCAGACGCGCGGCGAAGAAGCGGCTGGTGAAACCCCAGATGACCATCTGCAGGATCGGCCAATAGGCCAAATCCAGCAGGCGCGGCCAGGAGCCGCGATAGAGCGACAAATGCCGGTACATCAGTCCCCAGATGCGGCGCAGCGGGATCATGCCGCGGCTTCGCTCTGCCGGTCCCGCGCGATGTCGAGGAAGACTTCCTCCAGATCGTGCCGGTTGTAGCGCGCGCGCAAATCGGCCGGCGTGCCGCGATCGACGATCTGTCCCTGCTTCATCATCAGCACCGTGTCACACAGGCGCTCGACCTCGGCCATGTTGTGACTGGCCAGCAGGACCGTGCAGCCGCTCTCGGCCCGGTAGCGCTCCAGCCAGGTGCGGACCAGGTCGCCCGTATCGGGGTCCAGGCTAGCGGTCGGCTCGTCCAGCAGCAGCACGTCCGGCCGGTTGATCAGCGATTTGGCCAAAGCCACGCGCGTCTTCTGGCCGGCGGAGAGCTTGCCGGCGGGGCGGTCCAGCAGGTGATGCAGATCGAGCTCGTCCGCCAACTCGGCGATGCGGCGGGAGAGGTGTGCGACGTTGTAGAGGTGGCCATAGACCCGCAGATTCTGCGCCACGGTCAGCCGGTGGGGCAGGGCGATGTAGGGTGAGCTGAAATTCATTCGGGCGAGGGCGGTGAAGCGGTCGGTGGCCATGTCGTGACCCATGATGTGGATCGTGCCGCCGGTGGGGACCAGCAGGCCCAGCAGCATGGCGATGGTCGTGGTCTTGCCGGCGCCATTGCCGCCCAGCAGGCCGATCGTTTCTCCGGGTGCTGCGCTGAAGGTGATATCGTTGACCGCCAGGACGTCGCGGTATCGTTTTAGCAGTGAGACGACTTCTATGGCGTGCGGCATGGAGTGCGGGTTACTGCGTCCGCGCGAGGAAAGGAAGGGTTGTTCTTTTTTGAAAAAAAGAACCAAAAAACTTTTTTCAGTTGGATGCCGTGCATGACGACAAATTTGCCGCGTGTGGCCAGTGGCGCCATTACGGCTTTGCGGCTGTTCGATGTTGCCAATTCCATCGACCTGATACGGGCGGAAACGCTCTCGCGCCAGGGGGCGCGGACGCGGCTGACCGGCACGCCGCCCAAGGCGGTCTCCTTCGGCGATCCGCCCTTGGGATTGGTGCTGCCGCCGGTGACGCTGACATTGCATGGGCGTGCGGTAGAGGCGCCGGTCACCGCGCGCCTCTACGCCTTCGGCGTCATGACGCTGGCCGTGCGCGTGCCGGCGGACGATCTGGGCTGGGAGGCCTACGCGGCGCTGGCCAACGAAGTGGATTCGGCGATCGGCCCGCAAGCGGCCACCACGCTGTGGCAGGAGAGCCTCGATCGCCTGCGCGCGACCATCCGCGCCGCCCTGGATCAGCCGATGGCGACCCTGCTCGAGGAAGATTACCTGGTGGCGACGGTGCATGCGTTTGCCACACCCGTCGCGGCCGCCAGCCTGGGGGCGGAAATCGACCTGGTGCCGCTGCTTTCGGGCGAGGCGCGCCGCCTGGCCGATGGCGCGCGCGCCGATCTGCTGAGCCGGCGCTTTTCCTATTACACGGACGATCTGGTGGTGCTGACCTGGGACCGCGCCTTCATCTACGAGCCGCGGCGCGACACGGATGTGGCCGACGTGATCGAGGTGGCCAACGCGCAGTTGCTGGAAATGCGCTATTACGACGAGCTGCTGGATGACGAATTGCCGCGCATGTACGATCTGGTGGAGGAGACGCGGCGGCTGAGTTTTGCACCGCGGCGTTTTGCGCGCCTGGCGCGCCGGCTGTACGGGCTGGTGGCCGAAGTTACCGAACTGACCGAGAAAGTCGATAATGCGTTGCAGGTGACCGAGGATGTGTATCTGGCGCGGGTTTATGCCTCGGCGCTGGATTTGTTTCGCGTCAAGCTGGTGAGTGCGGCGGTGGATCGCAAGCTGGCGATTATTCGCGATACCTACGCGGCGCTGTACGACGAGGCGGCGAGCGTGCGGGCAGGGCTGATGGAAGCGGCGGTGGTGCTGCTGATCGTCGTCGAAATCGTGCTGGCGCTGCGGCCGGGGCGTTGACGACATTCCTCGGCCTAAAATCCATCCGCGTTTAGACTGACACGAAGTCGAAAAGAAGGCTGGGGGAGATGTGCCATCCCCCCCAGACCCCCCGTCACTATTTCAGGCGGCGCCTAAAATAATGACGGGGGGTCTGGGGGGGC
>CAXUNZ010000355.1:0-2769 GCA_964252525.1 uncultured Acetobacteraceae bacterium
ACCTTCGGCGGGGCGGGGTTTTGGGGCGCCATCGGCAAGCTGGGCCAGGCGGAGGCGGATGGCTTGCTACGCCAGGCCATCGATGCGGGGATCAACTTCATCGATACGGCGGATGTCTATTCCGAGGGCGCGTCCGAGCAGATCACCGGCCAGGCGCTGCGCAATCTGGGGGTGGCGCGCCATGACGTGGTGCTCGCCACGAAGGTTTTCGGTGAGACAGGCCCGGGACCCAATGCGCGCGGCGCCTCGCGCGGCCATGTCGCCGATGGCGTACGCGCCAGCCTGAGCCGGCTCGGGGTCGATCACATCGATCTCTATCAGATCCACGGTTTCGACTCGGTGACCCCGATCGAGGAAACGGTGCGCGCCCTGGACGATGTCGTGCGGCACGGGCTGGTTCGCTATGTCGGCGTGTCGAACTGGGCCGCCTGGCAGGTGGCGAAGGCGCTGGGACTGGCCGAACGGCACGGCCTGGCGCGGCCTGTCAGCCTGCAGGCTTATTACACGATCGCCGGGCGCGACCTGGAGCGCGAAATCGTGCCGATGCTGCAAAGCGAGGGCGTGGGGCTGATGGTGTGGTCGCCTCTGGCTGGGGGATTGCTGAGCGGCAAATACACGCGCGGCGAGGCGGGCGCCGAAGAGGATCGTCGCACCAAATTCGCGTTTCCGCCCGTGGATGAAGCGCGGGGTTGGGCGGTGATCGATGCCATGCGACCGATCGCGGCGCGTCATGGCGTCTCGGTGGCGCAGATTGCGCTGGCGTGGTTGCTGTCACGCCCGGTGGTCAGCAGCGTCATCGTGGGGGCGAAAAAGCCCGAGCAATTGGCGGATAATATCGGCGCGACGCGCGTGGTGCTGAGTGCGGAGGAATTGGCGGATTTGGACAAAGTCAGCGTGCTGCCCGCGGAATATCCCGGCTGGATGCTGGAGCGGCAGGGCGCGCGACGTGTGCCGCAAGCAAAGGTCTAGGCGAAACGTTCAATCCCCGTTGCGCGGGTTGAAAAATTTGACGGGGGTCTGGTGGGGATGGCACATCTCCCTCAGTCTTCCTTGCCTTGACTCTATGCCGTCCGATACCGATCCGGATCAATTCTCCGCCTGCATGACCGTCCACAACGTCATGTCCCAGGCGTTGCGCATGCCCGCGAGAAGAAGCACGCAAAGCGTTGTGGCCAGCGCTGCGTAGCCCCAAGCCTGCCCGCAACACAAGGTCACACCGGCGCCGGCCACGCCCACATAGGCCAGAGCGGGCACGGCGGCGTACCACAGCCTGTCTTCCATATCGATCTTGGTCAGCAGGTCGTGGCGCACGAATTTGCGCCAGACGAGGGCGGCGTAGGCAACGCCCAGAATGCCCTCCGCGGCGACCATGCCACCGGCTGTTCCCCAATGCCGCAGGGGCGCCATCGTGATCAGGCAGCCGGCGAGTACGCTGCTGAAGTGAACGACGGTGGGCGAGAGGAACACGCGCAGCGCATGGTCCTTGTCGCGCGTGTACACGCTGGAGCCGACCGAGGCCGCCACGAAGAGCAGCCCGACCAGCGTGGCGGAAGCCGTGCCGAGCAGCATGTAAAAATTCTCCCAAGGCTTGAGGGCGTCGGACAAGATGGGCATTGCCGGTCCAAAAGTGATTTTACGAAAATGTCAAAAGATGACGGCCTCTGGCGACCGTGGCGCTGAGCCTTGAAGTTGCCGTGCGTCCGTGCCTCCCTGCCTCCGACTTGAAAAGGTTGCTCAGCATGCGACACGCCCTCCCTTCCGCCGCCGCCATTCTCCTCGTCGCCGCGTTCGGTGGCGCCGCGGCGCAGGCGGCCAATACCTGCCATGCCGAGACGCTGAGCTGTGCGACCACTATGCCCGTGGGCGGCTATTGCGAGTGCACCGCGCATGGCACGACCAAGAGCGGCACCGTGATCGCAAAAGCCCCTGCGCAGCCGAAGACCAACGCCTCCGCGGCCGGCTGCGGGGCCCATCCCGGCGCGCCCGGCTGCCCTTAACGGCTTGAACACACGGGATTCATTGACGGGCAGGCCTGCGGCCCATTAACGTAACTTCATGAACACCGTGACCCGCGCCGTGCTGGCCGAGCGCATCTACATGCAGGTGGGCCTGTCGCGCAATGAGTCGGCCGATTTGCTGGAGCATGTGCTCGAGCGGGTATGCGCGGCGTTGCAGAATGGCGAGAGCGTCAAGATCAGCGGCTTCGGCACCTTCTCCGTGCGCCAGAAGGGAAGGCGCGTCGGGCGCAATCCCAAAACGGGCGTGGAAGTGCCGATCCTGCCGCGGCGTGTGTTGGTGTTCCGCGCAAGCCAGGTGCTCAAGGCTCAGATCAACGGACAGGCCGCGCCAGAGGGGGATGACGAATGATGCCCATCCAACCTCCTGCACCGCCAGCTGCCAACGACGATGCCGAGCGCATGCGGCCGCGCAAGGCCGCCGGCGCCTTTCGCACGATTTCCGAAGTGGCCGACGAATTGCACATTCCCCAGCACGTGCTGCGCTTCTGGGAAACCAAATTCGGCCAGGTCCGGCCGCTCAAACGCGGCGGCGGCCGGCGGTATTATCGGCCCGACGACATCACGCTGCTACGGCGGATTTCGGACCTGCTCTACATCCAAGGTTATACGATCAAGGGCGTCCAGCGGCTGTTGCGCGAGGGCGGCGGCCGGCTGGCCGACGACATTCCTCCGCCGAACGCGGCCGAGCGCGAGGCCGCCGAGCGCGAGCGCGCGCCGGCCGAGCCGCCGCAGATGGTGCTGGCGATGATCG
>CAXUNZ010000356.1:0-2750 GCA_964252525.1 uncultured Acetobacteraceae bacterium
CCCCCCCCCCCGGGGTCCAGGGGCAGAGCCCCTGGCCTTTATAGGACAACCCATGGCCGCCAAACGGGATTACTACGCAGTTCTGGAAGTCGCCCGCGAAGCATCCGCGGACGACCTGAAAAAGGCGTTCCGCAAACTCGCGATGCAGTACCATCCGGACCGCAATCCGGGCGACAAGCAGGCCGAAGCGCGCTTCAAGGAAGTCAACGAGGCCTACGACGTTCTCAAGGACGACCAGAAGCGTGGCGCCTATGACCGCTTCGGTCACGCTGCCTTCGAACAGGGCGGCGGCGGGTTCGACTTTGGCGGCGGCGGCGGCCTTGGCGACATCTTCGATCAGATGTTCGGCGACTTCATGGGCGGCCGCGGCGGACGTTCGCGCACACGCGGCGGCGCGGACGTGCAGGCCCAGGTGGAAATCGACCTGACCGAGGCCTTTGCCGGCGCCAAGGTCCAGGTTCGCGTGCCCACGCGCGTCACCTGCGAGGCTTGCCGTGGCACCGGCAGCGCGGATGGTCAGAAAGCGGCCGAGACCTGCGCCACCTGCCAGGGCCATGGCAAGGTGCGCGCCCAGCAGGGCTTCTTCGTCATCGAGCGCACTTGTCCGACCTGCGGCGGCGCCGGCCGCGTCATCCGCAACCCCTGCCGCATCTGTCAGGGCGCCGGCACCGTGCAGCGCGACCGCGCGCTCGGTGTGACGATCCCCGCGGGCGTGGAGGATGGCACGCGCATCCGCCTCTCCGGCGAGGGCGAGGCCGGCGGTCAGGGTGCAGCCAACGGCGATTTGTATGTGCACGTCGCCATCCGCCAGCACCCGCTGTTCCTGCGAGAGGGCGCGCATGTGCATTGCGAAGTGCCGCTGCGCATGAGCCAGGCCGCGCTGGGCGATACGATCGACGTGCCGGTGATCGATGGCACGCGGGAGAAGGTCAAGATCCCGCAAGGCACGCAAACGGGTGCGCAAATCCGGTTGCGCGGCAAGGGCTTTTCGGTGCTGCGCAGCCAGTCGCGGGGCGATATGGTGGTGCATGCCAAAGTCGAAACGCCCCAGGTCATGACGCGGCGTCAGCGTGAGCTGATGGAGGAATTCGAAGCCGAAGCGCGCGGCCACGCTAAAGGAAGCCCGGAGCACGAAGGCTTTTTCGCCAAGGTGAAAGACTTTTTCGACAGCCGCAGCTAACCCAACTGTTGCAACAATGTGTCAGTGCGCGCGGATAACACACAAGCGTGATTAACGCTATTGACAGTTGTATTTTCACCGGCTGCGGCTAGGTTATTCAACAGCACTGTGTTGCGGCGCATCCCCCCCCCCGCGCTGCGACATGATGGTGCAAGGCGGCGTAGTCTCCGGGCTGCGCCGCCTTTGTTTTTGGCATCCGCGCAGACGCAGATTATAGCGTGTTCATGCGCATAGGTGTCGCCGGCATCGCCGGCCGGATGGGGCGGTTGGTAGCCGAGGAGATATTGGCTGCCGGAGCCGAACTTGCAGGCGGGATCGGTCTGCCGAGCGACATACCGCCGCCGGCTGTTGTCATGGCGCTATCCATGGCCGCCCTGGCTTCTCAGAGCGATACCATCGTCGATTTTACCCATGTCAGCACTGTCGCTGACCATGCGCGGGCCGCGGCGTCGGCCGGCTGCGCGTGGGTTTTAGGCACGACCGGGTTGGGCGCTGCCGAACAGGATGCGGTTGGAACGGCCGCGCGCGTCTGCGTGGTGATTCAGGCGGCCAATTTTTCGCCCGGCGTCAACCTGGTCCTGGACCTGGCCGCGCGGCTGGGGGCGGGTCTGCCGGCCGCGGAATACGACGCGGAGATTGTGGAAATGCACCACCGGCAAAAGGTCGATGCGCCATCCGGCACCGCGCTTGCCATCGGTCGGGCGCTGGCGGCCGGCCGCGGCGTAGCATTGCAAGATGTGCGCATCGGATCGCGGGACGGGCCGCGGCCGGCGGAAGGGATCGGCTTTGCCAGCCTGCGCGGCGGGCAGATCGTGGGTGAACACAGCCTGATGCTGACAGCGGGCGATGAGCAGATCGTGCTGACCCACCGCGCGTTTGACCGTCGCAGCTTTGCGCGCGGTGCGGTGCGGGCGGCGCTGTGGTCGGCGGGGCGCGCGCCCGGCCTGTATGGCATGGCTGACGTTCTGGCTACGGAGAAGCGCGCGTGAATTTCGCAAGTGACAATACGGCGCCGGCCAGCCCGGAAATTCTGCGCGCGCTGCTTGCCGCCAATGCGGGCGCCGTGAGCTCCTACGGCTCGGACGAGATTACCACGCGCGTGCAGGCGCGCATGGATGCGGTGTTCGAGCGGCAGGTTGCGGCGTTTCCGGTCGCGACCGGCACGGCGGCAAATTGCCTTGCGCTGGCAACGATCGTGCGCCCCTTCGGCGCGGTGATCTGCGCCGAGGAGGCGCATATCGCCACCGATGAGTGCGGCGCGCCGGAATTCTACACCGGCGGCGCCAAGCTGATCACGCTGCCCAGCACGGATGGGCGGATTACGCCGGCGCAGATCGATGCGGTGATGGCGCGCGCCGTCGATGGTGGCGTGCATCACGTGCTGCCCGAGGCGGTCAGCGTGACGCAGGCGACGGAATGGGGATGCGTGTATTCGCCGGAGCAGGTTGCGGCGATTTCGGCAGTGTGCCGGCGGCATGGATTGCGCTTGCACATGGATGGTGCGCGGCTTGCCAATGCGCTGGTTCATCTTGGTTGTTCGGCCGCCGCGTGCACCTGGCGGGCAGGGGTG
>CAXUNZ010000357.1:0-2674 GCA_964252525.1 uncultured Acetobacteraceae bacterium
GGGCACAGATACCCGCCCGGCCAGCTCGGCACGGGATCGGTCGGGCTCGGGTTCGGATAAAACACCGGCACGCACCCCAGATGGGTGCAAATGCCCACCATCACCGCCACCTCCGGCACGGCGGAACGGTGCCAGTTCTCGGCATAGCTCGGCTGCTGGAACACCTTGGAGTTCGGGTCCGCCAGAACGCTCACCAGCTTGGGGTCTTGCAGCGTCTTCAGCGCTTCGGGTGTGCGGCGCACGATCAGGATCGGCTTGCCCCGCCAGACCACCACGATCTGCTGCCCAGGGGCGACCTTGCTGATATCGACGTCGATCGGCTCGCCGGCGGCCAATGTATCGGCGGCCGGTTCCATGCTCTCAATGAAGGGCCAGACGATCGCGCCGGTGCCCACCACCGCGCCAGCCACGGCCAGCAGGGTCAGAAAGTCGCGGCGCGGCACGCCATCGGGCTCGCCGTGGACAGGCGGGGTGGCGTGGATGGTGGCCGACATGATGGCTTCCTTCGGTGGCGCGTGCTGCGCCCGCTAATTGCCGCGAACGCGCCTGGTTGAAAAGGGGCAGGGTCCAAAGGCGGAAAGCCGGGCCTCCGCTGCCCACCTACCATTCCGTGGCTCGATTTTTCAGCCGGCAGCAGCCGCGCTAAACAGTTTGGCGACACTCCTCACATAAGCTTGAGCATCAGCCGCTTCGGCTTCTAGCGTGCGGCTCACCGTTTCGTGAGGAGACCACGACCATGCGTCTCGCCGCCTTGTCCGTCCTTCTCGCCCCGGCCGCGGCCGGGGCGATGCCCACCACCCACGCCCGGCTCGATGACTGGTCCATGCGCTTTCGAGTTCAGGCGGACCTTACCTACACCGAGACGTTTTCGCAGGACTGGACCCTGCTGACGGAGCGCGGGGTGGCGCAGAACAGCCGCGCCGCGGTCAATTTCCATCCGGACTCCCAGCAGCTCGAGCTTCTGGAAGCCTGGGTCATCCAGCCCGATGGCGCGCGCATCGATGTGGCGCCCGGCGCCATCTTCACCCGCCCCAGCCAGGCCGCGCAGGAAGCGCCGGGCTTTACCGCTTCGCAGACGATGACCGTGGTCTTCCCCCAGCTTCACCCCGGCAGCCGCACCCACATCGCCTGGCGCCTGACGCAGAAGCAGCCGCCGCTGAATGGCTTCAATCTGTGGGTGCAGGTGCCGCTGGAAGTGCCGGTCGGCCATATCAGCATCACGCTCGAAAGCCCGGCCACGCTCGGCCTGCACACCGCCGCGCGCGGCGGCTTCGTTCAGGCCAGCACGGAGGCCGGCAGCGTGCGCATCCAGACCGCCAGCATCGATGACACCCACGCCGCCTCGCCCGAGCCGGATGCGGTCGATGCCTCCGATTACCAGCCGCTGTTCCTGGCCACCAGCCTGCCCAGCGCGGAGGCGATGGGCGCGATCTATGCCCGCGCCTCCGCGCCGCGCGCGCAGCCCGGCGAGGAGGTCAGTGCGCTTGCCGCGCGCATCGCCGGCCAAAAGACGGGGCTTAACGCCGCCCGCGCGATCTATGACTGGGTCGCGGCCAACATCCGCTACGTCGCGGTCTACCTCAATCCCAACGACGGCTGGGTGCCGCATGACGCGGGCGCGGTGCTGCGCGCGGGCTATGGCGATTGCAAGGATCACGTGGTGCTGATGCAAGCGCTGCTGCGCGCGCGCGGCATTGCCGCGGCGCCGGCGCTGGTATCGTACGGCGAAGCCTTCTCGCCTTTGCCGCTGTGGCTGCCGACCCAGTACAATCACGCCATCATCTATCTGCCGGAATGGCACCGCTTCGCCAATCCGACCGATCCTTTCGCCAGCTTCGATTCCGCTGACCGGCGCCTTGCGGGCAAACAGGTGGTGCTGGCAACCGGCCAGGGAACGCTGGCGCAAATTCCGCCGCGCGTGGCCGCCGAGGACACGTACCGCATGGACAGCGAGCTCGAACTGCAGACCGACGGCACCATACTGGGTCGCGCGACACTGGCGCTTTCGCCCAGCATCGACAGCCCGGCGCGGCGCATGGTCGCGCACGCGCTCTCGCCACAGGATCTGGCGCAGCAGATGCTCGATGAAACGGCGGAGGGCGGATCGGGCAGTGTCACGAGCAGCGATCCTCGTGATCTGGACACCCGCTTTACCATGCAAGCCGAATGGCGCAGCCCGCATGCGGTTGCGCTGCACGATGGGCGCGGTTATGCGCCGCTGCCCACGGGCGTGGATCTGGAACCCGCCGCAACGCTGCGCGCCATGCTCAGCCCGCGCGGCGCGCCCACGCATGATTTCACCGCCGGCGCGCTGGATTTCACCTGGCACGTGACATGGCATCTGCCGGCCGGACTTGCGGTGACGCGCCTGCCGCCGGACGTGACGCTGGCCAACACCGCCGGCAGCTACGAGGCGAATTATCGCGCGCGCGGCGCGGTGATCGAGGTGACGCGGCATTTGCAAGTCGCGCGTGACGTTTTTGCGCCCGGCGATTACGCGGCCTTCGATGCGCTGATCCAGCTTCCGCTGGCCGATGCGCGTGAGGTCGTGGGGCTGGGTGCAACGGCTGAAGTGCGCGCTTCGTTGTAATAGTAGCCAGTATAAGGCGTTTTCCTTTTTAGGAAGGCTGGGGGAGCAGTGCCTGCCCCCCCAGACCCCCCGTCGGTTTTTTAG
>CAXUNZ010000358.1:0-2667 GCA_964252525.1 uncultured Acetobacteraceae bacterium
TCCGGCTCGGCGCGGGCGACATCCTCGGCTTGGCTGGTCTGCAGTTCCTCCAGCTTTAATTCCAACTGCTCGATCTGGCGGGTGATCCGCTCCGAGGACTGGCCAAATTGCATCCGGCGCAGCTTGGCAATTTGAAAGCGGAGCTTCTCGATCTCCAGCGCCTTGAGCTGCACCGCGGTCTGCGCAGCCTTCAGCTCGCCCTGGCAAGCCAGGGCGAAGGCACGCAAAGCTGCAGGATCGGCGGGCAGTTCAGCCGTGGCGAGCGACATGCGTAAAATCTATCGAGCCCGGCCGCGTCGAACCAGAACCGATATGGAATCGATGATGCGTCAGACCAGCATTGGTTGGGCAGGCGGCGGCGGTGCTATCGTGCGCCGCCAATCCATCGCCTCGACCAGGATCGAGAATTGCGCGGGCGTGAGGGTCATCGAGCCGTCCACAATGGGCGGCCAGACGAAGCGGCCTTTCTCAAGCCGCTTGGCAATCAGCCACATGCCGGTGCCTCCAATAGAGACCTTTGAAATAGTCGCCGCGTTTGGGACGGAAGATGAACAGATGGCCGCTAAAGGGATCGGCGCCGATCACCTGCTGCGCCTTGGCTGCCAGGCCGTCAAACCCGTTGCGCAAGTCAATGGGACGGTAGGCGAGAAACACCTTCGTGCCAGGTGCCAGGCTGATCACGCCACCCCCTTCATGGCGCGCAGCACCCGCGACAGCGCCTTCTCGTTGACGAAAGCATCCACGCTGACGCGAGCACCGTTCGGGAGAGTGATCTCAATCGACCCGCCTTCCTTCCGCTGGCGGAGGTTCCGGAGCAGGGGCTGGTTCGGGGGGCGCCACCAACGCGGGTCCGCGCGCCGCCTTGCCCCGAGCACGCCGATCGGAACGAACTGAACATCCTCGGGCGCGCCCGCCGCGACGGCGGCTGCCTTGCGCGCAGAACGCCAATTGTAGAGCAGGCTTTCAGACACGCCGCGCCGCCGCGCCACCAGACGAACCTTACCGCCTTCGGCATCTACCTCGGCCAACAAGGCCGCCTTCTCCTCCGCGCTCCGAATACGCCGCCGATCCGACGGTCCCAGGATGTCTACTTCCGCCAAAATAGCCTCCTTCTAGAGTCCAGAGAAAGGCTCCAAAGATCAGCAGAGTCGTTGGAAACGGTCCGAGCCGCTACACGGCGCAGGCCGGGCGCTTACCCACAAGGTCGAGTATGTCGATAACTGCCGCCAGCGCGTCCACACGGGAGCGTTGCTGCGGTGTCATAGTGTGCGATCGTGCGGGAGAGTCTATTTGCGTAACTGTTTGAACAGCCATGAACCCTTGTTGCACAAGACGCGTCAAGCAGGATTTAACGTTCGCGCAAGGAACCAAAGGTGGCGGCAGGCCGATAAGAGAGGCGAGCGACGGAGAGTGGATCAGAATCATCGCGGCGCCCGACCGAGCGCATGAGCGGCAGATCATCGCCCTCCGCTTCGCCTACCAGGACCGGTGAGGGTGAGCACCGTCTCGCCCGCCCGATGGCGCCAGCCTTCCCAAAGGCCGGCGAATCCGATCGGCGTGCCGTCGGTCGAGGGGTGGCATAGGGCTGCTTCCCGGCGGCACGGCCATCCATTTTCCTTAACCGCACCTCCAATCGCCCTTGTTATTAGAAACGCTCAAACACGCGCAGCCACTCGTTAAAACGCCAATTCTACTGCGGCGTCCTGGAGCGTTTGGGCGGCTCCCAGCCGACGAAGCGATCGCAGCCAAGTGCCGACCGCCTCAACAAGCCGAGAACTGCTTTGCAAATCCCCGAACAATGGACCTATGGCAAGCATTGGACGCGGGTCCTCGTCCCCCGCCAAGGCCGCGCGCCGCAGCATCTCAGCCATCGGGTGACGTATGTCGATCACAGCACCCTGCTCGTCCACCCCGCGCATGCGGCGCATCCAACTGGCCAATCCCAGGGATAGCAGGTCTATGCTGCCGCCAGAGGCGAGCCTGTCGCGGATTGGGTCGGTCAGCAGGTTCAGCGGTGCATCGTTATTAACGCGCTCGACCGTGTCCCGCAACGCGGGGTTGGCAAAGCGTTCGATGAGCAGGGTCTTGTATTGCTCAAGATCGATGCCGGCTATCGGGGGCAGTGTTGGCTGAGTCTCGCGATCCATCAACGCTATCATGAAGCGGCGCAGGTGAGTATCGCTCATCGCTTCAGCCACGGTGACGTAGCCGGCCAAAAAGCCCAAACCGGCAATAGCGAGATGGCTGGTATTGAGTAGGCGCAGCTTCATGAATTCGTACGGCGCGACGTCCTCAACGAATTGAGCGCCGACGCATTCCCAGGCCGGGCGACCAGCGGCGAAATCATCCTCGATCACCCATTGCCGGAACGATTCCGACACGACCGGCCAGCAATCGGTTACGCCGTACCGCGCTGCCAATAGCTCCTTGTCAAGCTCTGTGGTAGCGGGGGTGATGCGATCCACCATCGTGGAAGGAAAGCGGCCATGCGTCTCTATCCAGTTGGCCAGCGTACGATCAAGTCGCGCCGCCAGCGTCGTCACGGCTGCTTTAAGCACTCTGCCATTGTGCTGAATGTTGTCGCAACTCAGCGCCGTAAAGGCAGACTGACCCGCTGCCATGCGGCGGCGCAACGCTTCAACGATGACACCGATGGCGCTGCGGGGC
>CAXUNZ010000359.1:0-2622 GCA_964252525.1 uncultured Acetobacteraceae bacterium
CGAAAATCGTGGTTAAAGAAGCAAAACGCCTTCACAAGGTCGTAGCCGGTGGGATACAGGGGCGGACTGACAGCAGGAGCTGGGGTGCTCGTGGTCGGCAGCAGGCTTATTAACCGCAACGTGAATGCCCTCTCCGGACGGACAAGTATGCGCCTGGAGCCGGAGATGTGGGAGGCGTTGCGCGAAATCTGCCTGCGCGAGGGCATCGATTTGGGCGCGCTGATCCAGCGCGTGGAAGGGACGGGCGATGACGGTGGGCGCACCAGCGCCGTGCGCGTGCATGTGCTGCAATATTTCCGTGCGGCGGCAACCGACCAGGGCCATCGTGACGCCGGTCATGGCCACCATCAGGAGATGATCGGCATCACGCGTGATGGCCTGGACCGGCACCTGCGCCCGGTTCGCTAAGTCGAAGATGCGCGTCCGGCGGGCAGGGAAGGCGCCCAGTTCTTAACTTTCCCGATCTAACGTCGGCACCTCATTCCCGGAGTATGCGACGCATATGGATACCCACACGGCCGACCGGCCGAGCAATAGCGACAGCGCATTGGCCGCCGGCCAGCAAGCCAGGCGCCATGCCTGCCTGAAATGTCAGGAGGACGTGCGCCGTTTTCCCTTCAGCATGGCGTTCCAGCCCATCGTGGACGTGCAGCTGTCCCGCATCGATGCCTATGAGGCCCTGGTGCGCGGTCCGGACGGCGAGGGCGCCATGCACGTCCTGTCCCAGCTCACCCCCGACACGCTCTACGCCTTCGACCAGGCCAGCCGCGTCATGGCGATCGAAATAGCGGCAAGGCACGGGCTGGACCGGCGGCTGAACATCAATTTTCAACCAAACGCCGTCTATTCGCCGGCGGCTTGCATCCAGCTCACGCTCAAAGCGGCGCGGCGCGTGGGCTTCCCCCTCGATTTATTGACCTTCGAGATCGTGGAAGGCGAATTCCTCTCCGAGCCCGCGCACTTGCGCAACATCATCGCCGAGTACCAGAAGCACGGCTTCAAGGTGGCGCTGGACGATTTCGCCACCGGCTACTCCGGCCTTGCGCGGCTCGTGGAACTCAAGCCCGACATCATCAAGATCGACCGCGTTCTGGTTCAGAATTGCGACCAGGACCGCGCGCGTTTGTCCATCGTTGCGGGAATAATCCGCATCGCGGCTGACATCGGCATCAAGCTCGTCGTCGAAGGTGTTGAACGCCTCGGTGAAGTCGTGGCGCTGCGTGAAGCCGGCGCGCGTTTCATGCAGGGATTTTACTTCGCCAAGCCGGCCTTTCAGTCCTTCGTGCGCGAGGCTCAGCTCGACTTTGATATCAAGGGCACCGTCCCTGCTTCCCCCCACCCTCCCTCATCCATCCATAGCCTGGCTGCGGCCTTGCCTTGATATAGCGGCGGAGATTCCGGCGACTGAGCGATAAGCCGCCGCATGCGAAGGCGCGGTGCCCTAAGCTCAAGCTGGCGCATGGCAGTCCACGAACCGCGCAAGCCGCACCGCCGTATGGCCACGGCTCGGCCGCAGACTGGGCATCACCAGCAGACAGTCATCATGGGGCGTGCGTATCTCCACGCCGCCATCGATGGCGATCAGCGTGTGCCGCCGCCGCACCACCTCACCACCGTGGAATGCCTGGGTGAACGCAAAAGCGCCGGAGGCCGCAGTCACGACCTGCGTCACCTCCGCGCAGCGCGAGCGCTCGCGCGCCGGCCGCGGCGGCCCGAGGCCGGTTGCGGCCAGCAGGCCGGCGACACTGTCCTGCATGGTCTGCACGGTCGCGCGCTCCCAATGCTGCCCGGCCTCGACCAGGATCGCCACCGCCGCCTCGTCGGGTTCGACGAAACGGGCGTAGTCGATCAGCCTTCGGCCGGCAACGTGGCCGTGATCGGCCACGACGAGCGGCGGCGTGCCGAGGTTTACGGCCAGCGCGCGGCCCTTGGCGGTGGGGCCGCACAGCATCAGCGGCTCGCTCGGCCAGAGCATGGAATGCAGGTCCAGCACGATATCGGCGGCATCGATCACCGGGCGCAGCGTGCGGGCACGTGCCAGTTCAAGCGACTGGCGCGGGCCATCGAGTGCGGCACTCTCCCACACGCGGTTCATGTCCTCTTCGGCAAAGCGGGAGGCCGTGGGGTTGGCCGGATCGAAGCGGGCGAAGGCGTCGAGGTTGGCAAAGACCAGACTCAATCTGCCCGCCCGCGGAGCGATGCCGCCGCGAAGCAGGGCGTCCAGCACGATGGCACCGGCAATTTCATTGCCGTGCATCAGGCACACGATGGCAACATGCGGCCCCCGCGCGCCATTCTCCGCGCTCAACTGCCAGACGCCGGGAATGCCGCTATTGCCCGCAAGCCAGGGCGAAAGGTCGGGCGCGGGCAAATAGACGGGAAAATCAGGCAGTTTCCGGGAAGCGGCCGACCAATCCGGATCGTGGCTCATGCGCGCAGCCTACAAGGCGTGGGAGCCAAAGCAACCGGGCAGAACGAAGCCGCTCGCTTGCCCTTGCCCGCGTTCCGCGCGCGCGGCAGGGTCGCCCGATATGGCTGCGCCGCTTTCCCTGCCGCACCGACTTTGGCGCACCCTGCCGACGACCTGGCGCAGGAAGGCGCTCGTCCGCACCAGCGCAAGCC
>CAXUNZ010000360.1:0-2607 GCA_964252525.1 uncultured Acetobacteraceae bacterium
ACCCCCAAGCGTCTGCACGTCATCACCTGGGGCTGCCAGATGAACGTCTACGACAGCGAGCGCATGGAAGATGTGCTCGCGCCCCTGGGCTACGCGCCGTCCGCGGCCGCTGCGGACGCGGACATGATCATCCTCAACACCTGTCATATCCGCGACCGCGCGACGGAAAAAGTGTTCTCCGAACTCGGCCGCCTGCGCACCGTCAAGGCCGAGCGGGCGCAGGCAGGGCAGGGCACCATTCTGGCTGTCGCCGGCTGCGTGGCCCAGGCCGAGGGGCAGGAGATCCTCGCCCGCGCGCCCTATGTGGACATCGTGCTCGGCCCGCAGACCTATCACCGCCTGCCGGAGATGGTGGCCCAGGCGAGCCGCGCCGCGGGCGCGGTGATCGACACGAATTTCCCGCCCGAGAGCAAATTCGACCATTTGCCGCAAGAAGCCGCGCCGACCGGCGTCACGGCGTTCCTGTCGATTCAGGAGGGCTGCGACAAATTCTGTTCCTTCTGCGTCGTGCCCTACACGCGCGGGGCGGAGGCGAGCCGTCCGCCTGCCTCCGTGCTTGCCGAGGCGCGGCGATTGGTCGCGCGCGGCGCGCGTGAGATCACGTTGCTGGGGCAGAACGTCAACGCCTATCACGGTCAGGGCGCGGACGGCGCCTGGTCGTTGGCACGGCTGCTCTATGCGCTCGCCGATATCCCGGGCCTGGCCAGGCTGCGTTACACGACGTCCCACCCGCGCGACATGGGCGAGGATCTGATCGCGGCGCACCGCGATCTGCCCGTGCTGATGCCGTTCCTGCATTTGCCTGTGCAGAGCGGATCAAACGCCGTGCTGGCCGCCATGAACCGGCGCCACACCGAAGCGGACTACCTGCGTATCGTCGAAAAGCTGCGCGCGGCACGGCCGGATATCGCCTTGTCATCGGATTTCATCGTCGGCCACCCCGGCGAGAGTGACACCGATTTCGCGGCGACACTCTCGCTGGTGCGTGAGGTCGGCTTTGCGCAAGCCTACAGCTTCAAATATTCGCCGCGGCCGGGAACGCCGGCCGCCGGCGCGCCGCGGCAGATCGCCGAACCGGTAAAGGATGCGCGCTTGCAGGAATTGCAGGCGCTGCTGCGCGATCAGCAGGCGCATTTCAATCGCGCTTGCACTGGCTTTGTGCTGGACGTGCTGGTTACCGGCCCCGGTCGCCATGCCGGCCAAGTCGGCGGCCGCTCGCCCTATCTGCAAGCCGTTCACCTCGATGGATCCGCCGATTGGACCGGCCAGGTCGTCCCCGTGCGCATCACAACCGCGAATGCCAATTCGCTCGGCGGCCAGGCGCACCATCTGTTCACCGGAGATTACAAGGAGAGAGCCACCGCTTGACCCAACTCAGCCCCCCGACTCTGCTGAAGGCCGCGCCCGCCGCCAATGGCGGCCAAGGCCGTGTCGCCACCATGCACTTCAACGATAACGGCCTGATGCCCGCGCTGCTGGGCGATCATGACCGCCATCTGGTGCGACTGGAACAGGGCTTTGGCGTCCGCCTGGCCTGCCGCGGCAACAAGGTGGCCATCACCGGCACGCCGGACGCCGTGCAGGCGGCCGAGGCGGCGTTGAACGGGCTGTGGGAGCGCCTCAAGCGCGGTGAAGGGGTCACCACGGGCGATGTCGATGCGGTCATCCGCCTGCGCCACGTGGCCGAGGACGATCCGCGCCTGCCGCTGTCCGATCTGCCGGCCATTCGCACGCGGCGTGGCGCGGTGGGTCCGCGTTCGCCCGGGCAGCTCAATTATATGGAAACGCTGCAGAAGCACGAAATGGTTTTCGCGCTGGGACCGGCCGGCACGGGCAAGACGTACCTGGCCGTCGCGCAAGCCGTCGCCATGCTTCAGGCCGGCCGCGTCGAGCGTATCGTGCTCTGCCGCCCTGCCGTGGAAGCCGGCGAGAGGCTGGGTTTTCTTCCCGGCGACCTCAAGGAAAAAATCGATCCCTATCTTCGGCCGCTGTATGACGCGCTGAACGACATGATGCCCGCTGACCAGCTGCTCCGCCGCATGGGCACAGGCGAAATAGAAGTGGCACCGCTGGCTTTCATGCGCGGTCGGACCTTGGCGCATGCTTTCGTCATTCTCGATGAAGCGCAGAACACGACGGAAGCGCAGATGAAAATGTTTCTGACCCGCATGGGCGAGGGCACGCGCATGGTCATCACCGGCGATCTGACGCAGATCGACCTGCCGGCGGGCGTGCGGTCGGGGCTGCGCGATGCGGTCGAAACGCTTGAAGGGGTCGCGGGCATCGGCTTTGCCCGCTTCGGCACCCGGGATGTCGTGCGCCATCCGCTCGTGGGACGCATCGTGGACGCCTACGACCAGAGGGCGGCGGCGGCGCAGGAACACTCCAGCGCGAAAGCGCGCCGGGAGAACGATGCCCGAAGCTGAACGAGGGCGGGCAAGAGCTGGAGGGGCGCAGCCGCCCCCCCAGACCCCGGTCGCAAGTTTGCCTGCGGCATCCGTGGTCGTGGCAGATCGTCGGTGGCGGGGATTGGCGCGGAATGTCGAGAGGCTCGCGCGGCGCGCGGCGGACGAAGCGGGTGGCGCGGGCTGCGTGGTGCTGTCATGC
>CAXUNZ010000361.1:0-2607 GCA_964252525.1 uncultured Acetobacteraceae bacterium
CCCCCCCGCGGGGGGCCCGGGGCCCCGGGGGGTCGCCGCCAAGCGCCGGTGGCGACGGGCAGAGCCCGTGGCCTTCAGAACCCCAGCACCATCTTCGCAATAATATTCCGCTGAATCTCATTGGACCCGCCGTAGATCGTCACCTTACGGTAATTGAAGTACGTCGGCGCCGCCGTATCCGCCCAGCCAAATCCGTCCGGCAGATCGTTCGCCCCCTCCTCGGGCTCATCGTTCTCGTCGTGGTAGGGCAGCGCGAACGGCCCTGCCAGCTCCAACGCCAGTTCCGTCGTGCGCTGCTGGATTTCCGAGCCCTTGATCTTCAGGATGGACGATGCCGGATTGGGCATGCCGCCGCTGTTCTGCTCGGCGGCAATCACGCGCAACTGCGTCATTTCCAGCGCCTTGAGTTCCGTCTCCACGGCGAAGACCTTGTGGCGGAACGCCTCGTTCTCCCACATCGTGCCATCGCCCACGGGCACGGCCTGCGCCAGTTCCCGCAGCCGGCGCAGCCGCGCCTTGGACGTGCCGACGCGCGCGATGTTGGAACGTTCGTTGGCAAGCAGGAACTTCGCGCAATCCCAGCCGCGATGCTCCGTGCCGACCAAATTCTCCACCGGCACGCGCACATCATCGAAAAACACCTCGTTGACCTCGTGGCCGCCATCGACGAGCTGGATCGGCCGCACGGTAATGCCTGGCGTCTTCATGTCGGCGATGATGAAGCTGATGCCCTCCTGCGGCTTGCGCGCCTCCGGGTTCGTGCGGGCCAGTAGGAAAATCCAGTCGGCATATTGCGCCAGCGTGGTCCAGGTCTTCTGACCGTTGATGACGTAATGATCGCCCTCGCGCACCGCGCGCGTCTTCAGGCTGGCGAGATCGGACCCGGCGCCCGGCTCCGAAAAGCCCTGGCACCACCAAATATCCATGTTCGCGGTCGCCGGCAAAAAACGTTCCTTTTGCGCCTGCGTGCCGAAATGGGCGATGACCGGTCCGACCATGGCGGTGTTGAACGGCAGCGGCGCCGGCACGTCGTTGTACAGCACTTCCTCGGTAAAGATGTAGCGCTGCATGGGCGTCCAGTCCTTGCCGCCCCACGCCACGGGCCAATTCGGCACCGCCAGGCCGTGTTCGTTCATGATGCGCTGGCAAAGGCGCATGCCCTCGGGCGAGCCGTGGCGGCCGGACGCTCCCTTCTGGCGGATTTCGGCCGGTATCTTGGTGCGGAAGAACGTGCGGATTTCATCGCGAAAGGCGATTTCTTCCGGCGTGTATCTCAAATCCATGAAATCAGGCTCCTTCCTGTTCGCGCCGGGCGCGTTCTTCATCGGCCAGCACATTGGCCAGCAACTTGCCGACCGGGCTTTTCGGCAATTCGGCGCGGATTTCCAGCGCCGTGGGCATTTCGTGGCGCCCCAGCCGATCGGCAAGGAAGGCGCGCAGCCCGTCAAGGCTCGGCGCATCCGCCCGCGCGCGCAGCTTGATGAAGGCTTTCGCCGCCTCGCCGCGATACGCGTCAGGCACGCCGATGACGATGCATTCCTCCACGCTCGGATGCTCGTGGATCGCGTTCTCGATCATCGCTGGATAGACGTTGAAGCCGCCGGAAATGATCATGCGCTTCTTGCGGTCGCGGATGAAAAACAGCCCGTCCGGCTCCATCAGCCCGATATCACCGGTGAGGAAAAATCCATCGACGAAGCTCTGCGCATCGAGCTCCGGCTGGTTCCAGTAGCCGGAAAACACGTTCGGCCCGCGCACGGCAATCTCGCCCACCTCGCCCGGCGGCAGCCCGCGGCGCGGATCGTCCAGCGCCACGATGCGCAATTCGATCCCCGGCAGCGGCGTGCCAATCATGCCCGGCCGCGCAGTGACATCGATGGGCGTGCGCGTGCCCGCCGCGGCTGTCTCGGTCATGCCCCAGCCGCCCGCACGCGCTGGCCCAGCAGGCCTTCGACCTTCAGCGCGACCTCGTGCGGCATCGGCGCCCCGCCGGAACCCACCAGCGCCAGGGACGAGAAATCCTGCCCCGCCAATGCGGGATCGGCCAGCAGCGCGACGAGCATCGTCGGCACGGCGGCGAGCGACGTCGCGCGCTTTTCGGTGATGTCGCGCAGGGTCGTCGCCACATCGAAGCGCGGGCGCAGCAGGATCTGATTGCCCTCGGCCACGGAGACCAGAAGGATCACCTCCAGCGCGTAGATGTGAAACATCGGCAGCACGCCGATCACGCGCTGCTCGCCCGGCGCGGGGATGCCGGTGTCCCGCCAGGCGCGATAGATCGAGGTTGCCGCGGTCAGATTGCGGTGGGACAGCATCGCCCCTTTGGGCAGGCCGGTCGTGCCGCCGGTGTATTGCAGCAACGCCACCTGCCCGGGGTCTATCGCGGGCCACGCTTGCGGCAGATCGTCGGAGAACACGCTTTCCAGCGGCTTCACCTGCGCGCCGTACTCGGGTTGCGGCCAGGCCGCCCCGCCCCAGAAGGCGTCCTGCCCCACCAGCAGCAGGCGCGCCAACCCCGCCTCCACAAAACGCACGGCACCCACGCCCAGCCCGCCCATGTCGGTGCTGATCACCACATCCGCGCCGCTGTCCATCATCGTGTGGGCG
>CAXUNZ010000362.1:0-2604 GCA_964252525.1 uncultured Acetobacteraceae bacterium
TCCCTTGCCTTTTCCCCTAGGCTAATTCCCCCTCATGCCCAGCAGCAACGACATACGCGCCACCTTCCTGGAGTACTTCCAGCGCCACGGCCATACCCCGGTCCCCAGTTCCTCCCTGGTGCCGCGCAACGACCCGACCCTGCTGTTCACCAATGCCGGCATGGTGCAGTTCAAGAACGTCTTCACCGGCCAGGAGCGCCGTCCTTACAGCCGCGCGGCCAGCGCGCAGAAATGCGTGCGCGCCGGCGGCAAGCACAACGACCTCGACAATGTCGGCTACACCGCGCGACATCACACGTTTTTCGAAATGCTCGGCAATTTCAGTTTCGGCGACTATTTCAAGCCCGAGGCCATCGAACTCGCCTGGTCTCTGCTGACGCGCGATTTCGCGCTGCCCCGCGAAAAACTCCTCGTCACGGTTTTTGCCGAAGATGAAGACGCCGCCACACTGTGGCGCAAGATCGCCGGCCTGCCCGAAGAGCGCATCGTGCGCATCGCCACGTCCGACAATTTCTGGCGCATGGGCGATACCGGTCCCTGCGGTCCCTGTTCGGAAATTTTCTATGATCACGGCCCCGCCATTCCCGGCGGCCCGCCCGGCAGCGCCGATGAAGACGGCGACCGTTTCATCGAAATCTGGAACCTCGTCTTCATGCAGTTCGAAGAGGGGCCGCCCGGCACGCGCACGCCGCTGCCGCGCCCCTCGATCGACACCGGCATGGGTCTGGAGCGTTTCGCCGCCATTCTGCAGGGCGTGCACGACAATTATGACACCGACACCTTCCGCGCACTGATTGCCGCCAGCGCCGATGCCACGGGCGTTGCCGCCGACGGCCCGCACCGCATCAGCCATCGCGTCGTCGCCGACCATTTGCGCAGCGCCAGCTTCCTGATCGCCGATGGCGTGCTGCCGGGCAATGAGGGCCGCGCCTATGTACTGCGCCGCATCATGCGCCGCGCCATGCGCCATCTGCACATGATGGGCGCGCGCGATCCCGTCTTCTTCCTGCTCGTCCCCGCTCTGGTGCGCCAGATGGGCGCGGCCTACCCTGAATTGCCGCAAGCCGAGGCGCTGATCGCCGAGACCCTGCGCCTGGAAGAAACCCGTTTTCGCACCATGCTCGACCGCGGCCTCGGCCTGCTCGACAGTGAGCTCGCGCATCTGGGCGAGCGCCAGGCGCTGCCCGGCGAAGTTGCCTTCAAGCTCTATGATACGTACGGCTTTCCGCTCGATCTGACGCAGGACGCGTTGCGCGAGCAGGGCCGATCCGTCGACCTCGCCGGCTTCGACGCGGCCATGGCCCAGCAACGCGCCCGCGCCCGCGCCGCCTGGAGCGGTTCGGGCGAGGCGGCCACCGAGACGGTGTGGTTCGATGTGCGCGAACGCGTAGGCGGCACCGAATTCCTCGGCTATTCGACCGAGCGCGCGGAGGGTGTGATTACCGCCATCATCGCCGATGGCGCCGCCGTGTCCTCGGCCAGTCAGGGGCAGGAAGTGGCCATCGTGCTGAACCAGACGCCCTTCTACGCCGAAAGCGGCGGTCAGGTCGGCGACACTGGACACATCACCGCCGCCAACGGCCTGGTCATCGCCATACGCGACACGCAGAAGAAATTGGGCGATTTGTTTGCCCATATCGGCGCCATCGAACATGGCGAGGCCAGGCTCGGTACGTCGGTGACCGCCGAGATCGACCATGCGCGCCGGCGTGCCATCGCCGCCCATCACAGCGCCACGCATCTGCTGCATGAAGGGCTGCGCCGTCAGCTCGGCACGCATGTCACGCAAAAGGGCAGCCTCAATGCGCCCGAGCGCCTGCGCTTCGACATCAGCCAGCCCCGTCCCATCACGGCCACAGAATTGGCCGCGGTGCAGGCCGAGGTGAATGCGCGCATCCGGCAAAATTCCGCGGTGACGACGCGCCTGATGACGCCCGAGGCCGCGGTGGCCGAAGGTGCGATGGCTTTGTTCGGCGAGAAATATGGCGATGAGGTGCGTGTGGTCTCCATGGGCCTGTCCGAGGAGCCCGGCCGACCGGCCTGGTCGATCGAGCTGTGCGGCGGCACCCATGTGCGCCGCACCGGCGATATCGGCGCCTTTCGCATCGTGGGCGAGAGCGGTGTCTCGGCCGGGGTACGCCGGATCGAGGCCGTGGCCGGTGCGGCCGCGGAAGCCCTGACCTTGGAAAACGAGCGCCGTCTGATCGAGGCCGCCGCCGCCCTGCGCGCCAGCCCGGCCGAATTGCCCGAACGTGTCGCGGCCCTGGTCGAGGACCGCCGCCGGCTCGAGCGCCTGGTGGCCGAGTTGCAGAGGCGCCTGGCCACGGGTGGCGGCGCCGCGCAGGCCGAGGATGTAGGCGGCATAGCCCTGACCGCGCGCAATCTTGGCGAGGTGCCCGCGCGGGACCTCAAGGGGTTGGCCGAGTCGATCGGCAAGGAAATGGGCAGCGGCGTCGTGGCGCTGGTCTCCACGGCCGAGGGCAAGGCCAGCGTGGTGGTGGCGGTTTCGGCCGACCTGACCCCCCGCCTCAGCGCGGTCGATCTGGTGCGGGCGGCGAGCGCGGCGGTCGGCATCTTGAAGGGCGCCGAGGGCGTGGGCCTGCG
>CAXUNZ010000363.1:0-2577 GCA_964252525.1 uncultured Acetobacteraceae bacterium
ACCCTGGGCGGTGATGGAGCCGTTGTCGATGATGGCGCCGAAGGGGTTGACCGATCCGTTGCCAGCCAGGGTGGCGCCCGCATCCACGGTCACCGCGCCCGCGGCGGCATGGCCCGCCGCGCCGATTTCCAGCACGCCGGAAGGATCGGTGGTGATCGTATCTCCCGAACCGCCGCCCAGGGTCAGCCCGCCGGTCGCCACCAGCGTCGCACCCGCCGAAAGCGCCAGTTCGGTCACTGGCAACCCAACGCCCGACGGGCCGCCGCCCAGCACCGTGGTGCCGGAGACCGAAAGCGCGGCGTAGCCGGTGAGCGACAGCTCGCCATCGACGATGTCGAGCGACTGCGCGCTCATGCGCACCTCGGGCAGCAGGTCGAGGTTGCCGATGGTGCCGTAATTGTCGTTGTTGCCCAGCACCAGGCTGCCGATCGCGAAGGTGCCGGTCATGGCCAGATCGCCGGTCACGCCCAGCAGGGCCGCGTCGGCGGGGCCGGAAATCACCGAAAAGCTGCCCTGCTGGGCGCAGGCGATGGACACCAGGTTGTTCTTGCCCGGGGCGACGCGCGCGGGGTTGGCGCCCGTCGTCACATCCTCCCAGTTCTGGGCGTTGTCCCACGCCCCGCCCGTGGACAGCGTCCAGAGATACTGGTCGGGGTTGGACGTGCCGCCGCTCAGCGAGCCGCCGCCATTGCTCTCGGGCGAGACGGTGATCAGCGTGCCGCCCTCGCCGTCATTGGCGGTGAGGAAGACGTCATTGGCGTAATTCCCCAGCAGCGTCATCGTCACGGCGACCTGGTTGCCGTAATAGAGGCTCAGCTGCCCCGTGTTGCGGCCGAGCGGAAAGTAGCTCGCCGAGCTGATGGGACTGCCCAGCACGTCGATGGCATCCCCCGGCGCGAAGCCGGAGACACTGCCCTGCGGCCCGTCGAACTCCGTGGTGAGCGTCAGCGTGCCGCCGGCGGCGGCAAACGCCACGCTCTGCCCCGCAGCGGTCGAGCCGTTGAGGGTCAGTTCGGAAGCGCCGGCGATGCTCAACAGCCCCGTGCCAGTCACCGGCCCGATCAGCAGGTCTCCGCCCAAGGCCGCGATGGTGCCGTTGTCGATCACCGGCCCATAGGCATTGGCATTGCCCGCACCGGACAGCGTGGCGCCCGCATCGATGGTCAGCGCGCCGGGCAGCGCGCCGCCCGCGTGGCCGATTTCGATGGCGCTGCCGGGATCGACATAGATGGCGGCGTCACCGAGCAGGCTCAGCGTGCCCGCCTGGATGCGCCCGCCGCTGGTGGCATCGAGGTTGCTCGATCCGCCACCGCCCAGCGGCAGCGCGCCGGTCACGCTCAGGGAGGACACGGCGCCGCTGACCAGCAGGCTGCCGGATGCGATGTCCGCCTGACCCGCGCCGACCGAGCAAGCGGCACCGATCGCCAACAGGCCGCCGCTGCCGTCGCTGCCCAGGGACATGGTGCCGAAGGCAAACGTGCCGCTCAGCGCCACATTGTCGAAGAAGGCGGCGGCCAGCGCGCTGCCAGGCCCCATGATCGCGGTCGTCAGCCCGCCCGTGGCGCCCGTGACGTTCACGTTATCCTGCGGCCCGGGCACGAGCAGCGAGGGATTGATCCCGTCGGTCAGATCGTCCCAGTTCGAAGGCAGTGACCATGCGCCACCATTGGTTGCAAGCCATGAGTAGGATCGCGACGACATCCACATCTCTCCTGCGGTGCAGGTGGCTGTTTTGGCCGCGCAACCTTTAACAAGCAGGAAATTCCTACACGCGCAAGCTGCTCACCGAATGGTTTATTAAACTTTAGGTTGATTTTTGCGTTTGCGGCGGAGTTTCGCCCTGTGGCGGGGAAAGGCCGGGTCATCGTGCGACGCGGCAGGCTCGATTGAAGCTTGGGGAGATGTGGCGCTCCTCCAGACGCGCGCTCGATGATTGGCTTGCCCACATTATGACCCTCGGCTGGGGCGTGGCCTGACCCGGCCGTTCCACGCTTGCACGCGGCCGACACGTCTCCAACTCTACCTTGCTGAACCGCGGGGCAGCGCAGCGGAACCCTTGCCGCCGCGTGCTCGTTCCCGCGCAGGAGGAGCCGGTCGAATGAGCGAGCACGCATCAGGCCCGGCGCGTGGGCTCGCCATGCAGGAAGCCTATCGCGCGGTGCGGGCCAATACGGATCGGCTGTGCGCATCCCTCAGCGCCGAAGACCAGTGCATCCAGTCCATGCCGGACGCCAGTCCCGCCAAGTGGCATCGCGCCCATACGAGCTGGTTCTTCGAGCAATTCGTCCTTACGCCGAACCTGCCCGGCTACGAACCCTTCAGCACCGATTTCAGCTACCTCTTCAACTCCTACTATGAGGCGATCGGCGCCCGTCATCCCCGCCCGCAGCGCGGCTTGCTGAGTCGTCCCTCCGCAGATGCGGTCGGCGCCTACCGCGCCCATGTCGATGCCGCCATGGCGTCGTATCTTGCCCATGCCGGTCCGGAGGTGGCGAGCCTCGTCACTCTCGGCTTGCAGCATGAACAGCAGCATCAGGAGCTGCTGCTCACCGACATGCTGCACGCGCTGGCGCAGAA
>CAXUNZ010000364.1:0-2464 GCA_964252525.1 uncultured Acetobacteraceae bacterium
GATCAAGCATTTCGCGGTGAACGACCAGGAGAGCCTGCGTCAGTCGCTGAACGCCGTCATATCGGATGCGTCGGCGCGGGAGAGTGATCTGCTGGCCTTCGAGATCGCCATTCGCCAAGGCCGGCCCGGTGCGGTGATGTGCGCCTATAACCGCGTCAATGGACCGTATGCCTGCGGGAACGGCGCCCTGCTCAACGGCGTGCTGAAGGGCGATTGGGGTTTTTCGGGTTGGGTGCTCTCGGACTGGGGAGCGACACATAGCCTGCATGCGGCACTCGACGGGCTGGACCAGCAATCGGGCGAGCAACTCGACCCGGCGGTGGTCTTCGGCAAGCCTCTGCTGGACGCGGCGGCGCGGGACCCGGCCTATGCCGCCCGCGTGGACGATGCGGCCAGGCGTATAGCGGGTTCGCTGTCCCGCGTCGGCGTCATCGACCATCCGCCCGGGCGGGGGCCGATCGACATGGCGGCCGATGGCGCTATCGCCCTGCGCGCGAGCCAGGAAGGCATTACCTTGCTGCGCAACGCGGGTGGCGTGCTGCCGCTTTCGGCCGGTATTGGCCGCATTGCCGTCATTGGCGGGCACGCCGATCTGGGGGTGCTGTCGGGCGGCGGCTCGTCGCAGGTGGCGCCGCCGGGCGGGCCGGCGGTCGATGAAAAATTGGGTGGCGAGGGGGCCATGGCCGCGTTACGCCCCGCGTTCTATCTTCCCTCCGCGCCGCTCGCCGCCATTCACGCGCTGGCGCCCCGAGCCGAGATTCATTTCGACGATGGCCGCTATCCAACCGCGGCGGCCGCGCTGGCCCGCCGCGCGGATGTGGCCATCGTTTTCGCCACGCAATGGCAGATGGAGGGCTATGATGCGCCCGATCTCAGCCTGCCGGACGGCCAGGACGCGATGATTGCGGCCGTTGCCGCGGCCAACCCCAATACGATCGTGGTGCTGGAAACGGGCGGACCAGTGCTGATGCCGTGGCTGGACAATGTCCGCGGCGTGATCGAGGCCTGGTATCCGGGTGCGCAGGGCGGCCAGGCGATTGCCGATATCCTGTTCGGGCGGGTTTCCCCCTCCGGTCGCTTGCCGATCACCTTTCCCGCCTCGCTCTCGCAATTGCCGCGGCCCGTGCTGCCCGGATGGGGATTGCCGGACGGCACCCCAATCGATGTGGCGTATGGGGAGGGATCCGATATCGGCTATCGCGGCTTCGCCAAAACGGGGCAGATGCCGCTGTTTCCGTTCGGCTTCGGCCTGAGCTACACGCATTTTTCCTATGACGGATTACAGGTCGGGCCTGGCGAGCCGCCGCGGATCAGCGTGCGGGTGCGCAATGAGGGTGCACGCGCGGGCGCGGATGTCGTGCAGCTCTACCTTGTTTCGGCTCCCCATCGCCGGCAGCTCCGGTTGATCGGCTGGTCGCGCGTGGTTCTGGCGCCGGGGGAGAGCAGGCGACTCGAACTGGCGATCGATCCGCTTCTGCTGTGCGACTGGGATGAGCGTGCGCATGGCTGGCGGCGGGATGCTGGCGCCTACGAGCTCGCCGTCGGCACGTCCGCGCGCGACATGACGTTGCGCGCGGTTGTTCGATTGACCGGTGAACGGAGGCCGCCATAGCCACGGCAACATCGATGCCATCGCGGCCAAAGGCGGGCGGCTCCGGATTGCTTGCGCTGATGATGTCGATGTTTTTCGCTTTCGGCTTCTGCACCGTTCTGGTCGATACGCTGGTGCCGAAATTCAAGGCGATGTTCGCGCTGTCCTACACGGAGGTGATGCTCACGCAATTCTGCTTTTTCGGCGCCTACTTCGTCATCTCCGCGCCGGCGGGCTGGCTGGTTGGCCGCATCGGCTATTTGCCGGCCGTGGTGGCGGGACTGCTCTTGATGGCGAGTGGCGCCGTGCTGTTTGCGCCCGCGGCGGTTCTGGGCACGTATCCGGGATTTCTGGCCGCCCTTTTCGTGGTGGCAGCCGGGGTGACGATCGTTCAGGTCGCGGCCAATCCGGTGGTCGCCTTGGCAGGACCTGCCGACCAGGCGCCGAGCCGGTTGACCTTGGCGCAGGCGTTCAACGCCTTTGCCACGATGCTCGGACCGCAATTCGGCGCTTGGCTGATCCTGGCGCGGCTGGCCGGCGCCCCGCCCGGACTGACCGGCGGGGCGCTGGAGGCGTTTCGCCGGCAGGAGGCGCGGGTGTTTGTGGCTCCGTTTCTGGCGATTGCGGTCGCCTTGCTGGCGCTGGCGGCGCTGTGTTGGCGATTGCGGGTCTGGTCGCCGCCGGTGGCGGCGCAGGGCGGCAGAGGGTTCCTGCGGTTGCTGCACGCGCGCCGGCTGATGTTGGGGGCGGTGTCGATCTTTGCCTATGTCGGGGCGGAGGTCGCCATCGGCAGCAGCCTGGTGAATGATCTGATGCAACCCGCGGTGCTCGGGATGGGGGCGGTAAGCGCGGGGCGGCTGGTCAGTGTTTACT
>CAXUNZ010000365.1:0-2459 GCA_964252525.1 uncultured Acetobacteraceae bacterium
GCTCTGCACCGAATTTTACAAGAACAACCGCACCTATCCGGCCGACCTCGCCGATCAGGTCCGCGCCGCACTCGCGCTGATCGAGGGTGCGGTCGGCCGCAAATTCGGTGACGCGCAGAATCCGCTTCTCGTCAGCGTCCGTTCCGGCGCGCGCGTCTCCATGCCGGGCATGATGGATACCGTGCTCAACCTTGGCCTCAACCCGGACACCGTGCAGGGCCTGGCCGCCAGTTCCGGCGATGCGCGTTTCGCTTGGGACAGCTTCCGCCGCTTCATTCAGATGTTCGGCAGCGTGGTGCTGGGTGTCGATCACCACCGCTTCGAGGAAATCATCGAGACGGTGAAGTTCGATCAGGGAATCGTCGAGGACACCGCGCTCACACCCGAGGACTGGAAGCGCGTCGTCGAGGAATATCTCGACATGGTCGAGCAGGAAACCGGCAAACCCTTCCCGCTCAAGCCCGAGGATCAGCTCTGGGCGGCGATCGGCGCGGTCTTCGGCAGTTGGATGAATCCGCGTGCCAACACCTATCGCCGCCTGCACGATATTCCGGCCGATTGGGGCACCGCGGTCAACGTGCAGGCGATGGTGTTCGGCAATATGGGCAATGATTGCGCGACCGGCGTCTGCTTCACGCGCGATCCGTCCACAGGCGAAAACATCTTCTACGGCGAATTTCTCGTCAACGCGCAGGGCGAGGACGTGGTTGCCGGCATCCGCACGCCCCAGCCCCTCTCACGCGAACGCGCCCAGCACGGCGACGTCTCCATGGAAGAGGCGCTGCCCGAAGCTTACGCCGAACTCTGCCGCGTGCGCGAAACGCTGGAGCGGCACTATCACGACATGCAGGACATCGAATTCACCGTCCAGCAGAACAAGCTCTATATGTTGCAAACCAGAAACGGCAAGCGCACCGCCGGCGCCAGCCTGCGCATCGCCGTGGACATGGCCCAGGCCGACCTCATCACCCGCAATGAAGCCGTCCTGCGCGTCAATCCCCAGGCGCTGGATCAATTGCTTCATCCTATGCTCGATCCCAAGGCCGAACGCACGCTGTTTTCCAAAGGCCTGCCCGCAAGCCCCGGCGCCGCCTCGGGGGCGGTCGTCTTCTCCGCCGATGACGCCGAAATGCGTGCGGCCAAAGGCGAAGCGGTCATTCTCGTGCGCATAGAAACCAGCCCCGAGGATATTCACGGCATGCACGCCGCCCGCGGCATCCTGACCACACGCGGAGGCATGACAAGCCACGCCGCGGTCGTTGCGCGCGGCATGGGCCGCCCCTGCGTCGCCGGCGCCGGCGGCATTCAGGTCGATTACGGCGCGCGCACGCTCTCGGCCGGCGGCCATACCATTCGCGGCGGTGAAACCATCACGCTCGATGGCGCAACAGGCGAAGTTTTCGTGGGCCAGGTCGCCACCGTGGAGCCCAAGCTTTCCGGTGATTTCGCAACGCTGATGCAATGGGCGGACGACGTGCGCCGCCTGCGCGTGCGCACCAATGCCGAAACGCCGCTGGACGCCGAAACCGCACGCAAATTCGGCGCCGAGGGCATCGGCCTCTGCCGCACCGAACACATGTTCTTCGCGCCCGAGCGCATCGGCGCCGTCCGTCAGATGATCATGGCGCATGACGAACGCGGCCGCCGCGCCGCGCTGGAAAAACTTCTGCCTTTCCAGCGGCAGGATTTTGTCGAACTCTTCCGCATCATGGCCGGCCTGCCCGTCACCATCCGCCTGCTCGATCCGCCGCTGCATGAATTCCTCCCGCATGGCGAGGCGGAGATCGCCGAAGTCGCACAGGCGCTCGGCCAGGATGTCGAAAGCATGCGCCGCCGCGCGGCCGAACTCGCCGAAGCCAATCCCATGCTCGGGCACCGCGGCTGCCGCCTCGGCATCTCCTATCCCGAAATCTACGAAATGCAGGCACGCGCCATCTTCGAAGGCGCGCTGCAGATCGGCCGTGAAACCGGCGCGCCCGTTGTGCCCGAAATCATGATCCCGCTCGTCAGCACGCGCCGCGAACTGGAAATCACGCGCAACCAGGTCGAACGCGTCGCCAAAGAGGTTCTGCAGGCATCCGGCGCCGCGCTAAACTACACGATCGGCACCATGATCGAACTCCCCCGCGCGGCACTGACCGCGGACAGAATCGCCGAAGTCGCCGATTTCTTCAGCTTCGGCACGAACGATCTGACTCAGACCGCCTTCGGCCTTTCGCGGGACGACGCCGGCAAATTCCTGCCGCATTATGTCGAAGCCGGCATCCTGCCGAAAGACCCGTTCGTGTCGTTGGACATAGAGGGCGTCGGCGCGCTCGTGCGCATCGCGGCCGAACGCGGGCGCCAGACCAGGCCCGATCTGAAACTCGGCATCTGCGGCGAGCACGGCGGCGATCCGGCGAGCATCACCTTCTGCGAGGAAGTGAGGCTGGATTACGTGTCCTGCTCGCCCTACCGCG
>CAXUNZ010000366.1:0-2450 GCA_964252525.1 uncultured Acetobacteraceae bacterium
TTCAGTACCAAAATGAATGGTATCAAAGCCTGGCCGACAAAGCGTGCGCGCCTTACGCCGTGGCAGGGATCAAGGCAAGCAAGCAGCCTCTCCATCCTGAGTTGCGACGAGGAAGGTTGCCTTTCGCCCAACGGCGACGATGACGGGCTCCGGCGCCACTTCGCTGGCGCGCGGTTGACCCTCCAGGTCCAACTCTTCAAAACACACGGCCATGGGTCAGGTCGATACGCTGCTCTCTGTCCTGGCGCCGCCGCACCGGGCCGGACGCCCCTTTATCGCAGGCAGCGTGGCAATAGCGGTCGCCGGCGTTTTCCTGGCCTATTGGATCGTGGCCCTGGGCCTTGCCGCCGCGTTGTTCTGCTGGTTCTTCTTCCGCGACCCGGAGCGCGTGGCCCCGCCCGTTCCCGGCGCTTTGCTGGCACCGGCGGATGGCCGCATCACCGCCATTGCACTCGTCAGCCCGCCGCCGGAGCTCGGCCTGGACTCGACACCGGTCTGGCGTATCGCGACTTTCCTCAGCGTGCTGAACGTGCACGTCAATCGTATTCCCGCCGCCGGGCTGACGCTGGCGGTGGCCTATCACGCCGGCCGCTTCCTCAATGCCGCCAACGACAAGGCCAGCGAGGAGAACGAACGCAACGCGCTCGCCTTTAGTCTTTCCACCGGCCAGAGGATCGCGGTCGTGCAGATCGCCGGCCTGATCGCACGCCGCATCCTGTGCGATGTGCGGCCCGGAGAACCCGTGCAAGCCGGCCAGCGATTTGGCATGATCCGCTTCGGCAGCCGCACCGATCTGTATCTGCCGGCGGGCGTGATCCCCAGGGTGAGCGTGGGGCAGACGGCCATCGGCGGCGAGACGGTGATGGCGCTTCTGGAGGAATAGGTATGGACGCGCGGCCGGGGCGGCTCAAGCGGATCAGGCGGCGGCCCCGCTACCAGGGGCCGTCCTTCAATCGCGTCGTCCCCAATCTGCTGACGCTGCTCGGGTTGTGCGCGGGGCTGACCGCCATACGCGCCGCATTGGACGCGCATTGGGCGCACGCGGCTGTGCTGGTGGTGGTGGCCGGCGTGATCGATGGGCTGGATGGGCGCATCGCACGGCTGCTGAAAGCGGTGAGCCGCTTCGGCGCGGAGTTCGACAGCCTGGCGGATTTCTGCTGTTTCGGGATTGCGCCCGCGCTGATCTTGTATTTGTGGTCGTTGCACGACGCGGGGCGCTACGGCTTCATGCCGTGCCTGATGTTTGCCGTGTGCATGGCGCTGCGCCTGGCGCGCTTTAACGCCGCGCTCGAAACCGCGCCAAAGCCGGCCTTTGCGCAAAGTTTCTTCACCGGCGTGCCCGCGCCGGCCGGTGCGGGCGTGGTGCTGTTTCCGCTGTTCGTGTGGCTGGAGGCCAAGGAGCAAGGCTGGGAACGCGCGGCATGGTGGGCGCGCGAGGCCCCGTTCGTGGCAGGCATGCTGGTGGGAGCGTCACTGCTGCTGGTTTCGACGTTGCCGGTATGGAGCTTCAAGAATTTCAAGGTGCCGACGGCCTATGTGCTGCCCCTGCTGCTGGGAACGGGGTTAATGGCGGCACTGCTGATGGCCGACCCCTGGGCGGCGCTGGCCGCGTGCGGGGCGGCGTATTTGCTGATGCTGCCGTTTAGTTTGCGGAGCTTTCGGCGGTTGCGTGCGGAGGCGGCGGCGTAGGCAGGCGTTCTTTCTTGCAAGAAAGAACCAACGAACTTTGCTTGTTGCCCCATTAACTCGTCGTTCGTTGCGTTTATGCCTGCAAAAAGGCAGCATTTGAGGGTTTGGTCAGCAGCGTGCCAGCGTCGGCTGGGGATGGTCGCCTGGGGCTTTACTCGGGCTCGCCGCTTCGCTCGATGGCTCTGCCATCCCTAAATCCCTCTCCTCGTAGCTGGTTGGCGTGAAGCGCCGGCCCAGCTGAGCACTACGCTTTCTGTCTGTCTTTCCGAAATGCACCCTTTGCAAAACAAGACTTTTGGCCGTTCACCCAAGGCGCGCTGGCACTCCGGACGTGTCTGGGTTCCACGGGTCGTGTTCTGGGCCGGTGCGTTGGCCATCAGCGCCGCGGCCACCGCCTTCGCACTGGCGGCCAACCAGGCCGACGCGCTGTTTCACCGCGCCTCGGACGCCTCACCCTGGCTTGCCTTGCTGATTACGCCGGCGGGGCTGGACGCCTCCGTGCTGCTGACCCGGCGTTTCTTTCCTGGCGCACAGGGCAGTGGCATTCCGCAGGTGATTGCCGCCACCGGCATGGCTGACCCGGCGCGCATCCGCGCCGTACTGTCGCTGCGCGTGGCCGGTGGCAAGATCGTCCTGACCTTGCTGGGTTTGGGCTGCGGTGCATCCATCGGGCGGGAGGGTCCGACCGTTCAGGTGGGCGCGGCCATCATGCGCGCGCTGGGCCAGCGCTTCGGCGCGGTGAGCGGCGCCGACGAGGCCGC
>CAXUNZ010000367.1:0-2132 GCA_964252525.1 uncultured Acetobacteraceae bacterium
CCCTTCACCCGCATCCTCATCTTCCCCATCCTCGCCGCCGCGGCCTTGGCGGCGCTGACCATCTGGGCCGTCCGCGGCCCGCTCGACCCCGAGCATCTCCGCGCCGAGCTGGAGCGTGGCCTCACCCGCGCCACCGGGCGGGACTTCAAGATCGCCGGAGCCATCCATGTCAGCCTCGGCGCCGCGCCCACTCTGACCGCCGAGGGCATATCACTGGCCAATCTGCCCGGCACCTCCCGCCCGCAAATGCTGACCGCCGCCTCCGTGCGCGCGCAGATCGCGCTCTTTCCCCTGCTCAGCGGCGAAGTCACCATCGAGCAAGCCACGCTGACCAACCCCGACATCATCCTGGAGACGGCCCCGGACGGCACGCCCAATTGGCAGATGCACAAGATCCGCCGCGCATTGTTCGAGGGCGCACCCGAGCCCGCCGAGCCGCGCGGCCAGGGCGCCAGCGTCGAAATCCGCCATATCCGTCTCGATGGCGGCACCATCACCTACCGCCCCACGGTAGGCCCGGTCATCAGCGCGCAACTGGATACGATGACCCTCTCGGCCGAGAGTCCCACCGCGCCGCTGCACGGCCGGCTTGTGGCGCGCGCGCAGGGTGTGGCTTTCACAGGTGCGTTGCAAGGTGGATCCTTCGAGCGCTTGCAGGGAGGACCGGTCACAGCGCTCGCCGGTGCCTGGCCGCTGACCATTACGCTCATCGGGCCAGGCGCATCGCTCAAACTCGATGGCGGCATCAACCATCCGGACGAGATGCGCGGTTACAGTTTCCTGATCACCGGAAATGTGGCCGACATGGTGCCGCTGTATCCATGGCTGCCGCCGGCGCTCGCCTTGCCGCTGCACGATGTCAATTTCACGACGCGCCTGACCGATGGCACCAATGGCGAGCGGCACACCTCCGCGCTTTCGTTGCAGGCTGGGCCTTCGGATTTGACGAGCGCCGTGCAGGGATTGGTGTTGCGCAATGCGCTGCTGTCCGCGCCTGGTCCGGGGCAGCAGATGCAGTTGACGATCGATGGTTTGTTCCAGGGCGCGCCGCTGCGCCTGTCCGCCACATCCACGCAGCCGGACACCGTTGCCAGCGGTTTGCCAATTCCGCTGACCATTACGGGACAGGCGGCGAGTGCCAGCGTGGCCATTCGCGGCACGGTGCCGGCGAGCTGGAATGGTCTTGGTTATGATCTTCAGGTCGACATCCATGCCCCGAATTTGGCCGATCTTTCGCCGCTGGCGCGGCGGCCGTTGCCCGAGGTGCATGACATTGTGGCTGATGCGCATGTGGGTGATGCGGGATTTCGGTTGCGCGGGTTTAATTTGCGTGACCTCGTGTTGAATTCCTCGCTTGGAGATCTGACCGGGAATGTGACGGCGGCATGGTCTCCGGTAGCGAATTTGAGCGGCACGCTGAGTTCCAAGCGTGTCGATGTGGATGGGGTGATGGCGGCACTTGCCGTATGGAACGCACCGGCCGCGGCGCCGGCGAGTGTGCAGGCGGAGGCGGCGCCGGCGGCGGTCAATGCGCCGGCCCGGTTTTTTTCGGACGCAAAACTGCCGTTCGGCGTGGTGCATGATGCGGATGCCGATCTGACATTGGCGGCTGCGCGGCTGACTTTGGGGGGAGAGACTTATCGGGATTTGCAGGCGCATCTGTTTGCCAATGGCGGAAAGCTCGTTTTGAATCCGGCGCGGGTGAGCGCGCCGGGAGGTGTGGTGATCGGGGCGTTGACGCTGGATGCGGGGATTGATCCTTCGCCGGTGGCGCTGACGTTGCGGGCGCCGTCGCTCTCGGCGGCAAAATTGGCGGGATGGCTCGGATATGCGGGCGGGGCGAGCGGGCAGATGCAGGTGGATGTGCAGTTGAGCGGTGTTGGCGACACTCCGCATGCGCTAGCGGCAAGTGCAAACGGGCATGTGGGCGTTTCCATGGTCAATGGGCAATTTACCGACGCGTTGTTTGCCAATCCGGTGGGGGCAGCGCTGACGAGTGCGGGCGTGCCGCCGATTTCGGGCAGTGCGGACGTTCGGTGCCTGGCGCTGCGGGCGCAGTTGCGGCAGGGACAGGGGAGCGTGGAGGCGCTGGCGCTGGATACGTCGCGATTGTCTTTGAAGGGGACTGGTTC
>CAXUNZ010000367.1:2142-2434 GCA_964252525.1 uncultured Acetobacteraceae bacterium
AGACGGTCGCGCTGCATTTGAAACCCACTCTGCGGATTGGCGGGACTGGGGTGGCTTCGCCGGTTTCGCTGACGGGCGGGTGCGGGGATTTGAAGGCGGCGCCGGATGCGGAGATGCCGGGTGGACGGTTCGGGCTGACGATCGGCGGGGCTGGACCCGATGATAGCGCCTGCGTGTCGGCGCTGTCTCAGGCACGCGGCGGAATGCCTGGTCCGCTGCCGTCCGTTGCGGCTTCGGCGTCGCCCGGTTCTCACAAAAAACCCATCGATCTGTTGCGCGGATTGTTCCACTG
>CAXUNZ010000368.1:0-1974 GCA_964252525.1 uncultured Acetobacteraceae bacterium
AAGTTTCTACAGCCGCGGATTTTGACAATTCAGCCTCCTCGTGGTTTGCCGGGCTGCATATACAGGCGATACGTGTAAACGCCAATAACGTTTCTGAGAAATGATGTATCAAATGGCTTTCACGGTCTCACGAAATGGGCCAATTCTTACCATGCTTCAAGAGATGATAATCTGTTTCAAAGACGAGGCACTGAAGGACATGCGATTGGCCACGACATGCTCGCAGATCGCCGCTCTCTTAGCCGGCAACAGGCGTTCGATTCGCCTATTTAACCTCTGGGAAGCGCCTAGCGGGCGGCGGAAGGCGAGGTGCTTCCTGATTTTCAAGTGGCTTGGCCCGTGAAGCCTCGAGGTATTCCATCTGAGCAAACTCATAGATGGTCGATACCGCGTCTAGCTCTGTCTCGTGCTGCCCCCAAGCAAGCCCGTGAAGCACCTCATCGACATACCACTCTACGACCCAACGCTCTGCTGAGACTCGTCGGCCGCCTGCGCCGTTCCATGTGACGCCGCGCGGCTGGGCCGGCCCCAGCCTTCTGGCGATGATCATGTTCGAGAAGTTCGGCCAGCATCAGCCGCTGAACCGCCAAGCCGAGCGCTACGCCCGTGAAGGCGTCCCGCTGAGCCTCTCCACACTGGCCGACCAGGTGGGCGCCTGCACCAGGGCGCTGATGCCGTTGTTCGATCGGCTGCGGGCGCACGTCATGGCGGCCGAGCGGCTGCACGGCGACGACACCACGGTTCCGGTGCTGGCAAAAGGCAAGACAGACATCGCCCGCGCCTGGGTTTATGTGCGCGATGATCGGCCGTTCGGCGGCGCAGCACCTCCGGCTGCTATATTCTACTACTCGCGCAATCGCGGCGGCGAACATCCGCAAGCTCATCTGGCAGGATATACCGGCATCCTGCAGGCGGATGCTTATGGCGGCTACGGCAAGCTTTACGAAGCAGGCCGAAGTCCGGGCCTAATTCTGGAAGCAGGGTGTTGGGCGCACGCGCGCCGCAAATTCTTTGTATTGGCCGACGTTGAATCGGCTGCGCGACGCCGCGCGCAGAGTAAGCAGCAGACGGTGATATCGCCGCTCTGCCTGGAAGCGGTTCAGCGCATCGACAGGCTGTTCGACATCGAGCGTGACATCAACGGATGCATTGCTGAGCGGCGTCGAAGCGCGCGCGAGGAATTCAGTACACCTCTCGTGGCCGACTTGCACAGCTGGATGATTGACGAACGCAGAAAGCTGTCAGCCGGCAACGACGTCGCAAAAGCGATGGACTACATGCTGAAGCGCTGGGCCGTATTTACCCGGTTCCTGGTGGATGGACGCGTCTGTCTGACGAACAATGCCGCCGAGCGCGGCCTGCGCGGCATTGCTCTTGGCCGCAAGTCATGGCTGTTCGCTGGATCAGATCGGGGCGGACAGCGCGCCGCGTTGATGTACAGCCTGATCGTCAGTGCCAAGATGAACGACATCGACCCGCAGGCCTGGCTGGCACACGTCCTAGCCAAGATCGCCCAACACCCGGTCAGCCGGCTGGATGAACTGCTGCCGTGGAACTGGCGGACACCCGACACCGTGACACGCAAAGCCGCCTGATTATCGCCGCGTTGCTCACCGGATGGATACGACGATCCTTCTTGAAATTGCTGGAAAAAGCCGGCCGTGTGGCGATTGAGTTGCTTGTCGATAAGCGGTGGCCCGTCTTGGCTCTGAGTCCTGGCAAACATCGGCCGCCTTAGCCTACGCAACGCCCAGCGCCCGACTGTCACCGCGCAATTGATGTGAGTCCAAGCGCATCCTCGCCTCGGCGTCGGAACGCCGTGCGCCGTTAGCTCGCGAGCTAAGCCAACTAGGGTCATGGTCCCATTCTTCTGCAAACGCGCAATCTCGATACGGACGCAGTGCGCCGTGCGATCCGCTTCGCCCGCGCGTGCAGCGGTCGCGGCTGCCGCACTGGGCGCTGCCGAAGGCCGAT
>CAXUNZ010000368.1:1984-2431 GCA_964252525.1 uncultured Acetobacteraceae bacterium
GCCTTTGCTGCCGCAAGTGCCGCCCGCGTCCGCTCACTGATCAGCTCCCGCTCCTTCTGCGCCATCGCGGCGTAGATGCGCATCATCAGGTCGTCGGCACCTGGCTTGTCCGCGGCCCGGACCGAGTAGCCGTCCTCCAGCAACTGTGACAGCGTGTGGGCTCGGCGCGTGATGCGGCCGAGGCGTGCTGCAACAAGCGTCGCACCAAGCTGTCGACATCCTGCCAGCGCCGCCTGAAGCCAGGTCGGCGATCATCCTTGCCGCTGGCGATGTCGGAGAACTCCTCACGCCGCGGCCGCTTTGCGCCACATCTCGGACATTAAGGCGCGTCAACTCGCTTCCTGAAAGCAAACATCGGGGTCAACTTGTCGTCTGTCGGGAGACGCCATAGGGGACTTCAGTCAGCTTTCGGTTCCCTCGCTTGGGAGGTCGTGATCATGGCCCCCG
>CAXUNZ010000369.1:0-2423 GCA_964252525.1 uncultured Acetobacteraceae bacterium
AAGGCCAGGGGCTCTGCCCCTGGACCCCGCTGGGGCCTGAGGCCCCAGACCCCCATTTGTTTGGATGAGGAGGGGGCCGAGTACACCGAAATACAACGCGTGTGGCCCCCTCCTCATCCAAACAAACAGGTTCTAAGGACTTGTCCTTAGCGGGGGTCTAGGGGGCAGAGCCCCTGGCCTTCCTTCCCACGGGGTTCACATGTCAGCACGCAAGCTCTTCGGCACGGATGGCATTCGCGGCAGGGCCAACAGCGCGCCCATGACGCCGGAAATTGCGCTGCGCCTGGGCCAGGCCGCCGGGCTGTGGTTCGTGCGCGGCGAACATCGCCACCAGGTCATCATCGGCAAGGACACGCGCCTGTCGGGCTACATGATCGAGCCCGCCTTGGTTGCCGGCTTTACAAGTGCGGGGATGGATGTGCTGCTGGTGGGGCCGTTGCCGACGCCGGCCATTGCCATGTTGGCCCGTTCCATGCGCGCCGATCTGGGCGTGATGATTTCGGCCAGCCATAACCGTTTCGAGGATAACGGCATCAAGCTGTTCGGTCCGGACGGCTACAAATTGTCCGACGACACCGAAGCGGAGATCGAGACGATGATGGCCGCCGATCTCTCCGCGCGCCTGGCGGCACCCGCCGCCCTGGGGCGCGCGCGCCGGCTGGACGATGCGGCCGGCCGCTACATCGAAAACGCGAAAGCGAGTTTTCCGCGCGGTCTGACGCTGGATGGCGTGCGCGTGGTGATCGATTGCGCGCATGGCGCGGCCTATCGCGTGGCGCCGACGGTGCTGCGCGAGCTCGGCGCCGAGGTCATTGCCGTCGGCGTTTCGCCTGACGGCATCAACATCAACGACGATTGCGGCAGCACGCACCCGCGCCATCTGTGCGGCGAGGTGCTGGCGCATGGCGCCGATCTCGGCATGGCGCTGGACGGCGATGCGGACCGCGTGCTGCTGGCCGATGAACGCGGCGCGCTGATCGATGGCGACCAGGTGCTGGCGTTGATCGGCCAGGCCTGGGCGCGTGATGGGCGGCTGCGCGGCGGCGGCATCGTGGCCACGGTCATGTCCAATCTCGGCCTGGAGCGTTTTCTCCAGGCACAGGGCCTGACGCTGCACCGCGCCGCCGTGGGCGACCGCTACGTCATGGAAATCATGCGCGAAACAGGCTGCAATGTCGGCGGCGAACAATCCGGCCACATGATCCTGTCGGATTTTGCCACAACCGGTGACGGGCTGGTGGCGGCGTTGCAAGTGCTGGCCACGATCGCACAGGAAAGGCGTCCGGCCAGCGAAGTGTGCCGCCGCTTCGTGCCGCTGCCGCAACTGTTGAAAAACGTGCGCTATGAAGGGCGTTCGCCATTGCAGCACCCGTCCGTGGCCGCGGCATGCGCGCGCGCGCATGACATGTTGAATGGCCAGGGCCGGCTGTTGCTGCGCCCCAGCGGCACCGAGCCGTTGATTCGTGTCATGGCAGAGGGTGAGGACGAGGCGCTGGTGCATCGCGTCGTCGAGACCCTGTGCACGGTCATCGAACAGGCGGCGTTGGAGCCGGCCGCATGAGCCTCGGCTGCTGGATGGTCGATGCGTTCACGGACCGGGTCTTTTCCGGCAATCCGGCCGCCGTGCTGCTGCCGGACGCGCCGCTGCCGGACACGCTGATGCAGTCGATTGCCGCGGAGAACAACCTCAGCGAAACGGCTTTCGCCGTGCGCGAGGAGGGCGGCTACCATCTGCGCTGGTTCACGCCGACCGTGGAGGTCGATTTGTGCGGCCATGCCACGCTCGCCACCGCCTTCGTGTTGGATCTGCTGGGCACGCCGGGACCCTACCGGTTTCGCACGCGCTCCGGCACGCTGACCGCACGCGCGGAGGGCGGGCGGATTACGCTGGACTTCCCTGTCCGCGCTTATGAGGAAATCGCGCCGCCCGCGGGCTTGCACGATGCCATCGGTGCCGGTGCACGGCGCGTCTTGCAATCGGCCGATTTGATCGCCGTGCTCGACAGTGCGGATGTTGTGCGTGCGCTGCGTCCCGATATCGCGGCCATCGCGCGCTTGCCTGGCGGCGCGCTGATCGTCACCGCGCAGGGTGGCGAGGGTGCCGATATCACCAGCCGCTATTTCGCCCCGGCCTACGGCATTGCCGAGGATCCTGTGACGGGCTCGTTGCACACGCAGGTAGTGCCGTATTGGGCGGGGCAGCTCAACAAGACGACGCTGACATGCCGGCAGGCGAGCGCGAGAGGCGGGACGATGCAGTGCACGCTGCAAGGCGATCGCGTCTTGCTGGCCGGAACCGCGGTGCTCTACGCGAAAGGCGAGATCTTCGTGTAGTCCAGCCCGCATTGAGATTGACATCGTCGCAGGAAAAGAAGTTGGGGGAGATGTGCCATCCCCCCCAAACCCCCCGTCGATTTTAGGAC
>CAXUNZ010000370.1:0-224 GCA_964252525.1 uncultured Acetobacteraceae bacterium
ATTCGACGTTGCGCAGCGGCGGTGCCGCGGCCGTTGCGGCCATGACGCCGCCGATCGGCATGGGCTGGGCGACGGCCAGATTTCCATGCGCCACCGTCGGCACCGGAACCGGCGCGCCATTGCCGCCTACCGCCACGAGACGCGGACGTTGCGATTGCGGCTCGCTTGCCGCAATCACCGGCGTGTCGATCCCGGTGGCCACGACAGAGACGCGGATGCGGCCG
>CAXUNZ010000370.1:234-2413 GCA_964252525.1 uncultured Acetobacteraceae bacterium
GCAGCGACAGGACCACGCGCTCGGGGTTGCTCGCGGCGAGTTCGAGCTTCGGGCGATACTCGATCGCGGCGCTGTCGATCCCCGTGGCGACCACGCTCACGCGGATGCGGCCGTTGAGGCTGCTGTCGATCGCCGAGCCGAAGATGATGTTGGCTTCCTCGTCCACTTCCTCGCGGATGCGGTTGGCGGCCTGGTCGACCTCGAACAGCGTCATGTCCTCGCCGCCGGTGATGTTGATCAGCAAGCCGCGCGCGCCGGCCATGTTGGTTTCCTCCAGCAGCGGATTGCTGATCGCGGCTTCCGCTGCGCGGATGGCGCGGTTCTCGCCGTCCGCTTCGCCGGTGCCCATCATGGCCTTGCCCATCTCCGCCATGACCGTGCGGATATCGGCGAAATCGAGGTTGACCAGGCCTGGAGCGACCATCAGGTCGGTGACACCGCGCACGCCCATATACAGGACGTGATCGGCCATTTTGAAGGCTTCCTTGAAGCCGGTTTTCTCATTAGCGAGCCGGAACAGGTTTTGATTGGGGATGACGATCAGCGTATCGACGAATTGCTGCAGTTCGGCGATGCCGGATTCGGCCGATTTCGCCCGGCGCGGTCCTTCGAAGGTAAAGGGCTTGGTTACCACGCCGACGGTGAGGATGCCGCGCTCGCGCGCCATGCGCGCAATCACGGGTGCGGCACCCGTGCCGGTGCCGCCGCCCATGCCTGCGGTGATGAAGACCATGTGCGAGCCTTCGAGGTGGCGCGCCAGTTCGTCCGTCGCTTCCTCGGCCGCGGCGCGGCCGATTTCGGGTTTGGCGCCGGCACCCAGGCCCTGCGTCAGATGAGGCCCGAGCTGGATGCGCCTGTCCGAGCGGCTGTGCATGAGTTGCTGCGCATCGGTATTGGCGACGACGAAATCCACGCCCTGCAGGTTGAGGGCGATCATGTTGTCAACAGCGTTCGTGCCGCCGCCGCCCACACCGACCACGGTGATACGCGGCGTGAAATCGGTGTGAAGGACGGGGGGGATTTTCAGGTTCAGGGTCATTGGCAATTTCCTATGGGAGAGGAGGGGTGTCAGACGCGGTCACGCAAAAAGGCCACGAAGCGCCGGAGCAGACCTCCCGGCCGCTCCGTTCCGAGATCGATGTTGTGCAGGACGCGGCCTTCGCCGGCGGCCCAGGACAGCAGGCCCGCGGCGGTGGCAAAAGCCGGGCCCGAGGCGGATTCGGCCAGGCTGCGTATGCCCGCGGGCCGGCCCAGCCGCACGGGACGTTCAAGAATTCTATTGGCCAGGTCACGCACGCCGACGAGCTGGCTGGCCCCGCCCGTGAGCACGACGCGCCCGCTTGCGGCGCGCCCGAGGCCCGCGTTATCCAGACGATCACGCACCATTTCGAACGTCTCCTCCAATCGGGGCTTGATGATGCCGATCACCATGGCGCGCGGTATCTTGGCGAATTGGTGGTCTTCCTCGCCGATCTGCTGGACGGCGAGGATTTCGCGCTCGTCTTCCTGGCAGGCATGCGCGTTGCCGTAGAGCGTCTTGAGGCGCTCGGCATTGTCGATCGGTGTGGACAGAACGCCGGCGATATCGCGCGTGACGTGCTGGCCGCCGATCGGAACTTGCGCCGTATGGTGCAGATGGCCTTCGAAGAAGACGGCGAGGCTCGTGGTGCCGCCGCCCATGTCTATGATGGTGGCGCCGAGATCACGTTCGTCTTCGACCAGGCACGACAGGCCCGATGCGAATGGCGAGGACACCACTTCGCCGATTTCCAGATCGCAGCGCCCGACCGCCGCACCCAAATTGCGCAGCGCCATGGATAATGCGTCCACCACATGCAGGCGTGCGCTGAGCTGTTCGCAATGATGACCGCGCGGGTCGGTGACACCTGCCGTGTCATCGACGGAGAACATGACGGGCAGCGAATGGATCGTCTCGCGCCCCTCGGTCACGGCGCGGGCGCGGCCTTCGCTGATGACGCGGCGCATGTCGGCGTCACTCACCTGGCGTCCGCCGACAGGCCATTGCACGTTGAACAGGCGCGATTCCGGCGCGCCGCAGGAGAGATTTACGGTAATTGAGCGCAGGCGGTAATCCGCCATTTCCTCGGCCATGGCGACCGCGGCCCGGATGGCGCGTTCGGCTTCATCCAGATCGGTGATGCCGCCGCAGCGCACGCCG
>CAXUNZ010000371.1:0-649 GCA_964252525.1 uncultured Acetobacteraceae bacterium
CGAGCCCACGGCCGTCGGTCCCGCCACCAGCGCGGAGCGGACGGGTGCGCTCGCGGGCGGGCTGGCGCGGTTGCACCTGTCGTCCGGATCGTAGGCGGCGTTGGGATCACGCCAGCAGCCGCCCAGCGGGCGCGCATAGGCGGCATAGACCTGCACAGGCGCGCGGGCGCTGCCGCCGCCATAGGCGTAGGCGGCCAGCGGGCCGGTCATCGGACCTTCCGCGGCCAGAGCGGGTGCGACGGAGGCGAGGTAGGCCACCGTCTCGTTGGGCAATGAGCCGCGGCCGGCATTGTACTCGTCCATCCGGCGCGGTCCGGCGTCATAGGCGACCAGGAAGGCAGGCGCGCCGTAGCGGGCATAGAGCTGGGCGATGTAGCCGGTGCCGGCCATGATGTTGTCGTGCGGGTCGTAGGGATCGTTGCCCAGGTTGAAGCGGTCGCGCAACTCGGCATAGGTCGCGGGCATCAGCTGCATCAGCCCCATGGCGCCGGCATCCGACGTGGTGGGGCGGCCGTGCAGGTATTCGTGGCCGCCGGATTCCTGGCGGATGATGGCGCGTATCCAGCCCTGCGGAACGGTGAAGCGGGCGGAGGCCTCGTGGATGTAGGGGCCCCAGGGGTCTTCGGGCGAACCGGGTGCGGTGTAGGTG
>CAXUNZ010000371.1:659-2388 GCA_964252525.1 uncultured Acetobacteraceae bacterium
GTGTAGGTGTGGGTGTAGCTTGGCGCTGTGGCCAGTCGCGGCCCGCCGCCTCCGCCGCATGCGGCAAGGCCGAGAGGCAGCAGCAAAGACAGGGCCAGACGCGGGAGGGCGGGTGCGCGCATTGCGGGCGCAACCATTGGCCGGCTGAGCGTGCACTTCAAGCAAAACCGCTAAGCACTTGGTTGTGCTAGGCCGCTTTGACCGGCGGGTGTGGCCTCGGCGTGTGTATCAGGCGCGGTGAATTTCGATTGTGAGATGAGACAGGGCGCGAAATGGCTGAAGGCGCTCGCGGTAGAAGGCGGCATCCCGCGCGGTATGGGTCGCGATGCAGACGATGGCGCCGAGATGGCCCGGCCCCAGGCGCCAGAGGTGAAGGTCCGTCAGTGTGTCGCCGCCCGCTTCCACCGTGTGGCGCACCCTGTCCGCCAAAGGGGTGTCGGGCACCATGTCGAGCAGGACGGCGCCGGTGTCCCGCACCAGGCCGTAGGACCAGCTTGCGATCACGCCGGCGCCGATGATGCCGGCGAGAGGGTCCATCCACAGCCAGCCGAAACCGCGTGCCAGAAGCAGCCCGATGATGACGAGGACGGAGACGGCGGCATCGGCCAGTACATGGACGATGGCCGCGCGCATGTTGTTGTCGCGGTGGGCGGCGGTGTGGGTGTGGTCGTGTTCGTGCTCTTCGAAGACGACGGCGTGCTCGGCCGCCGCCGTGCGGAGGCGCGCGGTGAAGGCGTGGGGTTCGGGAATGGTCTCGATGCTCTGCAGGTAGGCGCCGTGATCGGCGAGCGAGAAAGTCTGGCGCGCGCCGGATGGCCGTACGGTGTCAATGGTGAGGGTCGAGGCGGCGGCAAGCGTCGCGCTTCCGGCGTGCAGACGGAAGACGGGAGGGTGATCGTCTTCGAAGATGCTGAGCAGGAGCGTGCCGGCGGACGTGTCGATGCGGTGCGGATCGCCGTCATGCGTGTGAGTATCTTCGCTGTGACCATGGTGGCGGTGGTGATGGCTGCCGCCCGCCAGCAGCCACGCCGAGGCGGCGTTGACCGCCAGGCCCAGGGCCGCGATCGGAATCGCCTCGGCGAAGTGGATGGGCACGGGGGCGAAGAGGCGGCAGATCGCCTCGTAGCCGATCAGCAGCGCGATCATGGCGAGCACGATGGCGCTGGAGAAGCCGGCCAGATCGCCCAGCTTGCCTGTGCCGAAGGAAAAGCGCGGGTCGGTCGCGTGGCGGCGGGCATAGCTGTAGGCGAGCGCCGCGAGCAGGAGGGCGCCGGCATGGGTGCTCATGTGCAGGCCATCGGCGATCAGCGCGATGGAGCCGAAAAGGGCGCCGCCCGCGATTTCCAGGATCATCATGGCGCCGCAGAGCCAGATGACGAGCCAGGTGCGGCGCTCGGCATGTTCGTGGCCGGCGCCTAGGAAGACGTGGGAGTGGGCGGTGGCGTGGAGCGGCGTCTGATCGGGCATGGCCATGAGCTTATGGCAGGAAAAGAAGGTTGGGGGAGAAGTGCCTTCCCCCCCAAACCCCCGTCACTATTTTAAGGGGCCGTCGAAAATGATGACGCGGCCCGGCGCCCGAAATCACCACTCGTTTAAAGGAACAGGCAATTTTCCATGCACGCTTGCCGAGGCGCCGGAGAATTTACGCCGTCTTCCTTTCCCTAATATACAGGCAGCGCGCGCGGTAAATCGCACGGCACCTAACGGCCGCGGCGAAACCCCCTAATCT
>CAXUNZ010000372.1:0-2382 GCA_964252525.1 uncultured Acetobacteraceae bacterium
CGGCCTGGCTAAATTCGGCGCCCAGGCTATGTGCGGTGGCAAAAAAAAGGCGGGGGGGGCGGGCGGGGGGCTGACGTATACGTCAGCCATCCCCCCCAGTTCTTAAACCCCACCTAAGGCAGCGGAGTAGATATGCCCGAAGGGAACACACCGCGCATCGTCGTGGTCGGCGGCGGGGCTGCGGGTCTGGAGCTCGTCACGCGCCTGGGCGACACGCTGGGCAAACGCCGCCGCGCGCGAATCACCCTGGTCGACGGCAGCCGCTCCCACAACGGGAAGCCGCTCCTGCATTCGGTGGCCGCCGGCAGCCTGCGCCGTTCCCAGCACGAGCTGAACTACGTGGCGCAAGCGCATTGGCACCATTTCCGCTTCCGGCTCGGCCAGATGACCGGCCTTGACCGCGCCGCGCGCACCATCACGCTGGCGCCGATTTTCGATGACGAGGGACGGCAGATCAGCCCCGAGAGCACCGTGGAGTACGACATACTCGTGGTGGCCATCGGCAGCATCACCAACGATTTCGGCACGCCAGGCGCCGCGGAATTCGCCGTGCCGCTCGAAACGCCCGAACAGGCCTCCCGATTCAACAAACGCCTGGTCAATGCCTTTATCCGCGCGCAGACGCAGACCGGCGAGGTCAGGCCCGGCCAACTGCACGTGGCGATCATCGGCGCGGGTGCCACGGGCACCGAGCTTGCGGCCGAACTGCACCGCACCGCGCGCGAAATCATCGCCTACGGGCTGGATCGCATCGACCCGGAAACGGATTTGAAGATCGTGCTGATCGAGGCGGCAGAGCGCATCCTTCCCGCCTTGCCGCCGCGCATTTCCACCAGCACGGTGGATTTGCTGCACAAGATCGGCGTGGAGGTGCGCACCGGCGCACGTGTGGCCGAAGTGATGGCAGATGGCGTGCGGCTATCCGACGGGTCGGTGATCCCGAGCGAGCTGGTAGTGTGGTCGGCGGGCGTCAAGGCGCCGGATTTTCTACGCGGCATTAGCGGGCTTGAGAGCAATCGCATCAACCAACTGACCGTACGGACCACGCTGCAAACGACGCGCGACGATGCGATTTTCGCCATCGGCGATTGCGCCGATGCGCCGCACGGCACCGAGGGGGCGCGTGTGCCGCCGCGCGCCCAGGCAGCGCATCAGCAGGCGAGTTTCATGGTCAGGCAGATACGCGCGAGGCTGGCGGACAAGCCGCTCGGCCATTACGTCTATCGCGATTTTGGCTCCCTGGTCTCGCTGGGCAAATACAGCGTCGTTGGCAATCTCATGGGGTTATTCGCGGGCCGCTCGATGTTCATCGAGGGGCAATTCGCGCGGCTGATGTACCGGTCGTTATACAAGATGCACGAGGCGGCGCTGCATGGGGGTGCGCGGACGCTGTTGGGGATGGTGGCGCCGGGGGCGCGGCCGGCGCCTACGGTGAAGTTGCATTAGGAAGAGCTGTTCTTTTCTGAAGAAAAGAACCAAAAGACTTTTGCAAATTCAGGTGCGCTTCCACCTGCGCCCAGCCGTCCCACACCATGCGCAACGCGACGTAGGCGACAATTGCCAGGCCAAGCCAGGCGATCCAGCGGTGACGCTGCAGAACGCCCGCAAGATAATTCGCCGCCGCGCCCATCAACACGACCGACAAGCCAAGCCCCGTGACCATCACCCATACATGCGCGCGCGCCGCCCCCGCCACGGCCAGCACATTGTCCAGACTCATCGACAAATCGGCGACGGCGATCTGCATGATCGCCTGGCGCAGTGATTTGGCCCCGCCCGCACCCGGCACCTGCGCGTCCGCATGGCGCAACTCGCGGAACATCTTCCAGCACACCCACAGCAGCAGCAGCCCGCCCGCCAAGGCCAGCCCGATGATCGCCAGCAGCCGCACGGCCACGACCGAAAGCGCCATGCGGATGATGGAGGCGGCACCCACACCCACGGCAATGGCCCGCAGCCGATCGCGCTCGTGCAGGCGCGAGACCGCAAGACCCACGACCACGGCATTGTCGCCCGCCAGCGTCACGTCGATCAGCACCACCTGCGCCAACGGCACCAGCCAGCCGAACGCACCACCCATCCATTGACCCACGCGGCCCCACTCGGAAAATCGAGCCGACCGTTCTAAGGACTTGCCGCGCCGGGTCCAGAGCCCGCCTCTGGAGACGCAAACCCATGGTCCCCCGTTATTCCCGCCCTGCCATGGTTGCCATCTGGGCACCCGAAAACCGCTACCGCATCTGGTTTCAGATCGAAGCGCTCGCCGCCGAGGCGATGGCCGAGTTGGGCGAAATCCCCGCCGAGGCTGCCGCCGCCATCCGCGCCCGCGGCGAACCGGCCCTGGCGGCCATGGGTCCCGCCGATGTCACGCGCATCGATGAC
>CAXUNZ010000373.1:0-1304 GCA_964252525.1 uncultured Acetobacteraceae bacterium
CCCCTACGCCACCCAGGCGGCCGCATCCCGCGGCCGGCTGCACCCCGAGCCGGAGGCGCCGACGCGCAGCCCCTGGCAGCGGGACCGCGACCGCATCATCCACAGCAGCGCCTTCCGCAAGCTGCAATACAAGACTCAGGTCTTCGTCAACCACGTCGGCGATTTCTTCCGCACCCGCCTGACGCACAGCATAGAAGTCTCGCAAATCGCCCGCTCGATTGCGCGTGAGCTCGGCCTGGACGAGGATCTCACCGAAGCGCTCGCACTCGCACACGATCTCGGCCATCCGCCTTTCGGCCATGCCGGCGAGGAAGGACTGAACGCGTGCATGAAACCCTATGGCGGGTTCGATCACAACGCGCAGGCGCTGCGCATCGTCACGCGTCTGGAGTCGCGTTACGCCGCTTTCGATGGATTGAACCTGACATGGGAAACGCTGGAAGGCCTGGTCAAGCATAACGGCCCCTGGCCCAAGCCGCCCGCCTATATCGAGCACTATGCCAAGTTGCACGATTTGCAGCTCAACACCTACGCCAGCGCCGAAGCGCAGGTCGCTTCCATTTCGGATGACATCGCCTATCACAGCCACGATCTGGATGATGGCATGCGCGCGGGCCTGTTCGGGCCAGACGAAATCGCCCATTTGCCTGTGGTGCGCGAGGCGCTGATCGAAGCGCGACGCTCTGGGCTGGACGTGCCGCCGCCTCGCCTGCGGCACGAGACGATCCGGCGCGTGATCAATGCGCTGGTCAGCGACGTGGTGGACGAAAGCCGCCACCGCCTCAACGCGCTTGATCCCGACAACGCCGATCGTATCCGCCGCGCAAAAAAACCGATGATCGGCTTCTCGCCGCGTATGTCGGGGGCGAACGACGCAATCAAGGAGTTTCTGCGCGCGCGCATGTACCGGCACTGGCGCGTCAATCGCATGAGCAACAAGGCGCGGCGGTTGACGGGCGAATTGTTCGCGCTGCTGCATGCGGATACGGCGACATTGCCGGATGGCTGGCGCGCAGTGGCGGGCGAGTCGGCGACCGCGCAGGCGGCGCAGGTGGTGTGCGATTATGTCGCGGGAATGACGGACCGGTTCGCGATCGAGGAGTACAAGCGGCTGACGGATTTGTCGCTGCCGGGATAGGAAGCAAGGAACTGGGGGGGGGGGGGCCCGGCCCCCCCCCCCCCCCCCTTCCTTTCCCGGTTTTTCATGCGCTTAGCGTCCCTGCGCCGTCCCGGCGGCGACCTCGGCCGCCTGCCGATTGGCTTCGACCTGCGCGGCCTCGACATCTCCGAGGGCGTGCGTGCGG
>CAXUNZ010000373.1:1314-2375 GCA_964252525.1 uncultured Acetobacteraceae bacterium
ACCCCCCGTCGATTTTTCTATCACGAAGGCTTCAGCCTCGCTTGGCAACTGACGCGCAGGTCCCATCAACTCCAGCTATCGCCTCGAGGAGAAGTCGTGATCCCGATCCGCAGCCAGGTGCTTGGCTTTGGCGCGATGGTCCCTCTTGTGACGGCGGCTGGCCTTGCCGGCGTGGCACCCACGCTTCGCACCGGGCTTGTGCCACGCGTGAGCGTCGTCTGGGCAGGCACCGTGCTCGCCTTTCTGGGCGGCGTGCGCCGTGGCGTGAGCTTTTATACGCCATTGCCGGCCTGCTCGCGCTTGCAGCCGCGCTGCCAGGAGTGCAGGCAAGACGGCAATCATCGAGACATGGAGGACAATGATGAAAACGCCGCCGAAAAAGGGGACAAAGGTCCGGTGGGACACGCCGCAAGGTGAGACGACCGGGGTCGTGGAAAAGACGGTGACGTCCACCACCAAGGTGAAAGGGCACACCGCAAAGGCGACGAAGGACGCGCCGCAGGTTGTGGTCAAAAGCAGCAAGTCCGGCAAGGAAGCCGTTCATAAGCCGGACGAACTGAAGTCGGCTAAATGATCGAGCTGGGCTGGTCCGACCGCGAGCATCAGGCAGCGGAAGAAGAACTAGGGAGATGCGCTAATGCGTGCGCTATCGACGCTATTCTCTCTTTGAAAGAGGCCATGTATAGCGCGGCCTGGTACCCTGTTGAGATCTCTCTGTAACTCAAGTAGATTGTCTCCAGGCTATTTGCACACGCTCTTTCGTCTTCTGCCAAAAATTTATGAAGTGCCCCTCAATCTGGGTGTTTAAATCGGGGTGAATGACAGAGGATTTCATCGCAGAATGGGAGTGAATAGAAAAATGCTGAATTCTGAACGCGTTCTTTACAAAAATATGTAGAGTCTGTACGTGTTTATTCTTGGGGTTGAACGCTCGCCTCAGCACCTCGAACACTTGAGCGTAGCGTGGCATCCATTTGACAACAAACTCCTGTTCAAGCGAGCGGAACTTAGAACACCTTTCAAAACCTGCGATACAGAGCTCTGAGGCAGATAAGCGAACA
>CAXUNZ010000374.1:0-2365 GCA_964252525.1 uncultured Acetobacteraceae bacterium
TGGAGGGCACCCCTGCGGTCACACACAGCTAATTGGGCACAGCTTGTTCATACCCGGAGGGGCCGTAGGCCCCGGAGGGACCATGGGCACAGACGCCAAAATTTCTGCCTCATATTCAGCCGGCGGCCTATAGCTCAGCGCCGAGTGAAGGCGCTGGCGATTATAGACCTCCTCGATGAACGTTTCGATCCGCGCGCGCACATCCTCAATGTCGCGATAGGCCGCTCCGTTCACCTCTTCCTGCTTCAGCGTCTTCATGAAGCTCTCCGCGCGCGCGTTGTCATATGGATTGCCAATCCGGCTCATGCTGGCCTGGATGTCGTGGGCGGCCAGGATGGCTGCATACTCCCCGCACGCATATTGCACGCCGCGGTCCGAATGATGGATCAGGCTGCCAGCCAGGGGCTTGCGCACGTCAATGGCCATGTTCAACGCGGCAGTCGCCAGGCTGGCCTGCAGATGCGGCGCCAGCGCCCAGCCCACAACCCGCCGGCTGAAAGCGTCCAGAACAACGGCCAGATACACAAACGCTTCGGCCAGGCGGATGTAGGTGATGTCGGCCACCCAAAGCTGATTGACCCCGGTGGGTTTCATGCCCCGCGCCAGGTTGCCCACCACCTGCCAGCCATGTTTTGAATCCGTCGTGGCCGGTACGAACGGGCGCTGACGCAAGCAAAGAAGATTGTCGTCACGGGTCAGCCGCAAAACGCGTTTGTGGTTCACCGCAAGGCCTTCCCGCCGCAAAGCGGCCGTGACCCTGCGGTAGCCGTAATGGCGATGGGCCAAAGCAATGCGCTGCACCGCATCGCGCACCGCAATCTCCTCCTCATGCGGCGCGCTTTCCTGCCAGTGCCGGTAATAGCCGGCGCGGCTGACGCCACCAAGGTGGCAAAGATGCTCAATCGTGGATTGGCCTTGCGGCAGCACGCGCGTCATGTCCCGGATTTGACCATAGACGGCGTGGCACCGGATGCGCCGATCAGCTTGCTCGCCGTTCTGACGCGCCGCAAGGCACCGCGAAAAAAATCCAACTCGACCTGCTGCTGGCCGATCTTGCGCTCAAGCTCGGCAATGCGCGCGTGCGCGGTGGCCAACTCGTCCCGCTCAGGCGGGGCAAGTGGCGGCCCATCACCCTTGGTCGGCCGGCCTCGCTTGTGCAGGCCGGCAGGGCCGCCGGCCCGCACCTGCGCGCGCCATTTGTAGAGATCCTTGCGCAGCACCCGAAGGTCTTGCGCCACAGCGCAAACCGCCTCGCCCGCGTCCAGCCGGGCGATCGCCGCCAGTTTGAAGGCGTCGTCGAAAACACGTTGCGTTGCTCTGCTCATCAGCTCCTCCTACAAGGAACCGTCCCCAATTATCCGTGTCTCACTTTGGGGGTGCACTCCAGTGCCATCCCCCCCAGACCCCCGTCATCTATTTGACTTCCGTGGCCGGTTCCAGCCCGGTCGCCTGTCCCAGCCGCTCCAGCCTGCGCGTTACACTTTCCCCCGCAAACACGCCGCTGCCTTCGGTTAGTGACAACACCAGCCGCCCGCCGCTGCACGAAAGTGATGTGCCCGCCAGCAGTTCCGGCGTCCCCCCCGACAGCGTATAGGCCAGCCGCAACGCCGTTCCCAAAATCTCCGCCCGCCGCAAACTGCCGATATTGAGCAGCATGCGCGCCACATCCAAAAATCCCATGTCCGGCTCGGCATCGTAGCGCAGCGCCAGACACAGCGCGAGAAATGCCCGCGCATGATGGTCCAGCGCCATTCCCGGCTGGCGCAGAACGCGAAAAAACGATTGCTGCGCGCGATATTCAGGATGATCCAGGCTGCCGATGTCGCTCATCCAACACGCCGCCTCGCGCAGCCGCGCGGTCTCCGCACTCTCCTCCTCGAACAGCGGCTGCGTCCACGCAAACAGCATCGCCGGCAGCGCCGGGCTGCGGCCATAACGCGCCGCCATCTCTCGCCCCGCCGCGAGCAGCGGCGGCTCGCGCGCAGCATCGGGCGCCACACGTTTAATAAACCACCCTTCGCGCAGACCGTTGGCCGAAAACACCACCCGCGCCGCCCCGGTCGCGCGCAGCAAACGCCGCAGCACCACCGCCGCAAACGGCATGTCATCCACGCGCCTGCGGGAAACGCCAGGCAGCCGCTCCAACGTCCGCCGATTGGCCGCGCCGATCACGCCCGCCAGATCGCGCGCCTCCTCACGTTCCAGCGTATAATGGTGCACGATCGCCAGCGGATATCCCGTCTGCTCCATGTGAATACGCGCCAGCGCCCGCCACGCCCCCCCCCCCACATAAAGGTCCCGTCCCCACCCCTCGGCCACCCCAGTCCCCCTTTCCAACAGTGCCACGGCAATACCCCGCGCGCGC
>CAXUNZ010000375.1:0-2358 GCA_964252525.1 uncultured Acetobacteraceae bacterium
GGTGTAGGCGGTTGAGGAGGGTGATGGAGGTGTCCCGTTCGCCCACGTCGCGCAGCATGCGGGGGATGATGCGCCTTCGGTCGAAGGCGGCCCGATTGGCCTGAGCCGTGGCCTCGCGGCCGGCGCTGCCGGCAATGTAGGCGAACGCCTCGGGCGAGAGGGCGGCTTCGGCCGCGGATTCCAATTCGGCTTGGCGGGTGGGTACGGGTTCGCGCTTCTGGTGGAGCATGCCTTGGACGTAGATTTCGCCCTGGCGCAGCGTGCCGGGGGCGGCGGCCAAGGCGGCCGGGGTGGTAGGGGCGTCCATGGCGGATGGTCTCCGGTGTTTTCCAACGCGTGGAGGCAGTTTAGGGTGGGGGATGGATTTGTCTTGCTCGCCCGTCGCGGGGTTGCCTTGCGCCCAGGGCAGCGCGACCGGCATTGCGCGGCCTGAAATCACCGCGAACGTGCGCCGGGAGGCGGCGCGGCTGTGCCGGCATCTGGGGTGGGCGCCGCTGCACGAGGTGATGCTGCCGAACGGGCGGCGGGCGGATATTCTGGCACTGCGGCCGGATGGGGATTTCGTGTGCGTGGAGGTGAAGTCCGGGGCGGCGGATTTTCTCTGCGACACGAAATGGGGCGACTACCGGGAATATTCGGACGCGCTGTATTTTGCGGTGGATGCGGATTTTCCGCGTGGGTTGCTGCCGGAGGATGTGGGCGTGATCGTGACCGCGGAGCGGGAGGCGGATTTGTTGCGCGGTGCGCCCGTGCATCGGATGGCGGCGGCGCGGCGGCGCGCGTTGCTGTGCCGATTTGCGCTTTTAGCGGCTTGCAGGTTGGAGAATATGCGTGATCCGCTGGACGTGTTTGCGCAGGCTTGCGAGTAAGGAAGGAAGCAGTCCTTTTTTGGAAAAAAGGACCAAAAAAATTTTGAAATTCACTCGCAAGCAAACTGATAAAAGTTCTTTGCTTCTTTCTTTCAAGAAAGAAGGCCTTCCTTACTCGTCCGCCGCCCCGCGCATCGCGTAAATCCCGCCCAGCGCAAACTTCGCGTAAAGCGCGCCCGAGGCAACAACAGCCAGTGCCGCGATCAGGCCGGCGCGGCCGGTTTGCGGATCGAGCAGATCGATCCAGACCACGCCCGCCAGCGCCACCAGCGCCAGGATCGGCGGCCAGGGATAGAACCACATGCGCGCCTGGCTGTGCGACGTGCTACCCTGGCGGCGGCCGGCGATGACCGCGACGCAAAGCGTGGCGTACATGACCACGTTGCCATTGGCGATGATCAGCAATTGCAGATCCTGCGAAATGAAGCAGCCGATGAGTCCGAGCGCGCCCAGGGCCAGCGTGGCGACCCAGGGCGAGCCGAACCGGGCATGCACTTTCTCCAGCCAGCGGCTTACCGAAAGCGGCCAGGCGCGGTCGCGCGCCGAGCCATAGATTTGACGCGCGCCGATCAGGGCTATGGCAATCATCGCGTTGAACAGCGAGGCGGCGACGCCCAGGCTGACCAGTAGCGCGAGCGTGGGGCCGCCGGCACCGGCAAGGAATTGCGGCACGGGCGCATCCGATGCACTCAGTGCGGCGAGATCAGGCGCGCCGGCAATGATGCCGATGATGGGCATCATTTCCACCAGCGCGGCCACACCCAAGGCGGCGTAAATGACCGGGCCGATGCGGCGGCGCACATCGCGAATTTCCTCGCCAAGGGCAACGACGCTGCCGTAACCGTTCAGCGCGTAAATGCCGGCCGAGGCGCCGATGCCCAGGGCGACCAGCCCCACAGCGTGCAGGCCGCCCGCGCCGGCGCTGACCTGCGGGTGGATCAGCCTCGCCGCCGCCGACGTGACTCCGTGCGCGTGCGAAAAACCCAGGCCGGCCGTGACCAGCAAGGAAAGGATTTCAACCGCGAGGAAAATGCCCGTCACCAGCGCGTTCAGCTTCACGCTGAGCACGCCGATGATGGTTACGATGCTGACCGTCACGAGCGCCACCGGCAAGGCGGCAATGCCGGGTACGAGCACGCGCAGATAATCGGCCATGCCAAGACCGGACAGTGATAATGCGATGGCGTATCCGACCAGATTGGTGGCGAGCATCGCAAATCCGGCTTCGCGGCCCAGCACGCGGCCGGCCATGGCGTATTCGCCGCCGGTGTGCGGAAAAGCCGAGCCAAGCTCGGCATAGACGGCGCCCACGGCAAGGCTGAGCAGGAAGGCGGCCAACAGGCACAGCGCGGCGCCGCTGCCGACCTGGTGGAGGATTTGCGAGCCCACGACGAACACGCCGATGCTGGGGGAGAGGCAGGACAGCGTTATCAGGAGACCGCCCAGGCCTGACATTTCGCGGCGCAAGGAAGGTTGGGGGGGATGTGCC
>CAXUNZ010000376.1:0-2337 GCA_964252525.1 uncultured Acetobacteraceae bacterium
GGGACGACGCGCCGGCATTTCTGCTCAGTTGTCCGGGGCCGCTGCGGCGCCATCATGCTGCCGTGCAGCCGATCGCTCAACTGGCGCTGCCGCAATGCCTGCTGGGCAGCGAAGCGCAATTGCTCGCCTTCGCCGCCGCCCAGCCCGCGTTGGCGCCGCGGCTGTTTTTCGCCCCCCTGCCGGAGATGTTTGCAAGCCGGGCCAGCCTCGATGCCCTGGATGCCGCCTGCGGGTTGGGCGCGCGCGCCGCCTCACCGCGCCTGGTGCATCTGCGCTTCGGCGGCACGCGCTCCGCCCGCGTGCTGAAGGATGCACGCAACGGCCTGATCCTTGCCGAAAATCACAGCACCCCGCCCATTACCGCCAGCCACCATCCTTTCGCCGGCGGCCTGACCGTGCCTGCCGGGGTGCGGCGGCTGTTCTCCTACGATGCTGCCAACGCCGTGCCCTCCGCGATCGGCGCCGGAATGCTGCCCGTCAGCCTGCTGGAGGGCGACTACATCGCGGCCGATCTGCGCGTGCCGCAGGACCATGCGGCGGACGGGCTGGACATCGCCTCGCTGGCCGAATTCCGTTCGGCGGCCTGGGCGGCGGGGCCGCTCCGCTCGGCCTCGGCAGACCTGGCCACGGCGCGACGGCAGGCGGGGCGGGATCGCGCACCCTTTGTGCTGCTGCCCTGGAATCTCGATCATCCGGGCAGCCCGGTGCCCATGCTGATCGCGCGCACGCTGCGGCTGCAGCACAGGCACCGGCTCGCCGTCCGCCTGGTCATCATGCCGTTCAACTATCCCGGCCAGACCGGTCTGATCAGGCGCCTGGTCCGCCAGATACGTCAGATGGCCGATGGCGGCGCTGCCTCGCTGGCGCAGCTCTTCCTGGCGCGGCTGACACATCCGGGCGCCCTGCCCGCGCTTCTGGACCTGGCGCGCGTGGCCTGGGTCGACGGCAACGATCCAGAGCATGACTGGACGCGGCGGCGGCTACAGGCCGCGGGGTTTTCGCCCATGCTGCTGGCCGCCGACACCCGCACGCGCGCGGACGCGGTGACAATCCAGGCCGACGACGCGCTGACGATCGAAGCCGAGACCCGCTTCGGCCTGCTGCATTTCCACGCGAAATTGCCCTCGCTGCGCGCGCTGCGCGCCTTGCTGGGCATGACCAACGAGGTGATGTCGGGCATGGCGCCGCCGGCACCCGTCAGGCGCCGGCGGCGGACCTGACATGGCCGCGCGAGAGAGCATCTTCCGCCAATGCCGTGCCGCCCTGCGCGCGCGCGACGGCCATATCTACTTCGACCTTTCGCCGTTGCGCGAAGCCAACTGGACGGGCATTCCGATCGTGGCCGCCGGCTTCGCGCGCGCCCTGCTGGACACGCTGCCGGCGCAGACGCGTTTTTTTCACGGTTATGATCTGATCGCGTCGGCCGCTGTCGATGACGCGCTGCGCCGCAATACCGGGCTGTTCCTGGATCGCGACATCGACCGCGGATACGCCCACGCGGGCAAATTGCCGGTGTTCGGCGGTGCGGGACTTGGGGTGGGATTTTTTCCGTCGGTCAAGCCGCTGCGCCGCGCTTTCGACGTGGAGCTCAGCGTCTTTCATGATCTTTCCACCCTGACGATGCCGCTGATGCATATCCGCGGCAACGTGGTCCACCACACCGAGGCGATCATGGCCGACTTGGCCAGCGACGATCTGGTGGTGACCGTCAGCGAAGCCTCGCGCGCCGATCTGACCGCGTATCTGGGCGTCGATCCCGCGCGCATCATCGCCGCCCCGAATGGCGTGTCCTGGCCCGACGGGTTCGACACCATGGCGGCCAACGCCGCGGGTGCGGCCGGCATCGAGCCCTATCTGCTGGTGCTGGGCACGCGCGAGCCGCGCAAGAACATCATGAAGGTCTTCGACCTACTGGAGCAGGCACCCGATTTGCTGGAGGCCAACCGCGTGGTCTTTGCCGGCAAGATGGGCTGGCTGGAGGAACAGCACGCGCTGCCCCGCAACCTGGAAGGCTTCGTGGAGAACGGGCGCATCCTGTTCACCGGCTTTGTCTCCGAACCGCAGAAATACGCCCTACTGCGCCATGCCCAGGCGACGCTCTATCCCTCGCTGTTCGAGGGTTTCGGACTGCCGGTGCTGGAAAGCCTCTCTTTGGGCACGCCGTGCGTGGCGTCGTGGAGTTCCTCCATCCCCGAAGTGGGCGGCGAGGCTTGCGCCTATTTCGACCCGCTGAGTGCGGCCGATTTTGGCCGCGCGCTCCGTGCCCTGCTGGCACGCCGCGGCCCGGCGCTGGAAGCCGCCTGCCATGCCAGGAGTAGCACGAGGGACGACACGAAG
>CAXUNZ010000377.1:0-395 GCA_964252525.1 uncultured Acetobacteraceae bacterium
CCAGGCAATGCGCCCGTCTTCGACCGCAAGCGCCCCATCCACAATGGCGCCGTAGGGTGCGGCACCCGCCACCATGGTGGCAATGCCGCCGCCCGCATAAACGATCATTGTCATAGGTCCGCCCCTTTACGATGGATGCCGCAACCAATACGTTAGTTGTCTAGGCAGGTAACGGCTCATGCAACGCCCAATAAAACGCCCGAAGGAGCGGTATGTGGCGCAATGGGCCCTGCTGCCGGACGGCTTCGCCGCGGAAATTCTCATTACCGTGCAGGATGGGCAAATATGCGCCGTGGACCAGGGCGGCGCCCCGGATGCCATGCGCATTTCCGGCGTGGTGCTGCCGGGCATGGCCGATCTGCACAGTCACGGCTTTCAGCGCGTCTTCGCCGGCC
>CAXUNZ010000377.1:405-2320 GCA_964252525.1 uncultured Acetobacteraceae bacterium
CGTCACCAATTGGCCCGGCGGGGGCGGTGATTTCTGGTCCTGGCGGGAGGCGATGTACCGCGCCGTCGCCACCATGACGCCCGACCTCTACACGCCCGTCTTTGCCTGGCTTTGCAAGGAGCTTCTCAAAGGCGGCTACACCAATCTGGCCGAATTCCACTACCTCCAGCACCAGGCAGGAGGGGCGCGCTACGCGCCCGAGGCGGCGATGTCGCTGGCGTTGCAGGAAGGTGCCGCGCGCGCCGGTATGCCGCTGACCTTGCTGGTCGGCATCTACGAAACGGGCGGTTTCGAGGGCGAGAGACTCGCCGGCGGCCAATTGCGCTTCGAGACGGATGCGCAGGATGCCCTGCGGATTGCCGCGTCGCTGCAAGCGCACGCGGATTTTGCGATTGGCCTGGCGCCGCACAGCCTGCGTGCGGTGCCGCCGGCCTCGCTGGCGCGGGCGGTGTCGGGCTTTCGTGCGGCCCATGCCGGGCCGATCCATATTCATGTCGCCGAACAGACCGCCGAGGTGGATGCTTGCACGCGCGTGCGTGGCGCCCCGCCCGTGGCGTGGCTGCTCGATCATGCGCCCGTCGATGCAGGCTGGTGCCTGATCCACGCCACGCATGCGCGCGCGCCGGAAATTGCCGCAGTGGCGAAAACCGGTGCGGTGATCGGTCTGTGCCCGAGCACGGAAGCCGACCTCGGCGATGGCATTTTCGACTTTCCCGCTCTGCTGGGCGCCGGTGGCGCCTTCGGCATCGGCACGGACAGCAACACGCATCTGGATGCGTGCGGCGAATTGCGCTTGCTGGAATACGCACAGCGCCTCTCCACGCGTCGGCGCAATGTCGCGGCCACGCCGCAAGCCCATACAGGGCGCGCCTTGTGGCAGGCGGCCGCGCGTGGCGGCGCGCAGGCCAGCGGCCGCGCGGCCGGTGCAATCGCGCCAGGCTTGCGCGCGGACCTGACCGTTTTGTCCGCGACGCCGGAGGCGGCGGATGCGCCACCCGATTTCGTGCTGGACGCGGCAATCTTTGCCGCGAATCGCTCGTGCGTGTGCGACGTCATGACAAGCGGCAAATGGATGGTGCGCAATGGGCGGCACGCAAACGAAGATGCCATCGATGCCGCCTATGCGCGTGCGTTGAGGCAACTGACATGACGGTGCCGCCCTACCTCTCGATCAAGCGCAGCATCACCGATGGTATCGTTCAAGGCACCTGGCGCACCGGCCAGCTGCTGCCCTCCGAGCACGAACTGTGCCGCAGTTTCGGGGTATCCCGCATGACCGTAAATCGTGCCATGCGCGAATTGGCGGCAGAGAGCCGTGTGCGCCGTGTGCCTGGCGTGGGTACCTTCGTGGCCGAACCGTTCGCACAATCCTCGCTCGTGGAAATCCGCAGCATCGCCGCCGAAATTGCGGCGCGCGGACATCGCCACCAGGCGCGCGTGCACACGCTGGAGCGCATGGCGCCGCCGGATGCCGCCGCCATGGGGTTCAGCGTTGCCGCCGGCGGCGAGCTGTATCACTCGGCAATCGTGCATCTGGAAGATGATCTGCCGATCCAGTTCGAGGACAAGCTTGTCGATCCGGCGCTCGCCCCCGATTACCTGCGCCAGGATTTCTCGCAGATCACGCCAAATGAATATCTCATGCGCGTGGCACCGCTGGCCGCGGTCGAGCACACGGTGCAGGCGGTGCACGCGCCGGCCGATATTGCCGTGCAACTCGCCATGCCGACCAACGTGCCGTGCCTGCTGGTGGTGCGGCGCACCTGGTCAGGCGATCGGCTGGCCACGGTGAGCCACCTTTATCATCCGGGGAATGCGTTTCGGCTGACCGGGACGTTCATGCCGGCAAGTGGAAGAGCGGGGGGGGATGTGCCATCCCCCCCAGACCCCCCGTCATCAGTTTGAAAGCCTGCTA
>CAXUNZ010000378.1:0-2317 GCA_964252525.1 uncultured Acetobacteraceae bacterium
CCGCCATAGGGGCCGAAGCCAGGACTGCCGGGAATGCTCTCGATGCGGGAACGGGAATAGGCCAGGAATTTGCTGGGACCCACCTGGTAGGTGCGCGTGGGCACGCCTTCGGTGCGGATGAGGTTGGCTTCGGGCTTGCCGACGAGCGCGTTGAGTTCGGCCACGTGTTGCGGGTTGGGATAGGCGCAGGCGGAAAGGGCCAGAACGAAGGTGAGGAGAGCTGCCTTGCGCATGGGAATTGGTTGTTCCTGTCTGCCGGTGCGACGCAAGCCGCCGTGATCGTCTAGAGCACGTTTTTCGGACGGGTGATCCCACCTGGTCCGAACGTGCTCTAGCGGTACATAGGCGCCGTTAGTCCAGGCAGCCATAGTACATGATCGATGTGATCGGTCCCCGCCGCGAGCATGGCCAGCCGGTCGAAACCCAGCGCGATGCCGGCGCAGGGCGGCATGTGCGCCAGGCTGGCGAGGAAAGCCTCGTCGATCGGCCAATCCTCTCCGCCGATTGCGTGGCGGCGGGCCCTGTCGGCGATGAAGCGCGCGCGTTGCTCCGCGGGATCGGTCAGCTCCTCGAAGGCATTGGCGAGCTCCAGGCCGCCGACATAGAGTTCGAAACGAAGGGCGACGCGCGGGTCTGCCGGGTCGCGCCGCGCCAGGGCAGCCTGGCTGGCCGGCCAATGGGTCAGGAAGGTGGGATGCGCGCGGCCGAGATGCGGCTCGATGCGCTCCAGCAGCAATCGGAAAAACAGGTCCTCCCAGGTCTCGCCCGGCCGCAACGTGGCGCGCGCGGCGCGCGCCAGGGCAGGCGCATCGCCTTCTGTGGCGAGCACGTCCGCGCCGGTGTGGCGCGAGAAGGCGTCCGCCACGCGCAGGCGCTCGAAATCGGCAACAGCCGTGGTGGTGCCGTTCAGGGTGACCGCGGGGGGCAGCGTGGCGCGAAGCAAAGCCTCTGTCTCGTCCATCAGATCGGCGAGCGCGGCGCCGGGGCGATACCATTCGAGCATGGTGAATTCGGGCGCGTGGGTGGGGCTGCCCTCCTCGCTGCGCCAGACGCGGGCGAGCTGAAAGATCGGCCCTGAGCCTGCCGCCAGCAGGCGCTTCATCGCGAATTCCGGACTGGTGTGCAGCCACAGATCGTGGGCGGTGCCGGAAGTGGTCGTGAAGCGCGTGGGAAAGGCGCGCAGATGCACTTCCTCGCCGGGGGTTGGGACGGCGTAGGGCGTTTCGACTTCGGTGTAGGAGCGGGCGGTGAAGAAGGCGCGCGTGGCGGTGGTCAGCAGCGCGCGGCGGCGGAGGTAGGGGAGGCGGTCTTGCAGGCTGGGCACGGACTAACCCCTGACAGGCGGAAAGGGCTACGACCTACCCCATTCTTTGGCGCCGCACGCTGCTGAGCCGCGAACCGTTTGCGAGACGCAGGCGGGCGTTGACCTAGTGTCGGGGAAAACCAAGCTCAGCCCTAGCCCGCCATGGCGGTCCACAACCCTATCGTCACGCAAAGAAAGAGATTGACACCTCCTGCCATCAGGCAAAGCAGACCCTGACGCCGCAAAGCGGTGCGACGGCGCTTGAAGGCATATTCCGCCTGGCTTCTGCGGCTCCGCGTACGTATCGGCAAAGGCGGCTTGGCGCCGGCTTGCAGGATGAGCCAGGTCGCGATGGCGAACAGGACCACGCTCGCCGCGCCGGTGAGAAGCATCACGACCATGGATACGCTACCGCAGAGTTGAAAGCCACCCTGCGTTATGACGCAGGCGCGGCAACACGCAATACCTGTTTTCTATCTGCCACGCTCGCGCCACGGTTGTTATGCTCTAGCGTATGGGTGCGCCAGGCGCCGGCAGGGTGTCGGCGTAGGCATTGCCCGTCCACACCCAGCGATCGGTGCCATGCACCAGCAGATCGCGCATGCCCTGGTGCACGCGCGGCGAGACCTTGATCGGTCCGCTGACCGAATCCAGCACCCGCTTCCAGGCATGCGGCGCGGTTTCGACGAACACCGATGTCGAGCATCCGGCCGATCCGCACAGGCTGGCCGATTGCACCTGCACGAACAACGCCGCGCGGCCGCCGCGCACCGCTAGGTGGGCCGAGCCCACCAGCATCACCGGCACCTCATGCGCGCGGTGGGCCGCGGTGATATCGTCAGCCACCAAGCCGGCGGCATCGTGTTCCAGCGCGCTGCCGGGCTGCGTGGTCAGGGCAACGACGCGGCCGGCTGGCGGCGCGTGCGGGGCCGCGGCGGCAAGCGCTGCCGCGCAGAAGGCCAAGGCGAGGCGGCGAGGGTCAAGCAGAGCCATGTCGTTCCCAGTGCAAGGCGG
>CAXUNZ010000379.1:0-2293 GCA_964252525.1 uncultured Acetobacteraceae bacterium
GCTAAGGCTGATGTGCCATGCCCCCGGTCCCCCGCCGGTCTCAGCCAATCCGCACGGAGAGTTCGACGTCTTCGGCAAAGGGCACCGACATATAGCCGTTTGCCGGCGCCCGCACGTGGGCCAGGTAGTCGGGGCTGTCATCGGCATTGTCGGCAACGATGAAGGCGCCGCGCTTGAGCCGGCTTTCCACCAGGCCGAGGATTTCCGGGTAGAGCGCCTTGGCGCCGTCCAGGAACAGCAGATCGATCGTGTCGGGCAGATCGGCGGCGAGCGTCTGCAGCGCGTCTCCCTCGCGAATTTCCACGAGGTCCATCACGCCGCCTTCGGTCAGATGCGCGCGGGCGCGTGCCACCTTGGAAGGCTCGAACTCGCTCGTAATCAGGCGGCCGCCGCCATTGTCCCGCAGGGCCGCGGCGAGGTGCAGGCTCGACAAGCCGAACGAGGTGCCGAATTCGACGGCCGTGCGCACCCCGCCCCGCGCGCCAGCATGTAGAGCAGCCTTCCGGTTTCGCGTGACACGGCGAGCGGAACATCCTTCAGCCGGCCATAGAAGTCGCGATACGCCGTCTTGCTCCTCGTGACGCGCTCCATCTCCCCGGCCGACAGCGCGGTCAGAGCGGGGCTCATCCTCGATCGGTCCTCCTCCTCGAACAAGCGCTCCAGCAGGCGCGCGAGCGGCGGGGTGGTCAGTGTCGTCGTCATGCAACTCTCCGGTTCGTGCCGTTGTGCGTGACGCAAAATACGACCAATCCGTCAGCTTCCCTATTCGCATTGCCAGCCACGCCCATGCCCGATCGCCGGCCCGCCCAGGTTTCCTCACGAAAACAGCCCAAACAGGCGCGCTCGGCGGAGCTTGTTTCCGCCATCCTGGATGCGGCTGTTCAGGTTTTGCGCAAGGAAGGCGCGCCGCTCACCACAGCGCGTGTGGCTGAAAGGGCGGGCGTCAGCGTCGGCTCGCTCTATCAATATTTTCCGAACAAGGCGGCCATCCTTTTCCGGCTGCAAAGCGATGAGTGGCGCCAGACCGGCGCGTTGCTGCGCGCCATTCTGCAGGATCGCGACATGCCGCCGCCAGATCGGCTGCGCAAGCTGGTGCATGCCTTCATCCTCTCTGAATGCCATGAGGCGTCGATCCGCTCGGCGCTGAATGACGCCGCCCCGCTCTATCGCGATGCACCCGAGGCGCGGGAGGCGCGGGCGGCGAGCGCCGCCACGGTCGCGGCCTTCATGCAGGAGGCGTTGCCGGCGGCATCGGCGGAGGTACGCGCCTTGGCCGCCGATCTGATCACGACCACGCTGAGGAATGGGGGCAAGCAATTTTCGGCAATCACGCGCAGCGCCGCCGAGATCGAGACCTATGCCGACGCCATGGCCAACATGTTCTGCGCCTACCTTGCCGACCTTGCCCGGGGCTGAGCCCGCCTACGCGGGCGTTGCCGCGGGCGAGCGGTTTGGCTCTATGCTCGCAGCCATGGAGTTTCCCCCCAAGGCGCTGCCGCCCGGACTTGACCCGCGCGCCTCCGCGGTGCTGCGCGAAATCGTCGAGCAATACGTGGCCAACGGCGAGCCGGTGGGCAGCCGCACGCTGGCGCGCCGGCTGCCCATGGCGCTGTCACCGGCGACGATCCGCAACGTGATGGCCGATCTGACCGATGCGGGGCTGCTGTTCGCGCCGCATGCCTCGGCCGGGCGGCTGCCGACGGATCGGGGGCTGCGCCTGTTCGTGGACGGGCTGCTGCAATTCGGCGAACTCGGCGCCGAGGAACGCGAGGTGATCGGCCAAGCGCTCTCCGGCCGCGGCCGCAGCCTTCAGGACACGCTGGCGGATGCCTCCACCATGCTCTCCGGGCTGAGCCAGGCGGCGGGGATGGTGCTGGCGCCCAAATCCGACGGGGCCATCAAGCACATCGAGTTCGCGCCGCTCGGCGCCGGCCGCGCGCTGGTGATCCTGGTGGGCGCCGATGGACAGGTGGAAAACCGGGTGATCGAGGTGCCGCCAGGCATGCCGCCCTCGGCCCTGGCCCAGGCCGCGAATTACCTCAACACCCGCGCGGCCGGACGCACGCTGGCCGGGCTGCGCGCGCGCGTGGGCGAGGATATGGCCGCCGATCGCGGTCAGCTCGATGCGCTGGCGGCCGAGGTGGTGCAGGCGGGCCTCGCGACATGGAGCGATGCCGGGCGTGGCGGCGCGCTGATCGTGCGCGGCCAGGCGCGGCTGCTGGCCGATGTGACGCAGATCGAGAACCTGGCCGCGATCCAGATGCTGTTCGAGCGGCTGGAGACGCAGGAGACG
>CAXUNZ010000380.1:0-2283 GCA_964252525.1 uncultured Acetobacteraceae bacterium
CCCCAGACCCCCCGTCATTATTTGAGGCCGCGTCCTAAAATCGACGGGGGGGGGGTTTGGCGGGGGATGGCACATCCCCCCCAGCCTTCTGAAGAGTCAATCCTTCTGCTTTCTGGTATTACCTGCCTGCCAACGCCTGCGCGTGCGAAATAGCCTGCTGTGCCTCATCCGTTCGCTTCTGGCGTACCAGACACAACCCCAGCGCGTACCATGCCGTCGCATCATCCGGGGCTGCCGCAATGGCGCGGCGCAAATATCCTTCCGCCGCATGCTCGTCGTTCCGGGCGCGGCTAAGATCCCCCAGGTCGATCAATGCCGGCGCGAAATCCGGTGCCAACCGCAGCGCTGTGTGCAATTCGGCATCGGCGAAGCCCAGCGCGCCGGACTCCGTAAAAAGCCCGCCGAGATTGACGTGCGATTCCGGCCTGTCCGCCGCCACCCGTTCGGCCGCGATCCAATCGTCCAGCGCCGGCCCCGCATCGGCCGCCAATGGACGCGCCGCATTCAGCCGCACCGCCCGGAGCGGATCGTGCACCAGGACCGACAGTGCCTCGCGCGCCGCAGGCCCCTGCGCGTGCGCTGCGCCGAACCGGTCCAGCGCCGTGCCATGACGCGCCGCCCCCAGCAGCACCGGCGCATCCTCCGCATCCTCGCCCAATGATGCGAGCAGCGTCGCGCGAACGATGTCCGGCATCGCGGTATCTCCGGCCGCCTGACGAGCCGCCGCCTTGTCGCCGCGGGCAGCGGCAAACATCGCCTGTGCGCCGCCTGCGCGCGGCGCGTGCCCAGTCCAGCCGGCGATGACAGAAGCGGCCCAGGCCGGCTGCCGTCCCGCGTGACAGGCGGTACAAGCGTCGGACGTGCCGAACGCCGCGTCCAGGTCGGGCCGAGGCACGCGGAAACCGTGATCGTGACGCACATGCACGCCCATATAGATGCGTGACGGCATGTGGCAGGCGGTGCAAACGCTTCCGGGCGAGCCCTCGCCATGATGCGTATGCGCCGCCGTGTCGAACACGCGTGGCGCGTGGCATTGCGCGCACAGCGCGTTGCCGTCTGCATGGCGCGTCAGCCCGTGCACGTCGTGACAATCATGGCAGGTGACGCCCGCCTGGTGCATGCGGCTTTGCAGGAAGGAGCCCCATTCGAACACCTCGTCCGACATCTGCCCGTCCGCCTGGTAGAGCGCCGGCGTCAGCAATTGCGGGTCGAAATTATCCAGGAACGGCACACCCGGTCGCGGCGTGGTAATCACGGGGCGCCGCCGCGAATGGCACGGTGCGCAGACATCGAGTTCCGCGGCCACGCGCGGCGCACCCTGCCAGTGGCGGATGCCGCTCGTTTTGTCGAAATCGCTCCACCCGCCCTGATCGGGCGGAAACGCCGTTGTGAGATGATTGCCCGTCGCGGCATCCGCGCCGGCGCGTGCCCAGGCGACATGCGCGGCACCTGGCCCATGGCAGGATTCGCAGGTGACCCCGGCCTCCGAAAATGCCGTGGCGTAGGCATCACGCGCCAAATCATAGCCACGCGCCACGTCCGTCGCGTGGCAATCGGCGCACATGAAATTCCATGTCTGATCGCGGCTGTTCCACGCGGCGCCGTCCGGCCGCGCCGGATTGAACCAGCGCTGTCCGCCCAAATCGCGCGGCCGCGTATCCCAGGCGAGCGGCAAAACCTGCAAACGCCCGCGCCCCACATCGGCAAGATATTGCTGCAGCGGGAAGATGCCGAACGTCGCCACGACGGGATAAGTCGCACCGCCGATCTTCGCGCTATAGGCACCGCCGCGATGGACGAAGCGAACGGACGCGCCGCGATCCTCATGCACCGCGTTGTCGAAATCGCCACGCACATCGGCCGGCGACATCGCCTGCATCGCCAGGGCGTGGTGCGAATTCCGCCACGCATTTGCCTCGGCCGCATGGCACGCAGCGCATTGCGCCGACCCGGCATAGCCTGGCGATATCGATGCGGTGACGGGGCCGAACGCGTTTGCGTGGTGGTGCAGCAGGAACGCCAGGATGATGGCGGCGAGGGCGACAAGGGCGGGCGCCAGCAGGCGTTTTGGGTGAAGAACTGGGGGGAGAGTGCCTCTCCCCCCAGACCCCCCGTCATTGGTTATCGGCAATGTTGGTGCATCATTTTCGACGGGGGGTCTGGGGGGACCGGCTCGGTCCTCCCAGTCTTTCTAGCCAGGCCCATCGCCAAGCCTTGCCTGCTTGCCGCCGCCCAGATCGATCGTCACCCGATCCACCGTGCCGCGGTACGGATTTGGACCGG
>CAXUNZ010000381.1:0-2275 GCA_964252525.1 uncultured Acetobacteraceae bacterium
ACGGCATGGGCCTGATCGGCGGCTTCTGCCACCTCTACATCGGCCAGGAGGCGGTCGTCACCGGCGTGCAAATGGCGCTCGGCGACGGCGATGAGGTCATCACCTCCTACCGGGACCACGGCCACATGCTGGCCACCGGCATGGCGCCGCGCGGCGTCATGGCGGAACTGACCGGCCGCGCCCCCGGCTACAGCCACGGCAAGGGCGGATCGATGCACATGTTCAGCCGGGAGAAGAATTTCTTCGGCGGCCACGGCATTGTCGGTGCGCAGGTCAGCCTCGGCACCGGCCTGGCCTTTTCCAACCTCTATCGCGGCAATGACCGCGTCGCGGTGACGTATCTGGGGGAGGGCGCGTCCAACCAGGGCCAGGTGTTCGAAAGCTTCAACCTCGCCGCGCTGCTGAAGCTGCCCTGCATCTACGTGATCGAGAACAACCGCTACGGTATGGGCACCTCGGTGGAGCGCGCCTCGGCGTCTCGCGACCTGTCGCGCAACGGCGCGCCGTGGAACATTCCCGGCGTGCAGGTGGACGGCATGGATGTGGAGGCGGTGCACGCGGCCGCGGCGGCCGCGGTGGCGCATTGCCGCGCCGGGAAAGGTCCATATCTGATGGAGATGATGACATACCGCTACCGCGGCCATTCCATGTCCGATCCGGCGAAATACCGCTCGCGCGAGGAGGTGCAGACGATGCGCGAACAGCACGACCCGATCGATCATGCGCGCGCCAAACTGCTGGCGCTGGGAATGACGGAAGACGCGCTGAAGGCCGCTGAAGCCGATATCCGCGCCGTGGCGCAGGATGCGGCCGATTTCGCGCAATCGGCACCCGAGCCGGACGAGCGTGAGTTGTGGACTGACGTGTTGCTGGAGGCCTGAGGCGCCATGGTTGACGTGCTGATGCCGGCACTCTCGCCGACGATGACCGAGGGAAAGCTGGCGCGCTGGCTCAAGGCGCCGGGCGACGATATCCGTGCGGGCGATGTGATTGCCGAAATCGAAACCGATAAGGCGACGATGGAAGTGGAGGCCGTCGATGAAGGGCGGCTGGACAGGATACTGGTCGCCGAAGGCACCGAAAATGTGGCGGTGAATACCCCGATCGCCACGCTGGCCAATGGCGCGGGCGGCGATGTGGCGGCTGCGGCGCCCGCGGAAGTGCCCGCGGCGGCGCGCGGCCAGGCCGCCGCACCGGAGAGAGCGCACGTCGCCGTCGCGGCGCCCGCGGTTGAGCGCGATTGGGGACCCGGCCAGCCGGTCAGCGTGCGCGAGGCGTTGCGGGACGCCATGGCGGCAGAGCTGGAGGCGGACGCCAGCGTGTTTCTGATGGGTGAGGAGGTCGCGCAATACCAGGGCGCCTACAAGATCAGCCAGGGACTGCTGGAACGTTTCGGTCCGAAACGCATCATCGACATGCCGATCACCGAGCACGGATTTACCGGAATGGCGGTTGGCGCCGCGATGAACGGGCTGCGGCCGATCGTTGAATTCATGACGTTCAATTTTGCAATGCAGGCGATTGATCAGATCATCAATTCCGCGGCCAAAACGTTGTATATGTCGGGCGGGCAGATGGGATGCCCAATTGTGTTTCGTGGGCCAAATGGGGCCGCGTCCCGCGTGGCGGCGCAACACAGTCAGGATTATGCGAGCTGGTACGCACACTGCCCCGGGCTGAAGGTGGTTGCGCCGTATTCATCGGCAGACGCCAAGGGCTTGCTGCGTGCGGCGATCCGCGATCCGAATCCGGTGGTTTTCCTGGAGAACGAGATTCTTTACGGGCAGAGTTTTGTTTGTCCGGATGATCCGGAGTTCGTTTTGCCGATCGGGCGTGCCAAGATCGAGCGGGAAGGCGGCCACGTCACGATCGTGGCCTATTCCATCATGGTGGGTGTGGCGCTGGCGGCGGCCGAGGCGCTGGCGGGGCAGGGCGTGCAGGCCGAGGTGATCAATCTGCGCACGCTGCGTCCGCTGGACATAGGCACGGTCGTAACGAGCGTGAAGAAGACATCGCGTTTGGTGACGGTGGAGGAAGGCTGGCCGTACGCGGGCATTGGGTCCGAAGTGGCAATGCAGGTGATCGAGCAGGCCTTCGACTGGCTGGATGCGCCGCCGGTGCGCGTGCACGGGGTGGATGTGCCTTTGCCGTATGCGGCGAATTTGGAGAAGCTGGCGCTGCCGCAGGTGAGTTGGGTAATTGATGCGGTAAAGAAGATCATCTGAAGGCAAAAGGGGCTCTGCCCGCTTGGGGGTCTGGGGCCTCGGGCCCGAGC
>CAXUNZ010000382.1:0-360 GCA_964252525.1 uncultured Acetobacteraceae bacterium
CGGCGCCCCGGGCGGGCCGGGGGGCCCCCCCCCCCCCCCCCGCGCCGCGCGTCACGGCCGCGCCGATGAAGCGCCTTCCATCGCTCTGCGCGCCTGGCAGTGCGGCAAAAAGAAAGCCGGGTTCCACCGCGCGGCTGTCGGCGCTCATGCCCGTGATGTCGAGCATCGGCAGATCGTGCAAGGCAAGTCCCGCGCGGTTGAACACTTCGGTCAGCAACATTTCGGAAGAGAAAGGTTGGAAGGGATGTGCCATCCCCCCCAGACCCCCCGTCGATTTTCAGGACGAGGCCCAACGAAAGACGGGGGGTCTGGGGGGGACGGCACGTCTCCCCCAGTTCTTGCCTTCGCGCTCACTCGCTC
>CAXUNZ010000382.1:370-2272 GCA_964252525.1 uncultured Acetobacteraceae bacterium
CACCAGCGGCTCCAGCGGAGATCCCGTGCCCGTCGGCTCCCCGCTTCCCCGCGCCGGCTGCATCGGAATGGACAATCCCGCCTGAATGGCAGCCTCATCCGCAATCTGCGGAAATAGTCCCAACATCGGCGCAATGCGCGCAATCACGCGCCCCGCACCAGGCGCGCTCACCGCGCCCGCAGTCGAATATCCGCCTGTCTCCTTGTTTCCTTTTGGCTCATCCAGCATGAAATAGACCGCGTAACGCGGCGCATTCATTGGGAACACGCTCATGAACGCGGAAACGTTCGCGTGCTTCTTGTAGCCATGCGCGCCAACCTTCTCGGCCGTGCCGGTCTTGCCGCCGACGAAATAGCCGGGAATGTCCGCGGGCTTGCCATAGCCGTCCGTTACCACCAGCCGCATCATCTTGCGGATCGTGTCGGACGTGGACACGTTCATGATGCGCCGCCCCTCGGGCGGCGGATCGGACGCATCATGCGCCAGCATCGTCGGGTTTAGCACGATGCCGCCATTGGCCAATGCCGCCGTGCCCCGCACCACGTGCAGCGGAGAGACGGCAATGCCGTGACCGAACCCCACGGTCATGGTCGCCGCTTCCTTCCAGTTGCTCGCCGGCGGCACGATCGGCCAGCCCGCCTCGGGCAGTTCCACGCCGATCTTGCGGAACATCCCCATCGCACCCAGCCAGGTGCGCTGGCGCGCCGCGCCCACGCCCAGCGCGATGTGCGCCGCGCCCAAATTCGACGAGTAGGCCAGCACTTCCGGCAAGTACAGCATCCGGTGCTTGCCCTTGTAATCGACGATCGTAAACCGGCCGATGTGTATATTGTGCGCCGCGTCGAACTGGTCCCAGATGTGCGCCGTGCCGAAATCCATCGCCATGGCCGCCGTCTGCAGCTTGAACGTGCTACCCGGCTCGAACATGCCGGTCACCGCCCGGTTGAAGCGGTCATCAGGCGGCGTTTCGCCGAACTGGTTGGCGTCGTAATCCGGCAGGCTGACCATGGCGATCACCTCGCCCGTGCGTACATCCATGACGATGCCGCACGCGCCGATCGCCTGAAATTCATCCTTGGATTTTTCCAGCTCGTCGCGCATCACCGCCTGCACGCGCACGTCAATCGACAGACGCACAGGATCGCTGCTGCCTTCCAGCCGCTTCTCGAAGGCACGCTCAACGCCGGCTACGCCGTGGCTGTCCACATCCACGCCGCCCAGCACCTGTGCGGCCACGCGCCCCAGCGGATAACGCCGCTTCTGTCCGGGCTGGAAATAGACGCCAGGAATACCCAGCGCGTTGATGGCAATCTCTTCCGGCGGCGTGATCTGCCGTTCGAGATAGACGAATTGCTTGGCCGCACTCAGCCGCGCCACCGCCAGCTTCTCGTCCAGCCGCGGCAGCACTTGCTTGAGTTTGTGCGCCGCATCCGCCGGATCGATCATCTCCTTCGGATCGGCGAACAGCGCTGCGGTGGGCAAGGAAATCGCCAGGATCTGACCGTTTCGATCAAGGATCGTTGCCCGCGGCCGGCGCACATTGGCAATCACCGGCCCCGCATCCGGCGGCTCCGCGCCCGGATCGGCCGGAATGTCGGGCCGTGACTCGGCGGCCGAAGGCGCCATGGGAAACAGCACGGTGGCCACGGTCAATTTCGCCACCACGGCGCCGAACAGCAGCGAAAATCCGCCCGCGGCAAACACCAGGCGCTGCCGGCTGACATCCAGTTTCGCGCGCCGCGCCAGATCGGGCGCGGTGATGCGCACCGTCTCCATGCGCGGCATCGCGCCCAAGGCAGGCGAGCCGTGCAGACGCGCCGCCTCCGTGCCCCGCCTGCGCGTGGGCGGCGGCGGCGCGTCAGGCGCGGGCGGCCGGCTCACGGCAGAGGCACGGGCGGGGGC
>CAXUNZ010000383.1:0-2266 GCA_964252525.1 uncultured Acetobacteraceae bacterium
CCCCCACCCCTGCCCGCGATAGGTCCGCTGCTGGCCAAGGCCGATCCCACTGCGGGGGCAGGTGACGCCAAGAAGCTGTGCTCGGCGTGCCATAACTTCGCCGAGGGCGCCGGGGCGAAAGTCGGCCCGGATTTGTACGACGTGGTAGGGCGCGCGCGCGCCAGCGTCGCAGGGTTTGAATATTCGGGCGCGCTGAAAGCCATTCCGGGTAAGTGGGATTACGATACGCTGAACCAATGGCTGCACAGCCCGCGCACCTTCGCCAACGGCACGAAGATGGCGTTTGCCGGCATCGATGACGATCACGAACGGGCCGACGTCATCGACTACTTGCACACATTGTCTCACGCCCCCCAGCCTCTTCCCACAGCAAAATAGAAAAAGTTTTTTGGTCCTTTTTTCAAAAAAGGACGGCTTGCTTCATGATCCCATCCGCCGTCCTGCTGCTGGACTGGTATGACCGCCACCGCCGCGCCCTTCCCTGGCGCGCGCGGCCGGGAGAGGCGGCAGACCCCTACCGCGTCTGGCTCAGCGAAATCATGCTGCAGCAAACCACTGTCGCCGCGGTGTCGCCCTATTTCGACCGGTTCCTGGCCCGCTTCCCCACCATTCACGATCTGGCCCGCGCGCAGGAAAGCGAGGTCATGCAGGCCTGGGCGGGTTTGGGCTATTACGCAAGGGCGCGGCATTTGCACGCCGGCGCCCGCGCCGTTTCGGCCGCAGGAGGCCACTTCCCGGCCGATGTCGCCGCATTGCGCGCCATTCCCGGCATCGGCCCCTATACGGCCAACGCCGTGGCCGCGATCGCTTTCGGCATTCCCGTCGTTCCCGTGGACGGCAATGTCGAACGCGTCACCGCGCGCGTTTTCGCCATTGAGACACCGCTGCCGGCGGCCAAGCCTGCTCTGGCCGCCGCCGCGGCCACGCTGAACGCCTCACCCCAAGCCCAGGCCCGCGCGTCCGATTTCGCTCAGGCGCTGTTCGACCTCGGGGCCACTATCTGCACCCGCAATCCGGCCTGCGCGATCTGCCCGTGGTCCGCGCCCTGCCGTGCCCGCTCGGCCGGCATTGCCGCCGAGCTGCCTCGCCGTTCGGCCAAGAAGCCCCGCCCGTCACGCCACGGCGCTTCTTTCTTCCTGACAGATGCGCAGGGCCGCGTGCTGTTGCGCCGGCGTCCACCGCGTGGCCTGCTGGGCGGGATGGTCGAACTCCCCGGCACCGAATGGCGCGCCGATCCCTGGCCCCCCGAAGAGGCATTCGGCCACGCGCCTATGGCGGCTGCGTGGCGGCCGGCGGGGCAGGTGCAGCACGTCTTCACCCATCTTGCCCTGAGCCTGGACGTGTACTCGGCGCAGGTCGGCGCCATCGACGCAGAGGGCTTTCTCTGTGAGCCCGCCGCCCTGCGCGCCGAGGCGCTGCCCAGCCTGATGCGCAAATGCGTGGCCTTGGCTCAGGCGTGATCCCGCTCGCGGTCATGGCGGGGGGAGCACTGGGAAGCATTGCGCGCTATGGCGTCGGCTTGGCGGCGGCGCGGGCCTGGGGGCAGGGATTCCCCTGGGGAACCGTGCTGATCAACATCGCAGGCTCGTTCGTCATCGGCCACTTTGCGTCGCTGTCCGTGCGCGCATCCCTCTCGGATGCGGCGCGCGCCTTTGTCATGGTGGGACTGTGCGGCGGCTTTACGACGTTTTCCGCCTTCAGCCTGCAGACGATCGAATTGCTGCGCGCGGGATATGCGGGGCGGGCTTTGCTGAATGTGGGCGCATCCGTGCTATTGTGCCTTGCCGCCACCGCGCTGGGCATACGCGTGGCGGGACCCTGAACGGAGACCCCGAGCATGGACGCCGACCTTCCGCGCAGCGCCGACTGGACCATTCCGCAAGGCTGGGATTCCTATTCGGCGGAAGACCACCGGACCTGGCTGACGCTGTATGACCGTCAGGCCGAAATCCTTCCCGGCCGCGCCTGCCGGCAATATCTGGACGGGCTGGCCGCACTCGATTTGCGCGGACAGGGCATTCCGGACTTCGCCGCCTTGTCCGAACGCCTGAAGGCGCTGACAGGCTGGCAAGTCGTGGCCGTGCCCGGCCTGGTTCCTGAGGATGTATTCTTCGAGCATTTGGCCAACCGGCGCTTCCCGGCTGGCAATTTCATCCGCCGCCCGGACCAGTTGGATTACTTGCAGGAACCCGACATTTTCCACGATGTCTTCGGCCACGTGCCCATGCTGACCGATCCCGTCTTCGCCGATTACATGGTCCAGTAC
>CAXUNZ010000384.1:0-2241 GCA_964252525.1 uncultured Acetobacteraceae bacterium
GATCAGTTCATCGCCTTTGCGAAAAAGGTTGGAGTAGAAATTAGTTCAAAGCTTCAATATCAGACGCGCGGCCTATGGTTTTTGGCTGCGCGTGGTACTGAGATCGCAGCGCAGCGCCTAGCTCAATTTAGTTTCGTTCGTGCAATAAGACCGATGGCGGTGCTTAGAGCAGTTGATGCTCCGAAAACGCTAAAATCGACACGAGGCGTATTGTCTATCAAGCTTCCGGAGGAAGAATCTTTGGACCCGGACTGCCGGGTGGCCATATTTGACGGCGGTCTTCCGAGCAACCATCCCTTCGGACGCTGGGCGACAGCGATTGAGCCCGCCCCGAACGAAGGCATCGGCAATGCTGTGCCGGACTACCAAGCTCACGGTATGGCCGTAACTTCCGCTCTTCTTTTCGGATCGATTGATAACCACAAGATTGAACGGCCATTTTGTTCAGTCGATCACTACCGCGTCCTCGGAGATCAGACCGATGATCGTAAACTCTACAGCACAATGCTCTATGTAGATAAAATACTTAGCTCATCGAACTATGAATTTGCAAATTTTAGTATTGGGCCGTCCGAGGTGGTAGGGGATGATAAGGTAACAGCATGGACAGCTATGTTGGATGACAATTTTCAGCAAGGAAATATACTTGCTGGAATCGCAGTTGGAAATGACGGAGACGAACCATCGCCTCGCAACCGTGTTCAGGTGCCCAGCGATTGTGTCAACGCGATCGCAGTTGGCGCTACCAACGGCTTGGGCTCGTCCTGGGCAAGAGCGTCTTATAGCAGCATTGGCCCTGGTCGGGCTCCAGGTGTCATCAGACCAGAGCTTGTCGCGTTTGGAGGTGATGACGGTAAGCATCCGCCGAGCACCGCAGGTCGATGATGCCTTGGGTTGAGGAAGGACCTCAGGCTGCGTTGGCGAGGGTGCTGGGGTGTATGTTGGCTTTCCAGGCCCAAGGCAGCAACTCGCCGAGGCGCATGGCGGGGTGATCCGGCAGGCGCGCCAGCACGTCGGCCAGCCAGGCCTGCGGGTCGACGTCGTTGAGCTTCGCGGTTTCGATCAGCGTGTAGATGGCGGCCGCCCGATGGCCGCCCGCGTCCGAGCCGCAGAAGGTCCAGTTGCGCCGGCCGATCGCGATCCCTCTCAAGGCGCGCTCGGCCGCGTTGTTGCTGAGGCAAATGCGCCCGTCATCGAGAAAGCGCGTGAAGGCCTCCCAGCGGACCAGGCTGTAGTTGATTGCCTTGGCGGTCTCGTTCCTGGCCGACAGCAGCGCCCGCTTCTCGCGCAGGAACGCCTCCAAAGCCACGACGAGCGGCCTCGATTGCTCCTGGCGTACGGCATGGCGCTCGGCCGGTGTCCGGCCCAGGATCAGCCGTTCGATGGCGAAGATCTCGTCCATGCGCCGCACGGCCTCGGCGGCGATCGGCGCCTTGTCGAGCTTCGCGATGTCGAACAGCTTGCGCCGTCCGTGGCTCCAACACGCTGCCTCGATGACGGGGGCGGGCTTGCGCCGGCCCTCGTAAAGATCGTTGAACCCGGCAAAGGCGTCGGCCTGCATGATGCCGACATAGGTGGCCAAGTGCTCGCGCGGGTGTTCGCCGGAGCGGCTTCGTGAGTAGCGGAACAGGGCGGCCGGCGGGTTAGCGCCGCCGAACAGCCGGTCGTCCCGCACATAGGTCCACAATCGGCCCGTGGCGGTCTTGCCCTTGGCCAGCACCGGCACGGTAGTGTCGTCGGCATGGATCCGTTCGGCCGCCAGCACGTGTCGCCCGATCGCCTCCACGAGGGGCGCGAGCGCGGTCGCGCAGGCGCCGACGCGGTCCGCCAGGGTCGAGGTGTCGATCGCGATCCCCTCGCGCGCAAAGGTGGCGCTCTGCCGGTTCAGCGGCTGGTGCAGCAGGAACTTGGATACCAGCACGCTCGCCAGCAGGTTGGGGCCGGCGAAGCCGCGCGGGATGGGGTGGGAAGGAGCCGGGGTCTCGGTGACGGCCTCGCAGTCGCGGCACGTCATCTTCTCGCGAACGTGCTCGACGATCTTCCAGCGCCGCGGCTCGCATTCCAGCGTGCGCGACACCGCCTCGCCGAGTTTGCGCAGTCGCGCGCCGCCGCACTTGTCGCAGGCGCAAGGGGCCGGATAGACGACCCGCTCCACCGGGAGGGTCTCCGGCAGCTTCGGCCGGGGCGAGCGGGGCGCCCGGCGCTCGCGTGCCGCGGCCGCCGCCTCGGGTGCCGCCATAT
>CAXUNZ010000385.1:0-2235 GCA_964252525.1 uncultured Acetobacteraceae bacterium
GGAGGTTTTCCTGCCCGGCTACCCGGTGGATGCGCTGGCCGCCGACGCCATCCGCTACGTGCATCGGCACCGCGACGTGCCGTTCTTCCTGTTCGTTTCGTTGCAAGCCTTCCACAAACCACTGTGACCGCTTGCCGTATCCGACGTGGGTCCGGTCCCTGTGTTTGTTCACGACCGTCCGCCGGCTTAGTTCTTCCCGTTGACCTCGGCGCTCTTCGCCTTGTCGTCCGCCTTGGCGGTGGTCATCTCGCCCTTGTCGGCAGCGTCGGCGTTGGCGCGATACGATCGGCCGAGCATGGGCGGCGGCTTCGACCAGCTTGACGCGGGTGCCGTTGCGCTCGTGCTCGGTCAATCGTGCGCGCGCGGGGGCGACGGCCGCGGCGTACTGCGGCAGCCATTTCGCCTGGGCGACCAGCATTTCGTCGGTCATCTGCCAGACTTCCTCCGGGTCGCACACCGCGCCCACCAATGGGTCATGCAGCATCGCCTGCTTGAGCAGCGTCACGTCGCCGTGAACCGCCGCTTCCATGCCCATCTGCTGCACGCGCACGCTCGCCGAACACGTCGCCGCGCAGGCCAGCGGCAGGTCGCCGACCACCGGCATGTTCATGCCGTTGCGGTCCACGTAGCCGGGGATCTCGACGATGCAGCCGTCGGGCAGGTTGGTGATGTGGCCGCGGTTGACCACGTTGAAGTGCCCGCGGTACACGCGCCCGGTTTCCAGCCCCTCGATGATGTAGCTTCCGTGCTCCTGCGAACGGTCGGCGGCGTTGATCGGCTTGGCCGGCTCGGCCAGCCAATTCGGGAAGTCCGTTTCGAACCAGTTGCGCCCTTCCGTGCAGACGCGCAGGTAGCCGCCCGTCTCGCCGTTGATCCAGCTCGACAGGTCGATCCAGCGGCTGATCTCGCTGGTGTTCTTGCGGTACCACGGCACGTACTCGGACAGGTGGCCGTTGCTCTCGGTCGAGTAGTACCCGAAGCGCCGCAGCACGTCGATACGCACCTTCTCGGTGATGGGAAAGCGCGAATGCTTCTCGAACATGTCGAGCATCTGCGGGATCAGGTCGTAGTCGCGCCAGCGCGCCTTGATGTACCAGGTCTGGTGGTTGATGCCCGCGCAGATGATGTCGACATCCTGCGTCGGCACGTGTTCGTCCTGGCCAATGAGACGCTCACGCCGCGCCCACTCCGTCGTGACCGCAGCAATCTGCGTATGCCCGCCCTGCACGCCATGGCACAGCCCGACGGCTTTCACCCCGCCGTACTGGTTGCATGCCCAGGTGTTCATGGCCATGGGATTGGCGTAGTTGAAGAGCGTTGCGCCCGGTTTGGCGACCTCGCGGATGTCCTTGCAGAAATCCAGCATGGCATTGATCGTGCGCTGCGCGTACATGATGCCCCCGGCGCAAAGCGTATCGCCCACGCACTGGTCCACGCCATACTTGAGCGGGATGTCGATGTCGGTCTGGAACGCCTCCAGGCCGCCTTGGCGAATGACGCAGAAAACATAATCCGCGTCCGCGAGGGCGGCGCGGCGGTCCAGCGTGGCTTCGACCTTGGCGGGCAAACCGTTGCCCTCGATGTCACGCCGGCAGAGCTGCGCGACCATGTCGAGGTTGCGCTGGTCGATGTCGGTGAAGGCAAAAGAGGTTTCGGCGAACTCCGGCACGGCGAGCAGGTCGCGCATGAGACGGCGGGTAAAACCGACGGAGCCAGCCCCGATGAAAGCGATTTTTAATGGCATGATGGGTGTTTTGTGAGGGGTCACTAGCGGGAAAAGTCCGCTCGGATACACGTTCCAGAATAATGCGGTCTGGGAAAAACTGGCTATCGGCGCGTTGTTCGATTTATGTTCATTTTGTGAACGATTCGAACAAGGACCTTCGCCGCCTGGACGGACAGTTGGCGCGCCTGTACACCCGACCCGGCGCGCGCCGCGTGAGCGCGTACCGTCCGCTGGTGTACGTCGGTCTAGAAACCCGGCGGCCGGGCGACCTCTACGAATGGCGAGGCCGTCAGCGCGGCCCCGAGCCGGAAGGCGAGGCGGCGCTGTTTCAATATACCTTGGAGGGTTGGGGCGAATTTGCCCGGGGCAGCGCGCGGCCGGCGCGGGTGGGCGTGGGGATGGCGTTCACGACGATCCTGCCCTCACCGCACGTTTACCGGCTTCCGGCGGCGTCGCCGGGCTGGCGGTTTTTCTGGGTGATGCTGCATCATCCTTATGTCGTGCAGCGG
>CAXUNZ010000386.1:0-1870 GCA_964252525.1 uncultured Acetobacteraceae bacterium
CGCGTGAACGAGGAAATACGGGTGCCGCAGGTGCGGCTGATCGATGAACAAGGCGAGATGCAGGGCGTGCTGACCGTGCGCGAGGCGCAGGCGCGCGCCTATGCCGTGGGCCTAGACCTGGTCGAGATCAGCCCCAACGCCGAGCCGCCGGTCTGCAAGATCCTGGACTACGGCAAGTTCAAATACGAGCAGCAGAAGAAGAAGAACGAGGCCAAGAAGAAGCAGAAGATCGTCGAGATCAAGGAGGTCAAGGTCCGGCCGAATATCGACGAGAACGATTATCAGGTGAAGCTGCGGGCAATGAAGAGCTTCATCGATGAGGGCGATAAGGTGAAGGTGACGCTGCGCTTCCGCGGGCGCGAAATGGCGCACCAGGATATCGGCGTGCGGGTGCTGGAGCGCATTCGCGGGGATTTGGAGGGGGAGACGAAGGTGGAGCAGATGCCGCGGATGGAGATGCGGCAGATGGTTATGGTGTTGAGCCCGAGATAGGGGGGTGGAGCGTTAGGTTAATCACTCCAGTTCGGTATCACCAAAGTAATCGGGATCGACGCGCTTGATATCGATGGTTCGAGTCGTGCGAACGCCCACGCCAAATCGAACCATCAAGCGCGTTAATTCCTCTCCGTCAATCAATACCACGCGGAGGTTTCCGGCACCCGCCGCAGAGATGGCGGCCGCCTTTGTGAAGCTCGATGTCGTGATAAAGACGCCTTTCTGAGAGCCTTTCAGGTGCAATGCGCCAATAAAGGCCTGCACTGCGTCGCTGCCGACGGTATTACCGGGTTGATAGCGTTTTGCCTGCAGATAAACCCGGTCAAGCCCCAGCTGATCCTCCCGGATGACACCATCAACGCCGCCGTCTCCGGTGCCACCGAGCCGCTCGCCTGCATCTGAACGCGAACCCCCATATCCCATCGCAAGCAGCAGGTCGATGATCAGCTTCTCAAAGAAGCTAGGCGAGCCTTCTAGAATTCGGGCCATCAATGCGTCGCGAAGCGACAATTCAAGAGCCTTGTGGGCGGCGTCGATTTGATCGTCTGGCGTTCTCGTTGAAATCTCGGCGGCAACCCGCAAAGCGGCTGAGCCGGCAGCGGCTGCCGTCATCGGGCTGGCTGCTTCCGCGGTTTGCAAATTATCGTGCCTTGTGCGGGTCTGAAACGAGCGAAACCCCTCGAATCGTGTGAGAAGAGTCGCATCGATTCGAGACGGATTCGTTGCCAGGAGTTCACGCCCTTGCGGGGAAATTTGAACGGCTGCTCTTCGCGGCTGTTCCACCAAGCCAGCTTGTTTCAAGTAGGTTTTCGCCCAGTGCACACGGCTGGCGATGACGCTAGTACTGCCGCTTGGCAATTGCGCAGATCGTTCTTCCGCTGTCAGACCAAGATCGTCCGAGATACGGGTGACCACGTCTCGCATGACCCAAAGTTTGTCGGCACATAACCGCAAAACCGGCAACATCAGAGCGTCGTAAGTTGGAATAGGCAGTGAATTATCCTCAAGGCACGACGAACAGAAACGAGCTTGCGCCACATACTGCGTTGTGACGCAACTACAAGCGGCCTTTGCTGAACACCAGCCACTAAGCAGCGCAACTACACGCCTAGTCACCTAGAAGGCAGGCATGTCCCCGGCGGGATTCGAACCCACGGCCCCAGGATTAGGAATCCTGTGCTCTATCCTGCTGAGCTACGGAGACGCCGCAGCCTTCATAACCCACAGGGAGCGACGCGTCAGCACCCTTGTCGCGGCTGCGCATTGCAGTCCCGCCTGGCGCGTGCATCCTGGTCGAAGGAAAAGGCTTCCCTTAAAGAAGAAGCAGAGACTCTCGCCCTTGCCGCCGCGACGCCCGACTGGCCTGGGGGTACCG
>CAXUNZ010000386.1:1880-2224 GCA_964252525.1 uncultured Acetobacteraceae bacterium
CGGTGATGCCGGCGGCGGCGGCGGCGGCCAGGTCGGTGGGCTGGTCGCCCAGCATCACGCAGCGGTCGGGCGTCAGCGACCACGCGCGCATCAGGTCCAGCAGCATCCCCGGCGCCGGCTTGCGCCAGTCGCTGGTGCGGCGGAACTGCGGCACCGTCGCCTCCGGGTGGAACGGGCAGTGGCGCCAGTCATCCAGCGTGCCGCCGGCGGCGCGCAGCGCGTCCGCCACCCAGGCGTGCAGCGCCCGCAGCGCCGCCTCGTCATACAGCCCGCGCGCGATGCCGGACTGGTTGGTCGCCACGAACACGTGCCAGCCGCGCGCGGTCGCCAGCGCCACCGCCTCG
>CAXUNZ010000387.1:0-2216 GCA_964252525.1 uncultured Acetobacteraceae bacterium
AATCAGTGTTCAGGCCGTGCCGGAAGCGTCGCATTCACTCGATTGCCCTGGGGGGATGGCACATCCCCCCCAGCTCTTAAAAAGCCCTGAGGCGGGCGCTTGGAATTCGATTTTACGCGGCGACGCGGTGCAAGGCGCAGAGCTTGTTGCCGTCCGGATCACGAAGATAGGCCAGATAGACGTTGCCGAAGCTGGCTTGGCGGATGCCGGGATCGTCCTCGATGGCGCGGCCGCCGTTCTCGGTGCCGGCCTTGTGCCATGCGTCCGCCTGAGTGGGGCTGTCGGCGGCAAAGCCGATGGTGCCGCCATTGGCGTGGGTGGCGGGCTCGCCGTCAATGGGCGGGGTGACCATGAAGACGTTGCCCTTGTGCATGTAGATCAGGCGGCCGCGGTCATCCTTGATGGCGGGCTTGCCGCCGAGGGCGCCGATGATGGCGTCGTAGAAGGTTTTGGAGCGCGCGATGTCGTTGGTGCCGATCATGACGTGACTGAACATGGGTAATCCCTCGTTGAAAATGGATGGGCGCCTGCCCGTATCCGGGTTATTGCGGGGGCAAATCCGGCAGGATCAGGTGGATCGTTGCGCCCACCTGGCCCTGCGCCCCGTACGCCAGGCGTATGTTGCCCTGGTGGGTGCCGAAATACTTGTTCCACACCACGGCATTGCCGGCCACGCCGATGGCCGGGATGCGGCGTGCCGGGGCACCCAGGCCGAGTGTGGTTGCCATGGTGCGCGCCAGATCCGCGCCATCGGCTTGCGGGGCGGTGAGGCCGCAGGCGACCGCGCGCTTGGCGCCTTGCCGCATTTGGCCTTCATCGGCGGTGAGCTGGTACATGGTGATGCCGCGGCGGACGACCCAGGCCTGATAGTGTTCCTGCCGGTCTCCGTGAGGGACGGTGTGGTCCACGGCGATGGCCCCTTCGAGCGCGCGGGCCCTGGCCTGGAGCGACGCCAGGGACGGCTGCTCGGCCAGACAGAATTCGGCGAACAGCCGGGCGGCATCACCGCTGTCGGAGGTGAGGTTCATGGGCGGGGCGGCACGGAGCGAACGGCCCGCCAAGGGGGCCAGGCCAACCATCGCCAAAAGAATCAGATACGCGCGCGCGCTCACATGCATGAAATGGACCCACCCGGCCTTTGGCGAAGTTGGATGCCGATGGGGCTTTACTGCGCCGCCGGCGCGGGCAGGGCAACCGCGGTGACGGGCTGGCCCCAGCGGATATGGCCGGTGACGGGGCAGGGGGGGCAGGCGGGGGGCCAGACGGCATGGGGGACGCCGCAGGCCTCGCAGACCCAGGCGGGATCGCCCTCGGCGGTGGAGGCGCGGCGAAGGGCTTCGCGGTGGGCGTCGTCCTGGCCAGTGGCTTCGGCGGCGTCGGCTTGCAGGGTGAAGACGCGGCGCTGGGCCAGGCCGCCACGCTGGGCGGCCTCGGCGTGGCGCTGAGCCTCGGCGGGCTGGCCGGCGTCCAGCGCGAGGCGGCCTAGGAGCAGGTGGCTTTCGGGGTTTTCGGGAATGTCGCGCACGAGGGCCTGACCGAGTTTGAGGCGTTCGAGGCGGTCGGGCGTGGCGGCCAAAGCGAGGTCGGCGAGTTCGGGGTGCGGGGCGCGGGTCCAGGCCTGGCGCAGCACGTCCTGGGCGTTTTTCTCACGCCCGGTTTCGCGCAGGCGGCGGGCGTAGGCCAAAGCGGCGGGGGTCAGCGCGGGATCGCGCTTGAAGGCGTCCTTGGCCAGCTTGATGGCGCGGGCGGGATCGGGCTCGGCTTCGGCGGCGGCGGCGGCGAGGGCCGCGTGGGGCGGAGCGTTGCGGTTGAGCAGGAGGGCTTCCTGCCAGTCTCCAGTGCGCACGGCCAGTTGGGTGCGTTCGCCGCGTATCCAGGCCGCACCTGGATGGGCGCGCTCGGCCTGCTTGGCCAGTTCGTTGGCGCGGGCCCAGTCGCCCGCTTGCATGGCCTGGCTGAGCAGGCCGCGTAGGCCGAGGAAGGCGGCATCCTTGCGCGCGGCGAGCTTTTCGAAGGCGGCGGTGGCCTCTTCTTCCTCGCCGGCGATGCTGCCGGCATAGGCGGAAAGCAGCAGAGTTTGCGGGGTGTCGCCGAGGTAGCGGCGGGCGCGGGCGGCCTGGCTGCGGGCTTCGCTGGCCTCGCGGGCGGCAAGCGCCACGAGGACGCCGGTGACCGCGGCCTCGCCACGGCGCTGGTTGGCGCGGCTGCCGCTGCGG
>CAXUNZ010000388.1:0-2203 GCA_964252525.1 uncultured Acetobacteraceae bacterium
GCACCGAGTCTCCAACCTTGCTGTGCCGCGTGGCAGAAATCCCCAAGGCGCCCCGCCCAGATCGCCCCCCGCATCCCCCGCATCAGCGCCTGATAATACGCCAGATTATGCCAGGTCAGCAGCATCGGACCCAGCATTTCCCCAGCGCGGAATAAATGGTGCAAATACCCGCGCGAGTGCCGCGCGCAAGCCGGGCACGCGCAATCCGGATCGATTGGTCCCGCATCGGCCGCATGACATGCATTGCGCATGTTCAGCACCCCACGTGACGTGTAGGCACGCCCCGTCCGTCCCGCCCGCGTGGGCATGACGCAGTCGAACATGTCCACGCCGCGCGCCACCGCGCCCAGCAGATCGTCCGGCGTACCCACGCCCATCAAATAGCGCGGCCGATCGGCCGGCAACGTCGACACCACACCCTGCAGCGTCGCAAACATGCTCGCCTGCCCCTCGCCCACCGCCAGCCCGCCGATGGCGTAGCCGTCGAAGCCGATGGCTTGCAGCGTCTCGGCGGAGCGGGCGCGCAAATCTAGGTAAGTGCCGCCTTGGACGATGCCGAACAGCGCGTAGCCGTCGCGCGGCACGAAAGCATCGCGGCCGAGCGCGGCCCAGCGCATGGAAAGCTCCATGCTCGCGCGGGCCTGCTCGTGCGTCGCCGGAAACGGCGTGCACTCGTCCAGCACCATGGTGATCGTCGAATCCAGCAGATGCTGGATGTGCACGGCCGAAGCCGGTGTCAGGCGGTGCCTGGACCCATCCAGGTGCGAACGGAACGTCACCCCCGCCTCATCCAGCGTGCGCAACGCGCCGAGCGACATGACCTGAAAGCCACCGGAATCGGTCAGGATCGGACCAGGCCAATCCATCAGCGCGTGCAACCCGCCCAGATCGGCGACGCGCTGGGCGCCGGGACGCAGCATCAGATGATAGGTGTTGCCGAGCACGACACCGGCGCCGGTTGCGCGCACGGCGTCCGCGGTCATGGCCTTGACCGTCGCCGCCGTGCCGACAGGCATGAAGGTGGGCGTCGGCACAGCCCCGTGGGCGGTATGCAGCACACCGGCGCGCGCGGCGCCGTCGACCGCGGCCTGTTGCCAGTAGAAATTCACGCCGCGCGCGCCAACAGGCAGGCATCGCCATAGGAATAGAACCGGTAACCGGCGGCAATGGCATGCGCGTACGCCGCCTTCATGCGCGCGGTGCCGGCGAACGCGCAGACCAGCATGAACAGCGTGGAGCGCGGCAGGTGAAAATTGGTCATCAGCATGTCCGCGCCCCGGATCGGCCGGCCGGGAAGGATAAAGACGCTGGTCTCGCCGCTGAATGGCGCCACGATGCCGTGCAAATCCACCGCCGTCTCCAACAGGCGCAGGCTGGTCGTGCCCACGGCCACGACCCGCCCCCCGGCCGCGCGCGCCTGGTTGATACGCGCAGCCGCCTCGGGCGAGAGCGTGCCGGCTTCGGCATGGATGCGGTGGGCGGAAACCTCCTCGTGGCGCATAGGCAGAAAGGTGCCCGCGCCCACGTGCAGGGTCAGGCTGACGCGTTGCACGCCACGCGCCGCAAGGGCGGCCAGCAGCGCCGGCGTGAAATGCAGGCCGGCGGTTGGGGCAGCCACGGCACCATCGGCTTGGGCAAACATGGTCTGATAGTCGGTGGCGTCCTGCTCGGTGGGCCCTTGCGGACGGGCGATATAGGGCGGCAAGGCCAGTGCGCCGGCTTGGCGCAGGCGCACGGCAAAGGCTGCGCCCTCCGCATTGAAGCGCAGGGTAATGGCGCCGCCCTCCTCGGTCGCCACCACGGCGGCGGTGAAGTCGGGTGCGCCGTCAATGTGCAGAGTATCGCCTGGGCGCAGGCGGCGCGCGTTGCGGGCCAGCGCGTGCCAGGTGCCGTCGGCCAGCGGCCGGTCCAGCGTGATGCCGATGCGCGCGGCGCCACGCCTGGCGCTGAGCTGGGCGGGGATGACGCGCGTGTCATTGACCACCAGCAGGTCGCCGGGGCGCAGCAGCGCGGGCAGGTCGGTGACGCGGTAATCGGCGAGCGTTTCGGCCACGCTCAGCAGGCGCGCGGAGTCTCGCGGGGTGGCGGGGGATTGGGCGATACGGTCCGGCGGCAGGGTGAAGTCGAAATCGGCCGCGTGGAGGGTCACAAGGAAAAATGGGGGGGAATATGGCTGACGTATACGTCAGCCCCGCCCCAATCC
>CAXUNZ010000389.1:0-2195 GCA_964252525.1 uncultured Acetobacteraceae bacterium
GTTCCCCCGCCCCCCCCGGCCCCCGCCCGGCGCGGCGGCCAACGCCACCCACCTGCACCTGCGCGCCCGTGCTCTTTTTCTGATCGCGGATTGGGCCGCCGCGCTCGGCCCCGCCGCCTGTTTCGACCTGATCCTCTGCAACCCCCCCTACATCCCAACTGCCGACATCCCCGCCCTCATGCCCGAAGTGGCCGTCCACGAGCCCGCCGCGGCACTCGATGGCGGCCCGGACGGCTTGCGTGCCTATGCCCGCATCATCCCGGCCTTGCCCGCCCTCCTGGCACCGCGCGGCCTGGCCTGCCTCGAACTTGGCCAAGGCCAGGCCGAGGCGGTGACCGCCCTTGCGCGCCAGACCGGCCTGTCCCACATCGCCACCAGGAAGGATTTGGCCGGCATTGATCGCGCTCTGCTCCTGGGCCGCCGGCCTTGAAAAAACATTTGGCACGGGCTTCGGGCGGGGCTAGGGTGCCGCCCGCACCTCCATTGGGGCGCCGAGTCCACGCCAGACGGCGTCCGGCCCCGAGACGAGGCACCTCCGGGCCAAAGGCCTGGAAAAAGGCAAACGCTTCGCCGGCAAACCCACGGTCGCCACCAACGTGGCGGCCTGTCTCACGGCAAGCGCACCGCCACACACACGTAGGAAAAGTGCAGTGACACCATCATGAACATGAAACGCATGCGCGGGCGCACCCACCGCTCCGGCCAGAGCGGCGGCGGCAGCGCACCCCGCAACTACAGCGGCAACATTCCGCTCAATCGTAATCACGTCTTTGACAGCAGCGGCCCGGACCTGCGCATTCGCGGCACCGCGCAGCAACTCTTCGAAAAATACCTCCAGCTCGGCCGCGATGCGACCGGCTCGGGTGACCGCGTGATGGCTGAAAGCTATTTTCAGCACGCCGAGCACTATTTCCGCATCCTCAACGCCATCAACCAGGCCAGCCAGCAGCACTATCAGAACGGACAGCAGAACCCGCAACAGCAGCAACATCAGGGCAATCCGGGCGGCCATGCCGGCGGCCAATACAACGGCGCACGCCGCCGTAACGAAGATGGCTACGAATCCGATGATCAGCAAAGCGGTTATGACGAACAGCCGCAGATCGAGCAGCGCGAAATCCCGATAACTGCCGCCAGCGAAGGCTAGGAAGGTCTTCTTTTGTGAAGAAAGCGGAACGTTCATGACGCTGCCCGCTACTTTTCACCGAAGTTCGCCAGGCAGCCGCGCCGGCACGATTGCGAGCACCTCATCGAACCCGATCCGCAGCGAAGCGGTCGAGATCAGAATGGGCGTGCCGTATAGCCTCGCATTCGCCATCATCGCCCAGCGTAAGAACCCCCTTGCGCCTCGATGTGTCGCCGGGGATCGACCACGTCGATAGCCAGTAAGCGCGCGTGCCGTATCTGCACCGCCCGCACGCCCGTCATCTCGCACCAGAATATCCGTCCAATCGAAATGGCGGCTGAGTGATCGACTATACCCGCCGCGTCGATCACGAATCCGGGCGAGCCGTCGAATAGCCCGCGCAACGCAACCACGGCCGCCAGAATGCAAAAGCGGTATGCTGGCATAGCAGGCCGCCACAACTTTCATGGGCAGCGCATGGTGCGCCACATTCCCATACAACAGCCACAATGCCCGAGCGCGAACGCAGTCGATCCTGGCAGCAGCAGCGCAAGTTTCATCCGACTGCGCCCGATCTCCAGCACAGCCGACAAATCATCATCCATTAGGCAACGCGCAACTGATCGAGTGTCCCTTTTCCGGCGATCATCCCTAGACGCGCGAATAAATCGATGAGAACCAGGTTCACGTTGAATTTGTACTCGCCCGTGTCCCGCACCCCTTCCAGCACCTCGCCCAGCGGAAGCAGCGAAAACGCCTCCACCTCGTCATCCTTGGGCACCGGCACAAACGCCTCCGGTACTTCAAGATCGTAACAATGCAGCCGATCGCGCCGCAGCCCCTCCGCCCGCGCCATCGTATAGGCAATCGTCCCTACAAATCGTGCCCGCCGCGCAAGCGCCTCGGGCACGCTCGCCTCCTCGTCCGCCTCCTTAATCAGCGTGGCGGTCGCATCCATCCCGGCGGGAATGCCGCCGGCAATCAGATGGTCCAGCTTGCCGGGATCCATCGCCGTGCGCGCCGAGCGTCGCCCCACCCATAGCCGGTCGCCCACCAGCCCGTTCACATG
>CAXUNZ010000390.1:0-355 GCA_964252525.1 uncultured Acetobacteraceae bacterium
CAAAGGGTCCTCGGACCCTTTGCGGGTCTGGGCAGAGCCCAGCCTTGCTTGCTGCCTCCCTGTGGTATCCCTCGCCAGGCACGCCACATCCCGGTGAGCCCGCCCGGGCCGACAGGAGCCTCCTCGCCCGATGTCCACCGCCCTCAGCATCCCCGGCCCCGTCGCCTTCGTGCCGCTGCGCCAGCCGGTCAAGCCGGCGACGCGGCGCTTCGTGGTGAAGTCCGACTACGAGCCGGCCGGGGACCAGCCGGCGGCGATCGAGCTGCTGACCGCGGGCGTGGTGGAGGGCGAGCGCGACCAGGTGCTGCTCGGGGTCACGGGGTCGGGCAAGACGTTCACGATGGCCAAGGTGATC
>CAXUNZ010000390.1:365-2187 GCA_964252525.1 uncultured Acetobacteraceae bacterium
ATTACGACTACTACCAGCCGGAAGCGTACGTGCCGCGCACCGACACGTATATCGAAAAAGACAGCCAGATCAACGAACAGATCGACCGCATGCGCCATGCCGCCACGCAGGCGTTGCTGGAGCGCAACGACGTGATCATCGTGGCGTCGGTGTCGTGCATCTACGGCATCGGCTCGGTGGAGACGTACTCGCGCATGGTGGTGCGGCTGGAGGTGGGGGGGCGGATCGACCGGGACACGCTGGCCAAGGCGTTCGTCGAGCTGCAGTACCGGCGCAACGACGCGGCGTTCCAGCGCGGGACGTTCCGGCTGCGCGGCGAGACGGTGGACGTGTTCCCGGTGCAGTACGAGGACCGTGCGTGGCGGATCACGCTGTTCGGCGACGAGATCGAGGCGATCGCGGAGTTCGACCCGCTGACGGGCGACAGGACGGCGGAGATGGCGGAGATCAGCGTCTACGCGAACAGCCACTACGTGACCGCGCGGCCGACGCTGAACCAGGCGATCGTGGGCATCAAGGACGAGCTGCGGGGCAGGCTCGACGAGCTGGTGGCGGAGGGCAAGCTGCTGGAGGCGGAGCGGCTGCAGCAGAGGTGCACCTTCGACATCGAGATGATGGAGACGACGGGGTCGTGCAAGTCGATCGAGAACTACTCGCGCTACCTGTCCGGCCGCAAGCCCGGCGAGCCGCCGCCGACGCTGTTCGAATATCTGCCGGAAAACGCGCTGCTGATCGTCGATGAAAGCCACGTCACCGTGCCGCAGATCGGCGGCATGGAGCGGGGCGATTACGCGCGCAAATCCATCCTCGCCGATTTCGGTTTCCGTCTGCCGAGCTGCATCGACAACAGGCCGCTGAAATTCGAGGAATGGGATCGTTTCCGGCCGCAGACGGTGTTCGTCAGCGCCACGCCCGGCCCGTGGGAGATGGAGCGCACGCAGGGCGTCTTCGCCGAACAGGTCATCCGCCCCACCGGCTTGATCGATCCGGTGACCGAAGTGCGGCCCGTCGGACGCCAGGTGGACGATCTGCTGGCCGAAATTCGCGCCACATCGGCGCGCGGCGAGCGCCTGCTCGTGACCACGTTGACCAAGCGCATGGCCGAGGATTTAACCGAGTATCTGACCGAACACAGCGTCAAGGTGCGTTACCTGCATAGCGATGTGGATACGCTGGAGCGCATCGAAATCATCCGCGATCTGCGGCTCGGCGTCTTCGACGTGCTGATCGGCATCAATCTGCTGCGCGAGGGCCTCGATATCCCCGAATGTGCGTTGGTTGCCATTCTGGACGCGGACAAGGAGGGGTTTTTGCGCAGCAAGACCTCACTGGTGCAGACGATCGGGCGCGCCGCGCGCAACATTGACGGACGCGTGATTCTGTACGCCGACATGATGACCGACAGCCTGCGCTACGCCATCGAGGAGACCGAGCGCCGGCGCGCCAAGCAGCAGGCCTGGAACGATGCCCATGGCATCACGCCGCAATCTGTGCGCAGCCATATCGGCGAGGCGCTGGCCAGCGTGTTCGAGCAGGATTACGTGACCGTGGCACCCGTCAAGGGCGCGGGCGTGGCCGAATTCGTTGGCAAGAATCTCAAAACCGCCATTGCAGAGATGGAAAAGCGCATGCGCACCGCGGCGGCCAATCTGGAGTTCGAGGAGGCGGCGCGGCTGCGTGACGAAGTCAAGCGTCTGGAGGCGCTCGATCTGGGGTTGGAGCCGCCGCCTGTGGCGACCAGCAGCTTTCGCCAGAAGCAGCAGCGGGATCGCACGCCAGAGCCTTTAGGGCCGGGCGGGGGCGGGTATGATCCGGCGAAGAT
>CAXUNZ010000391.1:0-2147 GCA_964252525.1 uncultured Acetobacteraceae bacterium
GCGCACCCCCGTACCATATCCATGTACAAATGCGCCCGCGCATCCGCCGCATTGCCGCGCTGCGAACGATCATACACGCCCTGCCCGATCGCCGCCGACCGAAACAGCGAGAACGCCAAAAAGAAATTCCAGTGCGGCGGCGGATCATCGCGCTCCACGCCGGCGCAATAGCGCGCCACCAAAGCTGCCTCATTCGGAATGCCAAGCTCGGCCAAATCCAAGCCGCCCATGCCGCGAAACGGCGCGCCATCATGCGGCAGGCGATAGAAGCTGCACAAATACGCAAGATCAGCGAGCGGATGGCCGATCGTGGACAATTCCCAATCCAGGATCGCCAGCAGAGTGGGGCCCTGGGGCGCGAACATCAGATTGCCCAGCCGGTAATCGCCATGCGCAATCACCGCCGGCTCATCGGGCGGAATATTGGCCGCCAGCCATGCCATCAGCTGCTCCATATCCGCGTTCGGCTCCGGCGAAGACGCCAGATATTGCTTCGTCCACCGGCTGACCTGGCGCGCGACATAGGCCTCGGGCTTGCCGTAATCACCCAGTCCCACCGCGCGCCAATCGACACGGTGCAGCGCGGCCAGCCCATCCGCCATGGCCATGTAATAGGGCGCGCGCTCGGCACGCGGCACATCGGAGAGGCGGATATCGGTCAGCACGCGCCCATCGATGTAATCCATGACGTAGAACGGCGTGCCGATGATGGCGGCGTCCTCGCACAGCAGGCGCATGCGCGGCACCGGCACGCCCACGGGACCCAGCGCGTGCATGACCTTGTACTCACGGTCGACCGCATGCGCGGAGGGCAGGATGGCACCGGGCGGCTTCTTGCGCAGAACGTAGCGCCGTCCGCCCGCCTCGCTGAGCAGGTAGGTCGGGTTGGACTGGCCGCCCTGGAACTGGCGCACGGTCAGCGGCGCGCGCGCCTCGGGCAAGGCGCCGGCCAGATAGGCGGCCAAAGCCGCTTCATCGAAGCGATGCTGCGGCAGCACGTCCACGAGTTCAGCCATCGGCCACTCTCCCCTCGATCCTGGCGTTTCGGGCTTCGCCATGCCCCAGGCTGAGCGTGACGTGCAAGGCGCCGGGTGGGATCAGAGGCCCGAGACGGTCGGGCCACTCGACCAGGACCACGCCCTGGCGTGCCTCGTCCCAGCCGAGTTCGATAACGCCATTGGAGCCATCGAGCCGCCAGAGGTCGAAATGGTGAATGGTAAAACCGGGCGCCTCGTAGCTTTGCACCAGCGTGTAGCTGGGGCTGGGCACCTCCAGCGCCGGGTCGGCGCAGAGCGCGCGCAACATGGCGCGGGCCAGCGTGGTCTTGCCGGCGCCGAGCGGACCATGGAGGAGCACGGCATCGCCTGGTCGCAGCCCGATAGCGAGCTTGTGCGCCAGGGCGGAGGTGGCGGCCAAATCCGGGAGGGCTACATCCACGGCGCGGCTATAGCAGGCGGGAGACGATCGTAAAAACCCATGGATAAAGCCGGAGGAATTCGCACGTGAGTATAAAGGCCATACGGAGCGGTGTTGCTTTTGCCTGCCTGGGCTTGGCGGGCTGCACGCCGGGCGGCACCAGCGGTCCGCGGACACAGGCAGCGCCGGTCTGCCTAGCCAGCTACCTCATCGATCATACCGATATTCCTGATGACAGCACTATCCTGTTCACGATGCGCGATCATTCGGTCTGGAAAAACCGGCTGGATTACCCTTGCATCGGCCTACGCAACGACACGCGGGGCTTTACCTACGAGCCGACCAACCCGGCCACGGACGAAATCTGTTCCAATCTGGTGACCATCCGGCTCAACACCTATGGGAATGTCTGCCCTCTGGGCCTGTTTGTTCGGGTCAACGCTCGCACAGCGCAACATTCTTGAAACGGAGCACCTTGCTAATCCGGGGCTTGGAATCGTATGCCTCAGCGTGTCCCGGACAGCGGCCTGGCCTTTCTACCCACGTGCAATAGGACGGCCCTGCTTGTCCGGTTTGCCCATCCTGATAGACCGCGCGCCATGATCCACACAGACGTTGCCATCATCGGCGCGGGACCGGCTGGTCTCTTTGCCGTCTTTGAGTGCGGCATGCTCAAGCTCACCAGCGTGCTGATCGATGCACTGGGCGAGGTCGGCGGCCAGTGCGCCGCC
>CAXUNZ010000392.1:0-2146 GCA_964252525.1 uncultured Acetobacteraceae bacterium
TTTGTCTTTTGTCCTTGGGCGGGATCTTTCACGCTCGCTCGGCGGGTTGACGCAAATCGTGCATGCGCTGGCCAGTGGAGACCTCACGGTGACGATCCCCTCCGCCGATCGCGCGGATGAGGTCGGTGTCATGGCGCGCGGCATGGCGGTGTTCCAGCACAACGCGATTCTGGCCGCGCGTCAGGACGCCGAACTGCAATTGGCGAGCGGACGCCTGGAGGCGGCTTTGAGAAGCATGGTCCAGGGCCTCTGTGTCCACGGCCCCGACGGAAAGCTGGAGCTGTTCAACACACAATTTTGCAGCATCCTTGGTCTCGACCCGGTCAATACAAAGCCAGGTTTGTCGTTACGGGAGCTGCTCGAGCTCAGCCGCGCTGCGGGCAATTATGGTGGCGAGACGGTCGACAACATCCTGGCAAGGCGTCAGGCATTCATCGATGAGCGCGAGACGGGGAGCGTTCTGATCCAGCTCAGAGGAGGCCGGCTGGCGTCCGTTTCGCATTGCGCCATGCCGAATGGCGGCTGGGTCGCGACTTTCGAGGATGTGACCGACCGTCTGGCGGCCGATGCCAAGATCGCCCACATGGCCCGCCACGATAGTCTGACCGCATTGCCCAACCGCGTGGTGCTGAACGAACGCATCGAACAGGCCTTGACCGACATCGGGCGAAGCGGACTCGCGGCGGTGCTGTGCCTGGATCTCGACGAATTCAAGCGCGTGAACGACACGCTCGGCCATTCCGTGGGCGACGCCTTGCTCGTGGCGGTGTCGGAGCGGCTGCTGGCCTGCGTGCGGGACGGCGACACGGTGGCACGGCTGGGGGGCGACGAGTTCGTCATCGTGCAGGCAGCCATCGCCCGCCCTGAGGACGCCAAGCTGCTCGCCGAGCGGATCATTGCCGCTCTGACGCAACCGTTTCTGCTCGATGGCCACCAGGTGATGGTGGGCGTGAGCATAGGGGTTTCGCTCATGCCCAATGATGGGCAGACGGCCGCTTCGCTGCTCAAGAACGCCGATACCGCGCTTTATCGCGCCAAGGCCGAGGAACGCGGCACATTCTGTTTCTTCGAAGCGAACATGGACGCGCGCCTGCAGCTCCGCCGGCAGCTCGAACTGGATTTGCGCGCCGGGCTGGCGCGCCATGAATTCGAATTGTTCTACCAACCGCTGGTCAATCTTGCGAGCAAACAGGTGGTGGGCTTCGAAGCCCTGTTACGCTGGCGCCACCCGCAACGCGGCATGGTCTCACCGGCTGAATTTATTCCGCTCGCCGAAGAGATCGGCTTTATCGTTCCCCTCGGCGAGTGGACCATCCAGCAAGCCTGCATGGAGGCGGCATCCTGGCCGAACAATATCAAGGTTGCGGTCAACCTGTCGCCTTGTCAGTTCAGAAGCAAGAACCTGGTCGCCACCGTCAGCCGCGCGCTTGAACAATCGGGGCTCGCGGCAAGCCGGCTGGAACTGGAAATTACCGAAACCCTGCTCTTGCAGGACAACGACAGCACGCTGGCCATGCTTCACGAGTTGCGCGCGTTGGGCGCGCGCATTTCGATGGATGATTTTGGCACGGGATACAGCTCGCTGAGCTATCTGCGAAGTTTTCCGTTCGACAAGATCAAGATCGACCAGTCCTTCGTCCGCGATCTCTCGCAACGCGAAGACTCGGTCCATATCGTGCGCGCCATCAAGGTTCTCTGCACGGCGCTCGGCATGACCACAACCGCCGAAGGCGTGGAAACCGAGGAGCAGTTCGAGAAAATTTGCGCTGAAGGGTGCACCGAAGTGCAGGGCTACCTGTTCAGCGCGCCGCGGCCGGCGGCCGACATCCCCGCGATTCTCAACCGGGTGCGGCTGAGGAGCGCGCCCGAGATCGGGACGGAGATGGCTGCGGCGGATTAAAGCGCTAGAAGACCCCTGGGGCGGATGACAAAGCGCTCACAATCTCTCGTCGCCTTTGCCCAGCGCGCGCTGCATGATCACCACGTCCAGCCACTGCCCGAACTTCACGCCCACCGCGCGCAGCACGCCCGCCCGCACAAAGCCCAGACTCGCATGCACGCCGATCGAGCCCTCGTTCTCGCTATCGCCGATCAGCGCCAGCATCTGACGCAGCCCGGTCGCCTCGCCCCGCGCCAGCAGGGCCGC
>CAXUNZ010000393.1:0-2142 GCA_964252525.1 uncultured Acetobacteraceae bacterium
GGATCGTATCGACGGGCCCGGCGAGGCGCACCGCCCGCAGCGCCTCGGCGCCCTCTATCGGCTCGGTCACAGGCGGCGCCGGCGTCGCATCCTCGGGCGCGCCGGCCACGTTCAGCGGCGGCGGGGGCGGTGTCTCGGCCGCGCGGGACGGCGCCGGGACGGTGTAGGCGCCCGCCGCCGCGGGTAGGGGGCTGGATGCCTGCGGCGGCGCGGCCAGCGCAGGCTGTGGCGGCTTTGCCCCGGGCGCAAACACATCGACCACCAGACGCCGTCCCACGCGCCGCAGGGCTGTGGTGCTGCCGGGCTGAAGGTTCAGCGCCAATTGGTCACGCCCGCCCTGCAGGCTGCGAACGTGGCGCGCAGTCATTCTGGGTGCGATGGCCACCTGCCCCGCGCCCGGCAAGGCCACGAGCAGCCTGTCGCCCTGGCGCACGGCCTGGGGCAGGTCGGGCAAGCTGACGAAAGCGGGCAACGCCACGCTGATCTCATCGGAGGCCGCATGCGCGTCCACATGAATGTCCAGTGGCCGCGGCCGCGCCGAGGCTGTCTGCGCCAGGCAGGCCAGCAGCAGCAGGCAGGCGCCCTGGCGCATCATTCCAGGCTCGCCAGAAGCGCATCGACGGTGGATTGGTCCATGGCGGCATCGGGCAATTGCGGCCCGTGCAGCAAACCGGCCGAAGCGGGCGCCGCGCCGGCCGGCGCGTGACCGAAGGCTGTGATGATGTGCGCCACTTTGCGCTCGATAGATTGCAGCGCGGTCACGACCTTGCTGATGCGCTGCCCGGTAATGTCCTGAAAGCCGCAGGCCTCGTAGATTTGCGTGCTCACGTCATGCACCACCTGCGCCGCCAGCCCGCTCAGCGACGGCCGCAGCCCGTCCAGCCTTTCGCAGCATTCCAGGATGATGTGTGTCGCGGCCGCGGTGTGCGCGGTGATGGCATCGAGCTCGTCCGTGGCCGAGGGGATGTGCCTGCCGGTGATGGCGCCCGCATCCAGCGCGGCGATCTCCGCGCGCGCCGCCGACAGGGTCTGCGCCAGTGCCTTGACCTCGCGCATCAGCGCCGTTTCAACCTCGCTCAGGTTGCCGCGCATGGTGCTTAGCACCGCGCGCACCACTCTTTCGACCATCTGCGGATCGGCTTGCGGATGTTGCGGGCAGGGCTGCGGCGTGCGCGAAGGCACATCCGCGGGTTCAAGCATGCGCAAGCACCTTTTCGATCTTGTCGCGCAGCGTTTCGGCATTGAACGGCTTGACGATGTAGTTGGACACGCCCGCCTGCTTGGCCGCCACCACGTTCTCGGTCTTGCTCTCCGCGGTCACCATGATGAAGGGCAGGGTTTTCAACCTGCTGTCCGCACGCACTTCCTGCAGTAGCTCGAGGCCGGTCATCGGCGCCATGTTCCAGTCGCTGATCACCAGGCCGAAATTGCCACCGCGCAATTTCGTCGGCGCCTCGGTCCCGTCGCCGGCTTCCTCGACATTGTGGAAGTCGATCTGCTTGAGCAGGTTGCGGATGATGCGCAGCATCGTCTTGTAGTCGTCCACGATCAGGACGTTCATGTTCTTGTCCAAGGCCATGGCTTTGGGTCCTGTTAAGAAATATGTTCGCGAAGACGGGTGAGCAGTGCCGCGCCCGGTTTGCCTCAGCCTCTGGGTGCGGCGGCCGGCGTCACCGCGCGCGTGCGCATTTCGGCCAGCATCTGCGTGGCCAACCGGGCGCGATCGGGCTGCATGGCCGCAAGCACCGGCGCCGCCCGGCGCGGCTGCATGCGGTCCAGCACCGCCAGCAATACCTGCATGTCGAGCGAGTCGAAGATCTGCGCCGCCTGCGCCGGCTTCATCGTTTCATAAACGTGCACAAGGCCCGTCCAATTGGCTTCGTCATGCGATTTCCTGTCGCTTTCCAACTGCTCCAGCTTGGTCTGCAACGTTCCCAATTCGGCCACCCGCGCGGACAATTTGCTTTCGGCCGCGGCCAGCACCGCGCCGCGCTGGTCGAGTTCGCGGGCGCGCTCATCCAGTGTGGCGCGCCGATGGCGCAGATCGAGCAGCAATGCGCGTTCGGAATCACTGACAGGTGGCGCTGGGGGCGCGCTGGCCACCGGGGCCGGCGCCGGGGTGGGCAGCGGCACGGGCGGCAC
>CAXUNZ010000394.1:0-2092 GCA_964252525.1 uncultured Acetobacteraceae bacterium
CTATCACCCAGGGGCGCGCTGCGCCATGAGAGCGCGGTATGGACCCGACACGATCATTGGCGCTGGCGCTGTTGCGCGCTGTGCTGGAGCATCATCGGCCGCTGGAGGATGCGCTGGACCGCCTGCCCGCCGCCGACGCGCGGGACCGCGCGGCGGCGCATCGGCTGGCAGCCGCCGTGCTGCGGCGGATGGGCACTCTGGACGCGGTCATCGAGCCGCATCTGACGCGGGCACCTCCGGCTGGGGTGCGGCTGATCCTGCTGCTGGGCGCCGCGCAATTGCTGCTTCTTGGCACGCCGGCTCATGCGGCCGTTGGCACGGCGGTCGATCTGGCGCGGGCGGAGAAGATGGCACCGTTCGCCAAGATGGTGAACGCGGTGCTGCGCCGCGTGGCCGAACAAGGACCCGCCATGCTGGCGGAGCTGGATGGGCCGCGGCTGGATACGCCTGGATGGCTTTGGGCGTCATGGGGCAGCCAGGCACGCGCGATCGCGCGCGCGCACGCGGCCGAGGCGCCGCTGGACATCACGCTGGCCCCGGGCCGCGAGGCCCCGGCGGGCGGCGTGGTGCTGCCCGGCGGCTCATGGCGCTATCCGGCGGGCACGCGGGTGGTGGAACTCGCCGGCTTCGAGTCGGGCGCCTTTTGGGTGCAGGACGCTGCGGCGGCACTGCCCGCGGGGTTGCTGAACGCGCGTCCCGGCGAGCGCGTGGCCGATCTCTGCGCCGCGCCTGGAGGCAAAACGGCGCAATTGGCCGCGGCGGGTGCCGAGGTCGTGGCCGTGGAGCGGGATGTCCGCCGCGTGGCGCGGCTGCGCGAGAACCTGGCACGGCTGCGCCTGGAGGCGGAGATCGTGCAGGCGGATGCGGCGAACTGGTCGCCCGGTCCAGTTTTCGACGCCGTGCTGCTGGACGCGCCGTGCAGCGCGACCGGCACCATCCGGCGGCACCCGGACGTGGCGCGCATCAAGACGGCGCGGGATGTGGCGGCGCTGGCCGAGGGGCAGCGCGCGCTGCTGACCGCGGCCGCACGGCTGCTCAAGCCTGGGGGGCGGCTGGTCTATGCGGTTTGCAGCCTGCAGCCCGAAGAGGGTGAGATGCAGGCGGGCGCGGGCGTGGCGGGGCTGGAGGCGGCGGCCTTCGCGGCAGGGTTGGGCGTCACCGCGGAGGGTTGGGTGCGAACGAATCCCGCGCTGTGGCCGGAACTGGGGGGCATGGACGGGTTCTTCTGCGCGCAATTTGTCCGCCCCGGCGCGGGTTAGCCGCGGGCCGTGCTTTCCACGGCGCGCGCGCTTGCCCTAGAGAGGGCGGGCATGGCTCAGCTCCCCACGCTCATCGCCCCGTCCTTGCTCGCCGCGGATTTCTCCCGCCTGGGCGAGGAGGTCAAAGCCGTGGAAGCCGCCGGTGCGGACTGGCTGCATCTGGACATTATGGACGGGCATTTCGTGCCCAATATCAGCTTTGGGCCGGTGGTTCTGAAAGCCTTGCGCGGTGTGACGAAATTGCCGTTCGACGTGCATCTGATGATTTCGCCCGTAGATGCATTTCTGAGTCCGTTCGCCGAGGCAGGCGCGGATCACATCCTGTTTCATCCCGAAGCCGGGCCGCACCCGCACCGCACGCTTCAGGCCATTCGCGCGCTGGGGTGCAAGGCGGGGCTGGTGCTCAACCCGGGCACGCCTCTGGCGTATTTCGAGACGGTGGCCGATCTGCTGGATAGCGTGCTGGTGATGTCGGTCAATCCCGGTTTCGGCGGCCAGAAATTCATCGACAGCCAATTGGGACGGATTGCGGCGCTGCGACGCATGATCGATGCGGGCGGCCGCGACATCCGGCTGGGCGTGGATGGCGGCATCGATCCACGCACCGCGCCGCTGTGCATCGCCGCGGGCGCGGATATTTTCGTGGCGGGCACGGCCATCTTCGGGACGAACGATTATCGGGCGGCTATCGACGCCATCCGCCGCGGGCCGGCGTGAGTTTTTCCCGCGGCGTCCGCAACCTGCGCATGCGGCTGGCGCGCTTGCCTCGCATGGGCGGCGCCATTCCCGAAGCGCCTTACGTGGCGGTGCGCGACCCTTGGCCGGGCGATGCA
>CAXUNZ010000395.1:0-2078 GCA_964252525.1 uncultured Acetobacteraceae bacterium
GTCCTAGGGGGGACCGGCACGGTCCCCCCTAGCCTTACTTGCTCGCTCTGTCGTTGCCACCTATCACCCGCCCGCCCATGAACGAAACACCGACCCTGCAAGCCGCAAGAGCGCGCGCCACCGCCGGCGACCTGCCGGGTGCGGACGCCCTCTACGCCGCTTTGTATGACCAGCGTGCGCCGGACCCTGCCGTGATGCTGGAATGGTCACGCCTTCGCCGGCGCGTGGGCGACACGAAAAACGCGGCGAGCATGCTGGACGTGGCGCAACGCGCCGGCGGCGGCGTGCCGGTACTCATAGAAATGGCGTCACTGCTGATCGATGAGCGGCAGGGGGCGCGCGCCGAACAAGTCTTGCGTCAGGCGGCACGTTCCGGCCGTTCTGTGGCGCTGGATTACGAGGTGGCACGGTGGGAGGCGATGAACCGCCGCCTGCCGCAGGCGGCCGCCTTGTTTCGCGGCGTGACAAAGGCCGAGCCGCGCCATCTGGGCGCGCGCTATGGTCTGGCGCAGACGCTGATGCTTATGGGGCAAAGCGATGAGGCGGAGGGCGCCTACGCCGCGCTGCTGAAGCGCGATCCGGATAATCTGCGCGTCATGTCGGAGCTGGCACATCTGCACGGCAATCGCGCGCGCTTTGCGCAGGCGCTGGCCCTGTATGACCGGATGGAAGCGGCCGGCGTGGATATTGTGCGCGAGCTGTCGCAGGTGGCGCTCGGCATGATGCATGTCTGCGACTGGTCCGTGCGGGAGGCGCTGACCGCGCGACTGGCCGCGCGCATGCAGGCGGACCGTCCGGCGGTGTTGGAGACCTTTGCGTTGCTGGCCGCGGTGGACGATCCCGTGCTGCACCGGCGCATGGCCGAAATTTTCGCCGCCGCGTTGCGCGAGGTTTGCAAGACGCGCGCGCGTCCGGCGCCGCGTCGGATCGGACCCGCCGAGCGGCGGCTGCGAATTGGCTATGTCAGCGGCGATTTTAACCAGCACGCCACATCGCTGCTCCTGGCCGGAATCATGGAGGCGCATGATCGCGCGCGCTTCGAGGTGTTTGCCTACGATTACAGCCCGGAGGATGGCTCGCCGATGCGTGCGCGCATGCGCGCGGCCTTCGAGCATTTTGTGGTATTGCGCGATGAGCCGGCGGCCGCGTGCGCCGCGCGGATTGCGGCCGATGGGATCGACATCCTTGTCGATCTGAAAGGTTATACGGAGCGCAGCCGCACCGAAATTTTCGTGCTGCGCCCCGCACCGGTGCAGGTGCAGTTCCTGGGCTATGCCGGCACGCAGGCGGGCGAGTGGATCGATTACGTCATCGCCGATGCGGTCGTGTTGCTCGAGGCTCAGCAGGCGAACTGGACCGAGCAGGCAGTGCGCATGCCCGCCAGCTTTTTCCCCAATGACCGCACACGGCCGGTGCCAGTGCCTTCGTCAGACCGCGCGTTGCACGGGCTGCCGGCCGAAGGCGTGGTCTTCGCGTGTTTCAACAACCCCTTCAAAGTCACGCCGGAGATTTTCGCGGCGTGGATGGAGATCCTGACGCGCGCGCCGGGCAGTGTGCTGTGGCTGTACGAAGGCAATGCGTTCGTGGCCGCCAATCTGCGCGCGCAGGCGGGCCGCGCTGGCGTGGATGCGCAGCGGCTGGTGTTTGCCAAGCCGGCGGTGCTCGATGAGCATCTTGCGCGCCATGGCTGCATCGATCTGTATCTGGATACGACGCCTTATGGAGCGCACACCACCGCGGCCGATGCGCTCTGGGCGGGCGCACCGCTGCTGACCTGCATGGGTCAGAGCTGGTCCAGCCGCGTGGGTGCAAGCCTGCTGCACGCGGTGGGTTTGCCGGAATTGATCGCGCCCGACTTGCGTGCCTATGTCGAATTGGCGCTGAGCCTGGCCGCCGATCACGCGCGCCTTGCGGCCTTGCGCGCGCATCTGCTGGCGGCGCGGGAGACGGCTCCGCTGTTCGATGCCGCGGCGTTCGCGCGCGGGCTGGAGCGCGCGTACCTTGATATGGCTGAGGCGGCGCGGCAGGGGCGGACGCCGGCGCCGATCGAGGTGAAGGTTGGGGGGGATGTGCCATCC
>CAXUNZ010000396.1:0-2078 GCA_964252525.1 uncultured Acetobacteraceae bacterium
CCCCCCCCCGCGGGGCGGGGGGGGCCCCCCCCCCCCCCCCCCCGGTCTTTCTTGCTGTTACTTCAATTTCAATCTTCATGCGCGCATCGCTCAAACCCGCAACGATCATCGTCGCCGCCGGCGCCGCCCCGCCAAATGCCTCGCGCAGCACCGGCCAGCACGGCGCGAAATCCTCGCGCGCCGGCAGAATATAGCGCACGCGCACCGCGCCGCGCAGCGAGGCGCCGGCCTGCGCCAGAGCGTGCTCGATATTGCGCAGCGCCTGCTTGCATTGCGCGACGACGTCCTCGGCAATGCCCATCGTCTCGTAATCGAAGCCCGTGGTGCCGGAGACGAAGACCCATTCGCCACTAACAACGGCGCGCGCGTAGCCGATGTCACGTTCGAAGGTGCTTCCGGAATAGATCCGGTCTAGGGGCGGCAAGGGAAGGCGGCCGCGAAAGCCTTTACGGTTAAATCGGCCGCCTTCTGCTGGCGGCTCTGTGGATTGCTGCTGATGTATTTTGTCACAACCTCCCGCAACTGCGTGCCGGTGACGGCTGTGGGAATGCAGGCCTCCGCACGCGCGCGCCCTTGCAACGTGATGGTGTCCGCCACGCCGGAAAGATACGCGTCGCACTCGCCTTTCGCCGCACTCATGCATTGCATCAGCAGATGGTTTCCATCCACGCGCGAAACACGCTGCGCCTGCGCAGCGCCTGCGCCAAAAACGACCGAACACACCAGAACCAGCCGCATCATGGCGTTATCTCCACCTCGAATTGTTCAATGACCGTATTAGCCAGCAGCTTGCGCGCCATCGCCTCGGCCTGCACGCGTGCCTGATCGGCGCTGACACCTTCGAGCAGGAAACTGATGATCTTGCCCACACGCAATTCCGCCACGTTGGTAAACCCCAGCCCATGCAGCGCATGCTCGATCGCGCGCCCCTGCGGGTCCAGCACGCCGTCCTTTAATCCAACTTTGACGACAGCCCTCACTGCATCGTCTCCGGGCCTTTCATGTCGCGCGAACCGGCCTCGGGGAGAATCCCCAGCCGCTTGGCCACTTCCTGATAGGCTTCCTCCACGCGCCCCAGGTCACGCCTGAAGCGGTCCTTGTCCATTTTCTCGTTCGTGCGCACATCCCACAGCCGGCAATTATCGGGGCTGATCTCATCGGCCAGAACGATGCGCATATCCTCGTTCTCATAAAGCCGGCCGAATTCCAGCTTGAAATCCACCAGCGTAATGCCGACACCCAGAAACAAACCGGTGAGAAAATCGTTGATGCGCAGCGTCAGCGCCACGATGTCGTCCATGTCCATCGTGCTCGCCCAGCCGAAGGCGGTGATGTGCTCCTCGGCTACCATCGGATCGCCCAGCGTATCATTCTTGTAGTAGTATTCGATGATGGAGCGCGGCAGACGCGTGCCCTCAGTGATGCCAAGGCGCGTGCACAGCGAACCGGCGGCGACGTTGCGCACCACGATTTCAATCGGAATGATCTCGACCTCGCGGATCAGCTGCTCGCGCATGTTCAGCCGGCGCACGAAATGGTTGGGCACGCCGATATCGGCCAGGCGCATCATCAGATATTCGCTGATGCGGTTATTCAGCACGCCCTTGCCGGTGATGATGCCCTTCTTGGCGCCGTTGCCCGCCGTGGCATCGTCCTTGAAATACTGCACGAGCGTGCCCGGCTCGGGCCCCTCGAACAGGATCTTGGCTTTGCCTTCGTAGAGCTGCCGGCGGCGGGCCATGGTCTATCCTCTGCTTGGCCCCCTCAGGCGGCGGCGAGGGCGTGCTATAGCAGCAGGGCGCCGGGGGCGAAACTCAGGGCAGGGCCACCAGACCGAAGGGCGCGCGGTCGGGCGGCCCGGGCGCGAAGAGCAAGGTGCGAGCCCCTTGCGCGCCAATCCCCAGCAGCGCCGCGCTGGCCGTGCCGAAGCCGCGTGTGGGCGGCACGTTCAACGCCTCGGCCAACTCGCCGCCGCCATCGCCAAGCAGCGCCGGCCAGGCGCCCCAATCGGGCGGCGTGGGCGCGGCCGTTTCCAGCCAGCGCGGCAGGTGGCGCGCCACGCGCGGGTGGGACAGATC
>CAXUNZ010000397.1:0-2068 GCA_964252525.1 uncultured Acetobacteraceae bacterium
CCGGCACGCCCGCGCCGCCGCCGCCCAAGGCCGACAAATCCGGCGACCCGCTGGCATCCTCCGGCAAGATCCAACGCGTGGAGGCCTACGGCCATGTCGAGGTGCGCACGGCCACCGAAATCGTCCATGGCGATCGCGGCGTCTATGTGCCCGATACCGGCATGGCGCGTGTCATCGGCCACGTGCACATCACCCGTGGTGAGAACCAGTTGAACGGTGCGGCCGCCATCGTGAACATGAAGACCGGTGTGGCCACGCTGACGCAAACGCCCGGCGCGCGCGTCCAGGGCCTCGTCGTGCCCAACGAGCAGCAGCCCAGGCCGGCACAGGCCGCCAAACCAGCCAAGGGGAAAGCGAAATGAAGGCGCGCGAGGGTTTGCGGGTGCTGGAAGGTGGTGCCGGCGGCGAGGGCCTGATCGCCCGCGGCGTAGGCAAAACCTACAAGAAACGCCCAGTCGTCCGTAACGTGTCCGTGCAGGTGCGCCGTGGCGAGGCGGTGGGGCTTTTGGGGCCGAACGGCGCGGGCAAGACGACGACGTTCTACATGATCGTGGGGCTAGTGCGGCCGGATACGGGCAGCATCACGCTCGATGGCGCCGATCTGACGCTGCAGCCGATGTATCGGCGCGCGCGCATGGGAATTGGCTATCTGCCGCAGGAAGCCTCGGTCTTTCGCGGGCTGAACGTGGAGCAGAACGTGATGGCGGCGCTGGAAGTGGTCGAGCGCGACCCCGAAAAGCGCGCCGTTGCGTGCGATGCGTTGCTGGCGGAATTCGGTATCGGCCATCTGCGGCGCACGCCGGCGCTGGCGCTGTCGGGCGGGGAGCGGCGTCGGGTGGAAATTGCGCGCGCGCTGGCGACGCGGCCGAGCTACATATTACTGGACGAGCCGCTGGCCGGCATCGATCCGATCGCGGTGGGCGAAATCCGCGACATGGTCAGCCATCTGAAACATCGCGGCCTGGGCGTGCTGATCACCGACCATAACGTGCGCGAAACCCTGGAGATCATCGACCGCGCCTACATCATGCATGATGGCCAGGTGCTGATGGAGGGCGCGCCGCGCGAGGTGGTGGCGCATGCGGATGTGCGGCGGGTGTATTTGGGCGAAAGATTTTCGATGTAGGTAAGGCTGGGGAGCAGTGCCTGCCCCCCAGACCCCCGTCACTCTTTTAGGCGCGCCGCAAAAATCGACGGGGGGTCTGGGGGGGATGGCACATCTCCCCCAGCCTTAAATCCACCCATTATCAAGCTTATATATTCCCAAACCATCGTCGCCGCCGCCAGTGCGGTAATTTCCGCCACATCGTAAGCGGGCGCCACCTCGACGACATCCATGCCCACGAACCGCATGCCGGCAAGCCGCCGCAAAATGCCCTGCGCCTGCCAGGAGGCGAGGCCGCCTATTTCCGGCGTGCCGGTGCCGGGAGCAAACGCCGGATCCAGCGCATCGATATCGAAGCTCAAGTAAGCGGACATCGTGCCCACCACCTCATGAATGCGCGCCGCCACCGCCGCCGGTCCGCGTTCATGCACGTCCTGCGCCGACAGGATGGTGACGCCCTGGGCAAGGGTCCAATCCCACACCTCCCGCTGCACGGGCGAGCGGATGCCGATCATAACCGAATGCGCGGCATCGATCAGCCGTTCATCGATCGCGTGCCGGAACGGCGAGCCATGCCCACAGGCCTGGCCGAAGCTGTCCGGCCAGGTATCGACGTGCGCGTCGAACAGCACCAGCGCCGGCGGGACCACGCCGCGTGCGGCCAGCGCGCGCAGCAAAGCGAGGGTAACGGTGTGCTCGCCACCGAGGGTGATCAGGTGGGCGCTGGCGGCCGCGTGCGAAGCGATCAGCGCCAGACTGGCGGGGATATCGCCCAGCGCGATGGCAAAATCGCCTATGTCGCTGATGGACAGCCTCGCTGAATCGACCCAGCTATGCGGGTGCGCGCCATCGACCAGCATGCGGCTGGCGTGGCGGATGGCCTGCGGGCCGAAGCGCGCGCCGCTGCGGTTGGTGGTGCCCACGTCCAGCGGGATGCCGGCGATGTGGAAGCGCGCCGCGGCC
>CAXUNZ010000398.1:0-2045 GCA_964252525.1 uncultured Acetobacteraceae bacterium
CAAGGGGACGGGGAGAGTGCCAGGGCTGCGTCGCCGGCCAATGATGCTACGTCTATGTCGCATTTGCCGTTCGACGACATGACGGTGCGCTGCTCGAGGGTGGCGCCTTCGCGGGTGTCCCAGACCGTTAGGCGGTAGCGCCCGTCCGTCAGGCCGGGGACGCTGAGCCGGGCCGGGGCTGGTTCACGGCTGACCTGGCCATTCGGCAGCAATGCCCTTCGCACCATCCACAGCACGGCCTGGCGTGTGTCGCCGCAGCCTATGGCTTCGACACCCGGCGTATGCACGCTGAGTTGCACCGGCGTACGCTGAAAGCGGGGCCAGTCGATAAGAGGTAGAAAGCCGGCCATGGCGCGTTGCGCGCGGCGCATGCCCGGGGTCAGGGCGTGGGGGTTGCGGTTGGGCCAGCGCATGCCGCCGCCGGCGCCGCCGGATGCCAGGTGAGCCCATTGGATATGGCGGAAATATTCGTCGTCGAAGGCGGCCGGCAGCGTGGTGTAGTGGTCCTTGAAGGTGTGGATCGGGCCGTGCTCGGTATCGAAGAAGGGGCGGCCGTCATCGATCTGGGCCAGTGAGGCGCGCACTTGGCGGCCGACCTCGAGCGCCGGCGTGACCGTGTCTGTGGGGAAGTCGATGGTGCCTTCGCCGTAGAAATGCGAATTGGCGAAGTCGAGCGCGCGGCTGCGGAAGATCGGCGGAATGATCCAGGGCTTCCACACCAGCTCCGGGCCGAACACGCTGACCGTTTGAAGGTGGGCGCGGCCGTGCAGGCGGGTCTCCAGCGCGCGCAGCCAGGGGCCGACGTCGTCGATGTAGTCGGTGAAGCACTCGGGCGCACGCTCCTCGCCTTGGCCCGGGTGCATCTCGTTGTAGAGGTCCCACGCGAAGATCACGCCGCTGGCGCCCCATCGTTCGGTAGCGAAGGCGAGGCGGCGCTTCATCGCCGCGCGGGCGCCGGGGTGGGTCAGGAGTTGGGTGCGGCTGGGACAAGGGCCACCATTGGCCGTGTTCCACGGATGCAAGTCCCAGCGGATCCAGGTCCAGAAGTTGTCGATCGGGGTGAGCAGGATGCGCAGGCCCTCGGCCTCGCACAGGGCGAACAGGTCGTCCCAAAGCTGGACCATCACCGGGTTCCAGCATCCGGTGGGCTGTTCGAAGTAGCGGTGGCCGGTCTCGGCGTATTCCAGCATCAGGCGCAGGACGGTCACGCCATGGTCCGCCAGCATGCGGAGGTAGCGCTTGACGGAGGCTAGGTCCTGCCGGGCGTAGAGCCCGTCCAGTTCCGGCCAGTCTACGCCGTCATTCTGGCCGAGCGGCATCCAGGTGGCGCCGTGTTCGGTCGTAAAATAGGGGGCGGCGGGAGCGCGTACGATCCAGGATAGAGCAGACATGAGCCTTGCGTTGGCCGTTTTTGGCGCAAAGCGCAACCGCATCGGCTGCGTTGCCGTTTATTGTATGCGGGATATGCGTGCCTTAGCCTTCAAGCATGCTACGAACTCTCGCCAACGATCGTATCAAATTCTAGGGGAAAGCGGATGTCTGACGAGAATGGCCCGAACAGCACGCTGCAGTCGGGGACCAATGCGGCCCAGGCTATCGGCCGCAACATGACGGACATGGGCACGAAGGCAATGGGCGAGTTCACGCGCATGTTCGCGGAAATGAAGCCGCCCGCGCTGCCGGACATGGAATCGTTGATGGCGGCGCATCGCCGCAACCTCGAGACGTTGTCGGCGGCGAACCGTGTGGCGCTCGAGGGCGCGCAGGCGGTGGCGCGGCGGAACATGGAGATCATGCAGCAGACGATGTCCGAGCTGACGGAAGGCATGCGCTCGTTCTCTGCGTCCGAGACGCCGCAGGCGCGTGCGGCGCGGCAGGCGGAGATGCTGAAGTCGTCCTACGAGCGGGCGGTGTCCAACATGCAGGAAATCGGCGACCTGATCCAGCAATCGAACGGCGAGGCGCTGGGTTTGCTGAACAAGCGTTTCGCCGAGGCAATGGACGAGGTGAAGTCCCTCGTGGCGAAGGGCGCACAACCGCAAGTC
>CAXUNZ010000399.1:0-2006 GCA_964252525.1 uncultured Acetobacteraceae bacterium
TGCGCGTGTGCTAGCCGGCCGCGGCATTACGGAAATCTGGAGCTCGTCCCTGCAGCGGGCGCGCGACTCGGCCGGGGTGATCGCCGCCGCGCTGGACCTGCCCGTCACGGTCTCGGCCGATCTGCGCGAGGCCGCCTTCGGCACGCGGGAAGGCCAGGCGATGGGCGAGTGGTTCACCGAATGGGCCGCGGGCGAGGTGTGCCCGCCAGGTGGCGAGAGCTTCGCCGATCTCAGCGTGCGTGCCGTTGCGGCCATGAACAAGGTGCTGGCCGGCGGGGGGCTGCCCCTGATCGTTGCGCATGGCGGTTTTTTCCGCGCGGTGCGCCGTGCGATGGGGTTTTCGGCCGCGGTGCGCACCGCCAATGGCGCGCCGGTGCTGTGCGCGCCGGCCGGGACCGCCTGGACGATCACGCCTGCGTCAGACGTGCCCTTGTCCTGACACCGTGCCTGCGCGGACTATGTTAACAAGGATCACACAGGCGCCCGACCCGCGCCAAGGATGGGATGGATATGGAGCATTTTGACGTCGTGATCGTGGGCGCCGGCCTGTCGGGCATCGGCGCGGGCTATCACCTGCGAACTCAGTGCCCAGGCAAGACCTATGTCATCCTGGAGGGGCGGGACGCCATCGGCGGCACGTGGGATTTGTTCCGCTATCCGGGCATCCGTTCTGACTCCGACATGTATACGCTGGGCTACATCTTCAAACCCTGGACGCATGCCAAGGCGATTGCCGATGGGCCCGCCATTCTGAGTTACGTGCGCGAAACCGCGGCCGAAAACGGTATCGACCGTCACATCCGGTTCAACCACATGGTCCGCGATGCTGCCTGGTCGTCCGAAGACGCGCGCTGGACGGTCCAGGCCGAGCACGATGGCGCGACGGCGCGCTTTACCTGCAATTTCCTGCTGATGTGCAGCGGCTATTACGATTACGCCGAGGGTCACAACCCGCATTTCGAGGGCATGGAGGATTTTGCCGGCCGCATCGTCCATCCGCAGCACTGGCCGGCCGATCTGGATTATGCGGGCAAGCAGGTGGTGGTGATCGGCAGCGGGGCGACGGCGGTGACGCTGGTGCCGGAGATGGCGCGCCGCGCGGCGCATGTGGTGATGTTGCAGCGGTCGCCGACCTATGTCGTTTCCCGCCCCGCGGAAGATTCGTTTGCCAACTGGCTGCGCACCAAATTGCCGGGCAAGCTCGCCTACAGCATCACGCGGTGGCGCAATGTACTCCTGACGATGTACATCTACGGCTTTTCCCGCCGCAAGCCCGAGAAGATGAAGACGCAGTTGCTTGATCTGGTGCGTGGGCATCTTGGGCCCGATTACGATGTGGATACGCATTTCACGCCGACATACAATCCCTGGGACCAGCGGCTGTGCCTGGTGCCGGACGCCGATCTGTTCGAGTCGATCAAGGGCGGCACATCGTCCGTGGTAACCGACACGATCGAGCGTTTTACCTCTTCCGGCATCCGGTTGAAATCCGGCCGTGAGCTGCCGGCCGATATCGTGGTGACCGCGACGGGGCTGAAGATGCAGTTCATCGGCGGGATGGCGGTTAACGTCGATGGCGAGCGCATGAATTTCCATGAGCACTTCACCTACAAGGGGATGATGTATAACGGCGTGCCAAATTTTGCCTCCGTGTTCGGCTATACCAATGCCTCCTGGACGCTGAAGGCCGATCTGACCTCCGTCTATGTGTGCCGGCTGATCAATCACATGGACCGCGCGCGGGTGGATTACTGCGCGCCGGAGATAAAGGACGGGGACGTGCAGGCCGAGCCGTTCCTGGATTTTTCCTCGGGCTATGTGCAGCGCGGGTTGCATCTGATGCCGCTGCAGGGATCGAAAACACCGTGGCGCGTGCACCAGAATTATGCGCTGGATATGATGGCGTTGCGGTTCGGGCGCGTGGATGACGGAGTAATGGTGTTCAAGAGGAAGGCGAGGGCGTTGCAAGCAGCATAGTGGGGTCTGGGGCCGCCGGCCCCAGTGGG